>NZ_JAUTYT010000059.1:0-524 GCF_041946075.1 Flavobacterium sp. LAR06 | reverse complement strand
TGCCGAAGACACCGACAACCTCGGTGACCGGCTGCTGATTGATGATCACGGCGCGCCGATCGACAACGCGGTATGGCAGCTGTATCAGCACGTGCTCACACGCACCGGGCCGGTGGCCACGCTGATCGAGCGCGACAACCAGGTGCCGGCCTTCAGCGTGCTGCACGCCGAAGCGCGCCAGGCCGAGCGGTTTCTGCTGGAGGCGCGCACATGAGCCGCCAGGAGGCATTTGCCAGCGCCCTGTTGTCGGCAGACGAAACGTGCCCGCCAGGTGTGTTCAGCCGCAACGGCGCCGACCCGGCCAGCCGTTTTGCGGTGTATCGCAACAACGTCCACAGCTCGTTGATCAATGCCCTAGCCGACAGTTATCCGGTGACCCGGCAACTGGTGGGCGACCATTTTTTTCGGGCCATGGCCGGGGTATATATCCAGGTGTACCCACCGATCAGCCCGCTGCTCCACGACTACGGCAGTGACCTGGCGGATTTTATCCAGGGCTTCGCCCCCGCTGCCGAGGTGCCATA
>NZ_JAUTYT010000058.1:0-530 GCF_041946075.1 Flavobacterium sp. LAR06 | reverse complement strand
GTCGAGGTTCGCGGCAATGATTTCGTGAGTGCGCGCGTTGGTGTGGGTGATCCAGCAGCTGACCTGTCGTGGGTGCTGCTCCTTGGAGCCCATGAACGACATCACTGGAATCGGCGTATCGCCGGCCTGCTCGGTCATCACCGAGAAATCCACAGACCGACCGTCGATACGCGGCGGAGTACCGGTTTTCAAACGACCCACACGCAATGGCAGTTCACGCAGACGGTGAGCCAGTGCGATCGATGGTGGATCACCGGCGCGACCGCCGGAAAAGTTCTGCAAACCGATGTGGATAAGTCCACCGAGGAAGGTGCCAGTGGTCAACACCACGGAATCGGCGAAAAAACGCAGGCCCATTTGAGTGACGACACCACGTACTTGTTCCTGCTCGACGAGCAGGTCATCGGCTGCTTGTTGAAATATCCACAGGTTCGGCTGGTTTTCCAGAATTTCGCGGACAGCTGCCTTGTATAGAACCCGATCTGCCTGGGCGCGAGTTGCACGCACGGCCGGGCCTTTACGGCTGTTCA
>NZ_JAUTYT010000057.1:0-531 GCF_041946075.1 Flavobacterium sp. LAR06 | reverse complement strand
ATGGCATTCGTGCTGGCGGCCTACAACATGGGACCGGAACGGGTCCAGGGCATGCGCGCCGAGGCTCGGCGGCGGGGCCTGAATCCTGATCAGTGGTTTTTCCAGGTCGAGCGCATTGCCATGGAGCAGGTGGGAATGGGCGCTGTCAGCTATGTTAATAGCGTGAACAAGTATTACTTGGCGTTCGATCGGGAGCGGGAGTCGTTGGAGCCCCAGGGGCAGAAAGTTGCCCTGCGTAAATGATCGAATAAACTGATTGTTATGGCGGATTAATTGCGCTTTTAACAGGGTTTTTACTGATTAATATAGCGGCCAACCCACTACTCAACTCCACAATGGATGACACAGCATGAGCACACTGATCAACAAGGTTCTGTTTACCCGCGCCGGCTATGGCTTGACTGTCCTGCGGATTTTCGTCGGCATCATCTTCGCGGCCCACGGTGCGCAGAAACTGTTCGGCGCGTTCGGTGGTTATGGTCTGGCGGGCACGGCGCAGTACATGGAGAGCATCGGCCTGACGCAGGTTAT
>NZ_JAUTYT010000056.1:0-533 GCF_041946075.1 Flavobacterium sp. LAR06 | reverse complement strand
TGAGCTGATCCGCAATTTCTTTGCCGCCGCGCCTTGTGCGCAGGGCGGCGAAGGCGTTGCCCTCGGGATCGGCGATGACTGCGCCTTGCTGGCTGTTCCTCCCGGGGAGCAGTTGGCGATTTCTACCGATACGCTGGTGGCCGGTGTGCATTTCGCCGACCCCTGCGATCCGTTTCTGCTCGGTCAGCGCTCGCTGGCCGTGGCCGTCAGTGACCTGGCTGCCATGGGCGCCGCCCCCGTTGCCTTTACCCTTGCCTTGACCTTGCCGACGGAAAATTCCGATTGGCTGGAAGCTTTCGCCCGTGGTTTGAACCTCATGGCGCAAAATTGCGGTGTGGCGTTGGTGGGCGGCGATACCACCCGCGGGCCATTGAGCCTGACCATGACCGTGTTCGGTCGGGTGCCGGCCGGTCTGGCGTTGACCCGCAGCGGCGCACAGCCGGGTGATTTGCTCTGCGTGGGCGGTGACCTGGGGAACGGCGCGGGCGCATTGCCATTGGTGCTCGGCCAGCGAATGGCTGACCCGGCCATCG
>NZ_JAUTYT010000055.1:0-536 GCF_041946075.1 Flavobacterium sp. LAR06 | reverse complement strand
CGACTGGTTGGGCAGTCTGGTGCCTAACAATGAGGAGGGCGGCTACTTGATGCTCAAGGAGCTGATTCGCCTGCATCGCCCGGCCGCGCCCGGTCAGGTCATTGACCTCGTGGCCTTCTCCGGCCTGAAGATCACGCCAGCCGCGCAACAGCGTGAGAAGGGCATGATGCGGGCATTGGCCGAACACCCGGAAGTTCGTTTGCGCCAAATGGTGTATGGCGGCTGGAGCCGTCAACGAGCCTGCGAACAAGCCAGATTGTTGTTCAAGCGCTACCCGAAAACCTCGCTGGTCTGGTCGGCCAACGATGAAATGGCCTTCGGTGCCATGCAGGCGTACGCCGAAACCGGAGGCCAGCCAGGCAAGGACGTGCTGTTCAGCGCCATCAACAACTCACCGACTGCGTTGCAGGCGCTGCTGGACGGCCGATTGAGCGTGCTATTGGGCGGGCACTTCACTCTGGGTGGTTGGGCTCTGGTGCAACTGCATGACTACGACCAGGGGGTGGATGTCAGCCGGTACGGCGGACGCGACCGGC
>NZ_JAUTYT010000054.1:0-537 GCF_041946075.1 Flavobacterium sp. LAR06 | reverse complement strand
AGAAGCGGAAACCGTAAGTCAGCAGCTTCTGGGTTTCAGCAGCACGGGCCACTTCGCTGTTGGTGCCAAACACCACGGCGATCAGGCGCATGCCATCACGCACGGCCGAAGACACCATGCAGTAGCCGGCTTCGTCGGTGTGACCGGTTTTCAGACCGTCGACGGTCTTGTCGCGCCACAGCAGCAGGTTGCGGTTAGGCTGCTTGATGCCGTTCCAGAAGAACTCTTTCTGCGAGTAGATCGCATAGTGAGCCGGGTCTTCGTGGATGATCGCGCGAGCCAGCACGGCCATGTCGTGCGCCGACGAGTAGTGCTCGGGGTTCGGCAGGCCGGTCGGGTTCATGAAGTGGCTGTTGGTCATGCCCAGGTCAGCCACGGTTTTGTTCATCATGTCGGCGAACGCGTCTTCGCTGCCGGCGATGTGCTCGGAGAGCGCAACACTGGCGTCGTTGCCCGACTGAATGATGATGCCATGCAGCAGGTCGCTGACGGTGACTTGCGAGCCGACCTTGATGAACATCCGCGAACCGCCGGTAC
>NZ_JAUTYT010000053.1:0-538 GCF_041946075.1 Flavobacterium sp. LAR06 | reverse complement strand
GGATCGCCATCATCGCAATCAATACGTGCACAGGCTTGATATGGCGTGTGTCGCGGGTGAACAGCGGCTCGATGTAGAACGTCTTGTCCGCCACCACCACGAAGTCGACCCAGGACGCGGGGATGTCCACGCGAGGCAGATCGCTGACATCGTCCACCAATTGGTTGACCTGGACGATGACAATGCCGTCGCTGAAGGCGGCCGGTTCGATCAACGCGGGCGTGTCTTCGGTACTTGGGCCGGTGTAGATGTTGCCGGCGCGGTCGGCCATGAAACCGGCCGAGAGCACGACGTTGGGAATCAGGTCCACCACCAGTCGCGCATAGAGCTCGATGTAGGTGTGGATCGCGCCGATTTCCAGCAGGCCGTCTTCGAGCAACTGGCTGATGCGTAGGCTCTGGGTGCCGGCGAACGAGAAGTCGAGTCTGCGCGCAATGCCGCGTTCGAACAGGTCCAGGTGCTCGGAGCGACCGACGCTGGGCATGATCATGTGCAGGTCATGCAGCTTGCCCGGGTCGGCCTTGGCCAGGGCGCGGGA
>NZ_JAUTYT010000052.1:0-539 GCF_041946075.1 Flavobacterium sp. LAR06 | reverse complement strand
TGAATTGCGACGGACCCAGGCCGGGCCTTTCACGCTGGCCCAGACAGTCACCCTGGAAGAGCTGGAAGCGGTACATGCCGAGGGCGGCAACGAAGCAGTCGACCGCTTCCTGATGCCATCGGACAGCGGCCTGCTGGATTGGCCACTGTTGCAGTTCTCGGAAGCGAGCGCGTTCTACTGGCTTAACGGCCAACCGGTACGCGCTCCGGATGCGCCGAAGTTCGGCATGGTGCGGGTACAAGATCACAACGGTCGCTTTATCGGTATCGGTGAAGTGAGCGAAGACGGGCGCATCGCGCCGCGTCGGCTGATTCGGTCAGAATGACCGAACGAGGGTGGCTGTTAACAGGCACGGTCACTACTCATTTTTAGATACAGGGATTTGTCCCTGGCCTGTTGAAACCGTCCTTTGGATGGTTTCCTGAAAAAAGGATTGCCTCATGGCTCTCGACGTTCAAGAAAAAGCACAAATCGTAGCTGACTATCAGCAAGCTGTTGGTGACACTGGTTCGCCAGAAGTGCAAGTTGCACTGCTGACC
>NZ_JAUTYT010000051.1:0-542 GCF_041946075.1 Flavobacterium sp. LAR06 | reverse complement strand
GAACAGCTACCAGCTCGTCGACCAGGACTTTCTTGTCGTTCATCGTGGCCGAAGCCTGAGCGATCACGTGATCGGCCTCTTCGATGGCGGACAGGAACACGATCTCGTCGGTGACCAGGGCGTCTTTCACCACACGGTACGGGCTCTCGAGGAAGCCGTACTGGTTGGTGCGCGCATAGGCGGCCAGGGAGTTGATCAGACCGATGTTCGGACCTTCCGGCGTTTCAATCGGGCATACACGACCGTAGTGAGTCGGGTGTACGTCACGTACTTCAAAGCCGGCACGCTCACGCGTCAGACCGCCCGGGCCCAGTGCAGAAACACGGCGCTTGTGGGTGATCTCGGACAGCGGGTTGTTCTGGTCCATGAACTGGGACAGCTGGCTGGAACCGAAGAACTCTTTCACTGCCGCAGCCACTGGCTTGGCGTTGATCAGGTCTTGCGGCATGAGGCCTTCGCTTTCTGCCATCGACAGACGCTCTTTGACCGCACGCTCAACACGTACCAGGCCAACGCGGAACTGGTTCTCGGCCATTTCGCCT
>NZ_JAUTYT010000050.1:0-542 GCF_041946075.1 Flavobacterium sp. LAR06 | reverse complement strand
CTTAGCGGATTGCCGTTAGGAAGCTGGACTATTAATCCGGGTTCGATTTCGGGAATCGGAGAGAGTTATAGTATTTCAGGATTGTCAACGGGTACTTATAATTTTACGGTTACCAATTCTTCTGGTTGTGTATCTTCCCTTTCATCTGCTGTTATTATCAATACACAACCTGCTACCCCCGCAGCCCCGATAGTGGGTGTTATTACGGATCCAACCTGTGATAGTGGTGGTAAGGTTGAGCTTAGTGGTCTGCCTGTGGGGAACTGGACCTTGCAGCAAACAGGAATGAGTAATATGGTAGTTACGGGTTCGGGAGGATTTATTGTCCTTGAGAATCTTCTGCCGGGAAGTTATAACTATACGGTAGTGAATGATCAGGGATGCCGGTCTTCCCTTTCAGCGGATGTTATAATAAATGAGATCCCGATACTTCCCAATCAGCCTACACTTGGCACTATTGTTCATCCTACGTGTTCAGTTGCTACAGGAAGCATTACTTTTAACAATCTGCCGTCAGGAACCTGGACGCTGACCCAGACAGG
>NZ_JAUTYT010000004.1:0-396501 GCF_041946075.1 Flavobacterium sp. LAR06 | reverse complement strand
CTCCTGCAGCTGTAGTTCCGCAATCACCAGATCCTGTAAATGCATCAGCTTGCGCTTATGCGGATCAGGCTGCTTTGAATGCTGCATTTGAAACTTTCAAATTAGGTTTTGGCGTAACAGGCGGTTGTGATCCAAAAGGCACTTTTGTTGGAGATCCAATTTTGCCAACTTTATGCGAAGGAGGTACAGTAACGGTAAGTTTTATGATCACTGATAAATGTTATAGTAATACAATTACCAGAGATTTTACGATTCTTAAAAGTGATTTACTAAGCGTTGAACGTCCTGCTGATAAAACAGTTGTTTGTGGTGAAGATGTTGATGCTGCATTTGCTGCGTGGATCTCAGGTTTCAAATTTACTGGAGGGTGTCTTGGAAATGTTGACGCTACAGATTTATCTCAGTTTGTAAAACCTCAAATAGGAGTACCATTAGTTATTGAGTATATTGTTTCCAACAGATGTGAAACTGTTACAAAAACTTCAACATTTTTGATTACGCCATGTACCACTCCAATTTGTACTTATACTCAGGGATATTATGGAAATGTAGGAGGTATGGCATGTGCTGGAGGAGTTACTTATACTACCAAAGCGCTTATTGCGAAATCATTAAGTACTTATCCAGGTGGAACAATGAGAATTGGATTAGTAGGAAAATCTGTTTTAGTGTCTAACAATCCAGTTGATATTGATGCTGTGATTGCCGTTTTACCGGGAGGAGGAGCAAGTAAAGTTTTACTAAGCGGGAATCCTCAAATAAGTGCATTGCCACCATCATACCTTAAAAAAGGAACGATCAATAATACCTTATTGGCTCAAACTATTACTTTAGGTCTTAATTTAGGTATTGATAGTGAGTTAGGCAATTTCAAATTACAGGCAGGTATATTGGCAGTAGCAGAACCTGAAGGTGGCTGTGGATCTAAAAATCCAAAAGTGCGTACTTGTAATCCTGACGGAACGGTAAGTAATGAGTATACTTATTACACTATTCCGAATAATGTAGTGAGTAAATTAGGTGGAGGTAAAACTGTTGGTGATCTGTTCAATTTGGCCAATCAGGCACTTGGAGGTGGAGATACTTACGGACTTTCTCTTTCTGATATTGCCAATTTAGTAGACCTGATCAATAATGTATTTGATGAATGTAGAATTTCAATAGGATACAACATACAACCTCTTGCCTGTGTCGCTACTGAAGAAACGATAGTTACGCAACCAACCACACCAGAAACAACTGTAGTTGAAGAGACTGGTAAAGGAGGTAAAAAAGCAGATTTTGATGCTTATCCAATGCCATTTAAAAACTACATCACAATTCGTTATAATTTTGAATATGCAAGTGATGTTAAAATTGAATTATTCAATACATCTGGAGTACTGTTATCTTCAAAAACGGATACAGACTCTTACTCTGGTAAAGAGTACAATTTCAATATTGATTTCTATGTAGGTAAATTCCAGGTTTACATTCTTAAAATTACCACAAGTAAAGGCAGTAGTTCTAAAAAAATTATTTCCGATGGTAATTAATTATTTATAAAATTTTATTTAAAAGCATCCGTTAAAATCGGATGCTTTTTTTTGAAGTTTTTTTTAATATTAGCCTTTGATTGTTAAAGTATTATATTTTAAAAGGTGGCATGAAATGCAAAATAGTATAAAAAGATTAAAAAAAAAGTTATGTAATTTATTTTTTGGTTTGGTTTTTGGAAGTACCTTTATATATAAAACTTAAAAAAAACAAATATTATGAAAAAGATACTTACACTCTTTGCAGTTGTTGGATTAGTTGCATTTTCAAGCTGTGAAGGACCAGAAGGGCCTCCGGGACAAGATGGAGTTAATGTAGAGGCTGAAGTTTATCAGGTTAAAGGTGTTTCATTTACTGATGCTAATGGTTATAACCCAATAATTCCTTTAGATCCTGCAATTTTATCATCTGATATGGTGTTGTTGTATCGACAAGATGGTACCGATAATGGTGCCCCTGTTTGGAAATTAACACCTGAGTTGTATTATTTGCCTGATGGAACATTGGATTTTGGATATAATTATAATTTTACTGTAAGAGATGTTAGTATTTATATGGATGGATTTGATTTAGCAGGTGTTTCAACTGCTCTTAGATTGAATCAAACATTTAGAATTGTAATTATTCCAGGATATTTAACAGGTACAGCTAAATCTGCTAACAAATCTAGTTTTTCAGATTACAATGCGGTAATTAAAAAATACAATATTGATGATAGTAATATAAAATCAATTAAATTGTAAATCAAATAAATAAAAAAAGGAGATCAATTGATCTCCTTTTTTTCTGAAGTATATATTCATAAAACTAATCTAAATCCAAATCTGTCAGTTCTTTTTCTTTACCAAATTTAAGAGAAACCATAATTCCCACTAAAAGAGAAAGTGCAATAAAACCTAAAGAAGCCCATTCCGGAACATGGATGAAATCGTGTAGAATCATTTTTAATCCAACAAAAGCTAAAATGGCAACAAGACTGTATTCTAAATAACTGAATTTCGCCAGCATATTCGCTAGGAAGAAATACATAGAACGTAATCCAAGAATTGCAAAAATATTAGAACTGAACACTAAAAACGGGTCAGAAGTAATAGCAAGAATTGCAGGAACACTATCAACAGCAAATAAAACATCCATTACTTCAATAACAATTAAGGCAACAAACAATGGAGTTGCGGCTCTTTTTGCAGTTTTTGTAGGGATGAAAAATTTCTCCCCATCTGTTTCAGATGTAATCGGAATAATTTTTCCTAATGTTTTGTATACGAAAGAATCTTTTGGATGAAAATCTTCATCTTCACCAGAGAACAACATTTTTAGAGCAGTAAAAATTAAGAACGCACCAAATAAGTAAGTAGTCCAGGTAAATTTATTGATCAGCATTACTCCGAAGAAGATCATTAATCCACGGAAAACAATCGCTCCAAGAATTCCCCAAAATAAAACACGGTGTTGGTATTTTTGCGGAATCTTAAACGAAGCAAAAATAATTGCAATCACAAAAATATTATCAACGCTTAAGGATAGCTCAATTAAGTAACCTGTAATAAACTTCATAGAAGCGACTGCAGGTTTAAGACCATCAGGATTGGCAATATAATCTGTAGTATAAAGCCAGTAGATAACTCCTGAAAAGGCAAATGACAGTGTTACCCAAATCAATGTCCATTTGCTTGCTTCTTTTGTACTAATGATATGAGGTGTTTTGTTGAAAACGCCTAAATCTAAAGCAAGAATAATAATTACGGCCAATAAAAAGAAAATCCAAACCATTATGAGATAATTTTAAATGATTTACAAAGATAGGTTTTGAAGTTTAACTTAAAAATTAATTATTTGAAAAAGTTCTCCCCAAATTAATATAAAATAAAAAAAAGTGCCATCAATTGAGATGGCACTTTTCGGTATAATGTAAGCTTTGAATTATAGTGCTGATTTTACAGTTTTGATAATTCTTGCGGCAATTTTGTATGGGTCTCCGTTTGAAGCTGGTCTTCTGTCTTCTAACCAACCTTTCCATCCTTTTTGAACAGTCATTAAAGGAATTCTGATAGAACATCCTCTGTCTGAAACTCCATAAGAGAAATCGTGGATAGATGCAGTTTCGTGTTTACCAGTTAAACGTTGGTCGTTGTAAGCTCCGTAAACAGCAATGTGCTCAGCAGTAACAGGACGGAAAGCCTCGCAAATTCTTTCGTAAGTTGCTTGATCTCCACATGTTCTTAACACCTCGTTAGAGAAGTTAGCATGCATACCTGAACCATTCCAGTCTGTATCTCCTAATGGTTTTGGGTGATATTCAATATAGTAACCATATTTCTCAGTCAAACGATCTAATAAGTAACGAGCAACCCAAATTTCGTCTCCGGCTTTTTTAGCACCTTTAGCGAATAATTGGAACTCCCATTGTCCGCAAGCAACCTCTTGGTTAATACCTTCAAAGTTAATTCCGGCAGCGATACATAAGTCAGCATGCTCTTCTACTAATTTTCTTCCGTGAGTGTTTTTTCCACCAACAGAGCAGTAGTACATACCTTGTGGAGCAGGATATCCTCCAACAGGGAAACCTAATGGCAATAAAGTTTTAGTATCCATGATGAAATATTCTTGTTCGAAACCAAACCAAAAATCTTCATTATCATCATCAATTGTAGCTCTTCCGTTAGAAGGGTGTGGTGTTCCATCAGCGTACATAACTTCAGACATAACTAAATATCCGTTAATACGTGTTGGATCTGGGTAAATTGCAACAGGAACTAAAAGACAGTCTGAAGAACCACCTTCTGCTTGTTTTGTTGATGAACCATCAAATGACCAGTTTCCAAGTTCTTCTAATGTTCCTTTGAAATTTTCGTGTTCTTCAACTTTAGTTTTACTTCTAAGATTTTGAGTTGGTTCATATCCATCTAACCAAATGTACTCTAACTTAATTTTAGCCATAATAATATAATTTATTTTTTTGTTTTTTTTCGCTGGGTCAAATATAGATTTATTTTTTTAGTCCTAAAAATTAGGGGGCTATTTTGTTTTACGGAGTATAATTTTTTAGAGAAGCGCAATTTAGATGGGGGTATATTTTTAAAAAAGCAATTTTTAACACTATAAAAAAATAAATTCGTAATAATTACGGGAGTTTTTTGAATTTCTGAGTTAAGGAATTATGAAAAAATGTTTATTTAATGAATAATACCGGTGTATTTTGTTACATTTCTTTAAATTGAATTCATTATTCTTTAAAAAAACGACCTTCTGTTGAAATATTACCACATAAATTTCCAAAATATATCTTTCAAATAGCCTCTTTTATTGCTTATATTTGTTCCTCTTTTTTTAGTGAAATTTATTACGAATCTTTAAACTTATATACATGTCAACATTACGTTTCCAAGCTTTAAAAGAAGCTTCGACAAGAAAGCCAGTACATTTTGAAGAAATTGATAGAAAGTCTAACATTTTTGGATCCAATGTATTTAATGAGAAAGCAATGAAGCAATATTTAACTTCAGATGCTTTAAAGGGAGTTAGGGATGCAATTCAGCACGGAACTAAAATAGACAGAAAACTGGCAGATTATATTGCCATGGGAATGAAAGAATGGGCTTTGGCCAAAGGTGTTACGCATTATACGCACTGGTTTCAGCCGCTTACAGGAACAACAGCAGAAAAACATGATGCTTTTTTTGAAACATCATATGACGGAAGTGACCCTGTAGAAAAATTTGGCGGAGCTCAATTGGTTCAGCAAGAGCCTGATGCATCAAGTTTCCCGAATGGAGGAATCAGAAATACATTCGAAGCCAGAGGTTATACGGCTTGGGATCCAACTTCACCAGCATTTATATATGGTACAACTTTATGTATTCCAACGGTTTTTATCGCTTACACAGGTGAGGCTTTAGATAATAAAATTCCATTATTAAGAGCATTATCTGCAATGGATGAAGCGGCGACGGAAGTATGCCGTTATTTTGATAAAAATGTAAAAAAGGTAACAGCAACTTTAGGTTGGGAGCAGGAATATTTCCTTATTGATAAAGCTTTGGCTAATTCACGTCCTGATTTAATGATGACAGGAAGAACCTTATTAGGACATACTTCTGCAAAAGGACAACAGCTTGATGATCATTATTTTGGTTCTATTCCAACTCGTGCCTTAACCTATATGAGAGATTTAGAGCAGGAATGTATGTTGTTAGGGATTCCGGTAAAAACGCGTCATAACGAGGTGGCACCAAATCAATTTGAGTTGGCACCTATTTTCGAAGAAACAAATTTAGCCGTTGATCACAACTCTTTATTAATGGATGTGATGCAAAGAGTGGCAGAGCGCCATGATTTTAAAGTGTTATTCCACGAAAAACCTTTTAAGGGTGTAAACGGTTCAGGAAAACACAACAACTGGTCGTTGGCAACTGATACCGGAGTTAATTTATTGAGTCCGAGTAAGACACCCATGAGTAATTTACAATTCTTGACTTTCTTTATTAATACCATAAAAGCGGTTAACGATTACGAAACTTTATTAAGAGCCTCTATCGCAACAGCAAGTAATGACCACAGGTTAGGAGCCAATGAAGCACCACCGGCAATCATCTCTGTTTTTATTGGAGCACAATTAACTAAGGTTTTATCTGAATTAGAAAGTGTAACTACCGGGAAATTATCACCGGAAGAAAAAACCGATTTAAAACTGAATGTGGTAGGTAAAATTCCGGACGTTCTTTTAGATAATACAGACAGAAACAGAACATCGCCTTTTGCCTTTACAGGAAATAAATTTGAGTTTAGAGCAGTCGGTTCAAATGCAAACTGTTCTAATGCTATGACAACGCTGAATGCAATTGTTGCCAAACAATTGAAAGACTTTAAAATCGAAGTTGACAATTTGATTGACACTAAAGACATGAAAAAAGATGACGCCATCTTTAATGTTTTAAGAGAATACATTAAACAATCTAAAAAAATACTTTTTGAAGGTGACGGTTATAGCGACGCCTGGGAAAAAGAAGCAGCTAAAAGAGGTTTAAGTAATTTTAAAACTACTCCTGAAGCTATTAAAGCAAAAGTTTCTAAGCAAGCACTTGATTTGTTTGATGAATTAGGAATCTTAAATCATGTTGAAGCGGAAGCCCGCTACGAAATTGAATTGGAAGAATACACTAAAAAAATCCAGATTGAAGGAAGAGTTTTAGGGGATATTTCCAGAAATCATGTTATTCCAACAGCGATTCGTTACCAAAATACATTAATTGAGAATGTAAAAGGCCTAAAAGAGATTTTCGGAAAAGAATTCGAAACCATTGCCAAAGAGCAAATTGTTTTGATTAAAGAAATTTCAGGCCATATTGAAGGAATCAATTCTAAAGTATTAGCCATGACGAATGAAAGAAAGAAAGCTAATCAATTGACTGATGCCCAAAAAATGGCTGAAGTGTATTGTAATAATGTAAAACCTTATTTTGAAGATATCCGCAATCACTGTGATAAATTAGAATTATTAGTAGACGACGAAAGCTGGACACTAACTAAGTACAGAGAATTATTGTTTACTAAATAGTTTTTAAGCGACTAATTACACGAATTTGTTTTTTACTATTTGCGAAAAGTATTTAAAGCATGCAAAAATCATCCGATAAGGATGATTTTTGCTTTTTAAGAAAAAAATTAGTGAAAATTTGTGTAATTCGTGGCAAACTTTTTTACAATCAACATCCGAATCAATCAAAGAATTAAAAAAAGGGATTATCTTTGCATCACATCAACACAAACTAATTTTCATGAGTTCAGATTCTAGCAAAAGGTACGCGCAAAGAGGTGTTTCAGCATCAAAAGAAGACGTACACAACGCCATTAAAAATATTGATAAAGGTTTATTTCCTCAGGCATTCTGCAAAATTGTCCCTGATTACTTAACTCAGGATTCAGATCATTGCTTAATTATGCACGCTGACGGAGCCGGAACAAAATCGTCTTTGGCGTATATGTACTGGAAAGAAACTGGCGATATTTCAGTTTGGAAAGGAATTGCTCAGGATGCTTTAATCATGAATATTGATGATTTATTATGTGTTGGTGCAACAGATAATATCCTGCTTTCTTCTACTATAGGAAGAAATAAAAACTTAATTCCTGCTGAAGTTATTTCGGCCATTATCAACGGAACAGAAGAATTAATCAACGAACTAAAATCTTTCGGTGTAACCATTCATTCAACAGGTGGAGAAACTGCCGATGTTGGAGATGTAGTTCGCACTATTATTGTAGATTCGACCGTAACAGCTCGTATGAAACGCAGCGATGTTGTTGATAATGCCAATATTAAAGCAGGCGATGTAATTGTTGGTTTGGCATCTTTTGGTCAGGCAACTTACGAAAAAGGCTATAATGGCGGAATGGGAAGTAACGGATTGACATCGGCACGTCACGATGTATTCGGAAAATATTTAGCTAAAAAATATCCGGAAAGTTATGATGCTCTTGTTCCTGAAGAATTAATTTATTCAGGTCAGGTAAATCTAACAGATGAAGTAGAGAACAGTCCAATAAACGCTGGTCAGCTGGTACTTTCTCCAACAAGAACTTATGCGCCAATTATCAAGAAAATTTTAGATACTTATACGCCAAATGAAATTCACGGAATGGTACATTGCAGTGGAGGAGCGCAGACTAAAATTCTTCATTTCGTTCAAAATTTACACATTATAAAAGATAATTTATTCCCGATTCCACCATTGTTCAAGTTAATTCAGGAACAATCAAAAACCGATTGGAAAGAAATGTATCAGGTTTTCAATTGCGGTCACCGTATGGAAATCTATGTTCCTGAAAATATTGCTCAGGATATTATTGCGATTTCAAAATCATTCAATGTAGATGCACAAATCGTTGGTAGAGTAGAAGCAGCTGATGCTAAGAAATTGACAATTAGCAGCGAATACGGAACTTTTGAATATTAAAAAATATTTCACCATATAAGTATATAAGTTCGTTTAATAAGCTTCAGAAAAACTTTAATGGACTTGTATCGCTTATATGGTTTAAAAAACATATCACTCATGTACGAACTACTTTTTTGGAGATATTTGGATGAGATTTATTTAAATCATCATGAAGTTTATGAAGCACTTCTTGAAAAAGAAGAAGTTGAGGGATTAGAAACACTTCCGGTCGAGGTAATCTTTAACCGAATCGCTTCAGTATTCTCAGAATGGGAAAAAGTAGATGAGAACAGCTGGCAAAACACAAAAGGTAAAGGTGCATTCCAGGTTATTTCAACTCCACAAAGCATCAAAATCGACTGTTACGGAACCGAAGGCAAAACCATGAATAAGCTGGTCGAGCTAATGGAAGAATTCAAATGCCCGTTATACGACCCGCAAGTGCCGGAACGTTACGATGAAATGAGCGAATAATTATAAAGAACTGTCCCAATTTTAGGGACAGTTTTTATTTATATGCAATTCTAATTTTTCGCCATTTCTGTCGATGGATTTAAAAGAATTGGTGCTCCAAAACCAACTTGTTCTAATTTTGGCAGCTGCGTTTTTGCGTCACCTGCTACTACATAAATCATTTCATTTACGTTTAAATATTTGTCGGCAAGTTTTTGAATCTCCTCAATTGTCATACCTTTTACAATGTTTTCACGCTGTTTAGCATAGTCATTTGGAAAGTTATAGTTGCCGATCTCATAAAGCATATTCAGTTTAGCTGATAAAGTTTCAAATGCCCTTGCATTACTTTTAATTAAAAAGTCTTTAGTGACATCAAGATCGCTCTTGCTGAATTTTTTACCGTACTGCTCTGTTATTTCTTTTATCAAACTAATTGATTCATAGGTTATGTTAGATCGTACACCACTTTCAATAGAAAATGAACCTTTGTTGTTTGAACCTTCAAACATAGATGAAATACCATACGTATATCCTTTTCCTTCTCTTAATTGTTGTGTCAGTTCAGAGGCAAAGCCACCTCCTCCCAAACGGTAATTCATTACTTTGGCAGGATAAAAATCTTTGTCAGTAGCGGCAAGAGCAAGATATCCTATTCGAATAACAGATTGTTTTGCATCAGGAACGTCATAAAAATAAATTTTTGATTTGGCTACTCCTTTTGTGCTTTCTATTTTAGGAATAATAATATCTTTCGACTTCCATTCTTCATTTAATGAATTTAATGAACTATTCACATCTGACTCCGAAATGGCACCAACAATTTGAAAATTAGAAACAGAGGGAGAAATATTCTTCGTATAGTAGTTTTTCAAATCTTCAATAGTAGTGTTTTTTACAGAATTCTCGGTTCCAATATTGTTATTGGACAGAATAGATGCTTCGCCGTGAATTATTTTTTTAAACTCATTGTCTGCAATATCGTTTGGACTTGCTTTTTGCTGTAGAATTTTGCTTAAAGTACTTTGTTTGATTAAATCAAATTCTTTTGCATCCCAACGTGGTTGAAGTATTATTTCCTGAACCAGTTTCATTGTTTCGTTATAGTTCTTTGCCAGTGTATTTCCCTTAATAAAAACAGCTTCATCAGTTGCATAGGCTTTAATTACTGCACCAAGACTTTCGATTGCATTTTCTAATTGTTCAGGTGTTTTGTTTTTTGTTCCTTTTGTCATCAATTCTGCCATCATATTAGAAATGCCTATTTTATTTGCAGTTTCTAAAAGCATTCCGCCCTTAATTTGTAATTGAAACTGAACAAGAGGTACTTCATGGTTTTCAATTCCCAAAACGTTTATACCAGATGATAATTTCTTTTTCCAGACCACAGGCAATTTTACATTAGGGCTTTCTCCGTAGGGAGGCTCTACACTTCTGTCAAAAGCTGAAGGTGTTTTTTTATACGTAGCTGCAATACTGGCATCAAAAGTATCCTCTTTACCGTTAATTATTTTTTCTTCCTCAAGCACAGCTAACTCAGAACCTTCCAAAGCTAAATTGGCCTGACCTTTTGGTACGAAACTCGTAGCTACAAAATGTTTTCCTTTTATATATGTATTATAAACCCGCGTAACATCTTCAGAAGTTACTGCAAGAATATTTTTTATATCCTGATTAATATAATCTGGCGTTCCCGCATAAATCTTATATTGGGCCAATTGAAATCCTTTTCCCAGAACACTTGCTAAATCATTGTAAAAGGCGGTTTCCTGTGTGGCTTTAATTCTGTTTAAATCCTGTTGTGAAATTCCTTCGGCTTCAAAATTTTTAAACGATTCGTTTATTCCTTTTTGTACTTCATTTAAATTTGTTTTATCAAAAGCAGTAACCTGAACGAGATACTGTCCCGCTATTTCAGAATTATATTGAGACATATCGACATCGTCAGTCAATTTTTTGTCTTCTACAAGTGTTTTGTATAGAGGTGCTTTTTTACCCCTTGAAAGGTAATTGGCCAAAACTTCTAAGGCATAACTATCAGGGTGATATTTATAAACAGATGGCCATGTAATAGTTAATTGCGGTAAACGGGCAAAATTATCTTCATAATAAAGTTTTTTAGATGCTGTAAGCGTTACAGGTTGCTTCTCCATATTCGGAATATCTACGCCACGTTTTATTTCGCCAAAGTATTTTTCCACCCATTTTTTTGCTTGATTTGTATCAAAATCACCAGCAATGGTTAACGTTACATTATTAGGCACATACCAGCGATTGTAGAAGTTTTTTACGTCATCTAATGTCGCATTTTGTAAATCTTCCAAAGAACCAATAACTTCCCAGCTATACGGATGTGAAGCAGGATATAGATTTTTATCAATTACGGCAAAAGTATTTCCGTAAGGTCTATTATCGTAACTCTGTCTTTTTTCATTTTTAACTACTTGTTTTTCTTTGGAAAGAACAGGATCTGTTACAGTGTTAATAAAATAACCCAGTTTATCGGCTTCGGCCCAAATCATTTTTTCCAAAGCATCTTTAGGTACCGTTTGATAATAATTCGTACGATCTCTGCTTGTTGAACCATTCGCACCAGAGCCACCAATTCGTGCGCTCATTTTATCAAGTCCTCCTTTTCCTAAGTTTTCTGATTCGAGAAAAAGTAAATGTTCAAATAAATGGGCAAATCCAGTACGGCCTGTAGTCTCTCTGGCTGATCCTACATGACAGGTCAAAGCGACAGCAACAACCGGATCAGATCGATCAATATGAAAAATTACATTTAGTCCGTTATCTAATGTAAACTGTTCAAATTCTACCTTAAATTCCTTCGACTGGCTTGTTTTATTCTGATTTTGCGAATAAGAATAAAATCCAGTAAAAAAAACAAAGAGAAGTATTAAAAAAGGGTTTGATTTCATGGTTTGGCTTTTGTAGTTGAAACTTGATTTTTATTTTAACTAATTTGGTTATTGATCTTACAACGAAATTAATGAAATAAAAAGAATAAATTATTGAATGTTAATAAGTTAAATTTTGTTAATTTTTGACTGAAATAAGCACAAATGCGGTTGGTTGTAAAACTTGGTTTTTAATTTTTATTCGATCATTTTTGACAGTTCATATGATCAATGTTTAAAAGAACTTCGTTTCTTTGTATTCATCCAAAATAAGGTAGACATGAATTTGAATTTTCCTCAAAATGTAGTACTCGAAGACGAAATGGTTTTACTTCGTCCGCTAGAACCCACCGACATCGAAAATCTATTAGAAATCTCCATCAACGAACCAGAAACCTGGAAATATTCTTTAGTAGGAGCAGATGGAAAAGAAAACCTCATTAATTATGTTGAGTCGGCACTAAAAGCAAGAGAAGAAAAAAGAGAATTCCCATTTATCGTTTTCGATAAAAAATCTCAAAAATATGCAGGTTCGACTCGTTTTTATGATATTCAGCTTCAATATAAAACTTTACAATTAGGCTACACCTGGTACGGCTCTGCTTTTAGAGGTACCGGTCTTAACAAACATTGTAAATTCTTATTACTTCAATTTGCCTTCGAAACTTTGGGAATGGAACGTGTAGAATTCCGTGCTGATAATAACAACGAAAGAAGTATCGCTGCGATGAAAAGCATCGGATGTAAAGTCGAAGGTGTTTTAAGAAGCCACATGCCAACCGCAAACAGCGAGGTTCGCCGTGATTCGATAGTTTTAAGTATTCTTAAAAACGAATGGTTTGACGAAGTAAAAGAAAATCTGAAAGGGAAATTATAATTGACTAGGAATTCTAATAATAGTCATTATTTTGGAATTCCAGTTTTAGAACTCAAGAGAGTATATAATTTTCTGTTGTCTTTTGACAATGAAGACCAACTATCTATCGATGAATATTTGCATGAAATACTGGTACTGCAATAACTGATTTCGATTGATATATTTTCGCCAGCGCCACAAGTTAGCATTGTATGAGAAAGAGCTGGATTTTTTATGATTTGGTAGGCGTATTTTGCCAAACTGTCACACTCCTTCTTAGTAAAATTTAACTTCTTTTGTACTTTTTCGTATTTCCCATTTTTCTGCTTAACCAATTCTTCTGAAAAACTGTAATCATAAGTTACATAAATACTTTTCTTATTTGATTCAAAAATAATCGTACAATAATCTCTCAAATTCGGATCTTTATTTTCTTTTTTTTGAGAACAAGAGTAAGTTATAATACATAGTATAACTGTTGAAGCAATTAATATATATTTTTTCATAATTCATGAAAGTTGATTCATTAAAGTTGAAAACTTTATTGTTATTGAGTTAGAGTTAACTACCGATCTTTCAATAATAACCCCTGTTCCTTTCTTATTTTCTCGACTAAGTTATCTACATAAACCTTTATTTTCTGCGGTAATAAATTCCAATTCGCATCTTTTTTAAAACTCCTGCATTCATCGAAAACACATTCAACTGCGCGAATTACATATTTTTTATTTTTATAAACGGTAATGATTTTCACTCGGCTTATTTCGTCGTCTTCATTTCTTGTTCCATAAATAATAATGGGTTCAATATAACCATCTCCATCAAGATCTTTAGTACTGCAATATTTCGTCCAAAACCAGATGTTGGTTTCTTGTGGTTCTGTGATTTCAAGTAGATCGTTTATTCGCCATTTTTCGAGAAAACCACCATGATCATTGATAGAACAAATGGCTTGAATTTTAGTATTTAAAGTATCTTTTTTATTAATTTTTTTTTGATTTTCACATAACAGTAATTCATAAACACCGCCTTTATCACTGTACTCAAACGCTTTGTATATTGGAAAATCTGAAACGCCGTCCAGTTCTCGTTCTGTAATTTGCTCTTTTGTCAGTCTGTAACTTTCGACTTTTTGAGCATATATAAATGTCGCAGTTAAATGAAGCAGAATGAAAATATAATTTTTCATGAATGGGATTATATTTTTAGTAACTCAAAGATATTTAAAACGTTTTAAACTCAGAGTAATTTATATTTTTTAAAAAGCATATTTTATTGTATTTTTCTAACCTAAAAGTATTGATAAAACGTTTTAGTAAATGCCTGATATTGTTTTATTCAAAAAATAATGATTAAATAAAATACCCAATGAATAGAGTAAATTGTAAAAAGATTCTTTTTGGATTGTCATTTTTAATGCTTGGATACGTTGCCAATGCACAGAAAAAAGTAAATGAAAAGCGAAGTTTGATTCAATACGTCGATCCCATGATCGGAACAGCGAGAATGGGACATACTTATCCTGGTGCAACAGTGCCTTTTGGAAGTGTACAATTAAGTCCGGAAACAGATACGATTGCTTATGGCTTAAACGGAAAATATAACGGTGAGGTTTATAAATATTGTGCAGGATATCAATATGAAGATAAAACGATCGTTGGTTTCAGTCATACTCATTTCAGCGGAACAGGACATTCTGATTTAGGTGATTTTCTAATTATGCCAACAACGGGTAAGTTGCAATTGAATCCGGGAGTGGCTTCAAAATCTCAATCAGGATATCGTTCTGCATTTTCTCATACAACCGAAAAGGCTGAACCCGCTTATTACAGTGTTGTTTTAGAAGATCATAATATCAAAGCAGAATTGACAGCAACAACTCGTGTTGGAATGCATCAATATACTTTTCCAAAATCGGACGAAGCGCATATTATTCTGGATTTAACTTCGGGAATTTACAATTACGATAAAAAGAATGTCTGGACATTTGTTCGAGTGGAAAATGATACTTTAATTACCGGATATAGACAAACAAACGGTTGGGCAAGAACGAGAACCGTTTATTTTGCAATGTCTTTCAGTAAGCCCATTAAGAGTTACGGACAAGCTGCACAGGAAAAAAGTGTTTACAGAGGTTTTTGGGGAAGATTTGATCAAACCAAAAATTTCCCGGAAATGGCAGGTCAAAATCTAAAATTGTTTTTTGACTTTAATACCGCAGAAGGAGAAAAAATCAAAATAAAAATGGCTTTATCTCCAGTGAGTTCTGCCGGAGCGTTAGAAAACATGAAGAAAGAAGTTCCGGGCTGGGATTTTGAAAAAGTAAAAAAACAAAGTCAGGAAGTGTGGAATAATGAGTTGAATAAAATTCAGATTGACGCCATTCAAAAAGAAGATTATGTCAATTTTTACACTGCCATGTACCACGCCTTTTTAGGTCCAACGGAATACATGGATTTAGATGGAAATTATAAAGGTTTGGATATGAACGTTCATAAAGCAGATAACTTTAAAAATTATACAAGCTATTCTTTATGGGATACTTACAGAGCGTTGCATCCGTTTTTTAATATTGTACAGCCAACAAGAAATTCAGATATGGTGAATTCGATGCTGGTACATTCGGAGCAAAGTGTGCATAAAATGCTGCCAATCTGGTCGCATTATGCGAATGAAAACTGGTGTATGATTGGCTATCATTCGGTTTCTGTAGTGGCTGATGCCATTGTGAAAGGCAATACCAATTTTGATCCGGAAAAAGCACTTCAGGCTTGTGTGAACACAGCAAAAGTACCATATTATGACGGATTGGAATATTATATGAAAATGGGTTATGTTCCTGAAGATAAAAATGGTTCTTCGGTTTCAAAAACTTTAGAATATGCTTATGATGATTGGGCGATTGCACAGGCTGCTAAAAAATTAGGTAAAACAGAAATTTATAATGAATTCATCGAAAGATCTAAAAATTATAAAAACGTTTATGATGCTAAAACAGGTTTTATGCGTCCTAAACTAAATGACGGAACTTTCAAAAAAGAATTTGATCCATTAGATACGCACGGACAAGGTTTTATTGAAGGAAATTCATGGAATTACAGCTTGTACGTACCGCAAGATCCAGCCGAAATGATTAAGATTATGGGTGGAAATGACAAATTCAATGTTCGTTTAGATTCGTTATTCAATATGCATTTGCCGGACAAATATTTTGAGAATACAGAAGATATTACCAGAGAAGGAATTATTGGAAATTATGTTCATGGAAATGAACCTTCGCACCACGTTGTATATTTATACAATTGGACCAATTCTCCTTGGAAAGCACAAGATAAAATAAGAATGATCCTGAAAAAAATGTACCGAAATGGTGCAGACGGTTTAGGAGGAAATGATGATTTCGGGCAAATGAGCGCTTGGTATATTTTTAGCAGTTTAGGATTTTACCCTGTGGCACCGGGCTCTGATGAATATGCATTAGGAAGTCCGCTGGTGAAAAATGCTGTTTTCAATTTAGAAAACGGAAAAACATTTGAAGTTGAAACAGTAAATCAGTCGGATAAAAATGTATTTGTGAGCAAAGTACTTTTAAACGGAAAAGAATTATCGAAACCTTTTCTAAAACATGGAGATGTTATGAATGGTGGAAAAATCACGTTTTATATGAGTAGTAAACCGAACAAGAAGAATTATCAAAATTAATAAAAAGACAAACGTGACAGATTTTGAAAAAACTTCACGAAATTTGCATCTCAAATAAAAGACACGAATTATGAAAATAAATCTAAAATCAGGAATTGATAAATTGCTTTTCGGAATGAAGCAAAATGATGTTACAGCTGTTTTTGGCAAACCTGATAAAAACTATAAAGACGAAGATGATAATGTGATTTTCGTTTACAATGCGCATAAAATCAGATTGACATTTTATGAAGAAGAAGAACTGAAATTAGGTTATTTAGTAGCGTCAAGCAATGATTTAGAAGTTTTTGGATTTAAGATTATTGGAAGGAAAATTGCAGATGTAAAGAAAGATTTAGCAACAAAAGGAATCACAAAATACACTCAGGAAACTTTTGACACTTTTGAAAATTACTTTAATGAAGACAATTGGTTTATTCTTCAAACTGAATTTGATGAAGTTGTAAAATTCGAAGTTGGAGCAATCATCAATGAAAAAGATGAATTTGCTTGGAAGTTTCCAGTTAAAAAATAATTACGCCTATTTTGTGTCATTTCGAGGAACGAGAAATCACATTCAGAGAGCGACGAACTGTATGTCTTTACTTTATGAGATCTCCTTCGTCGACATGAAAAAGCAAACGTCAAAATACCATAAAAAAAACCGACAATCACTTGTCGGTTTTTTTGTTCATTCATTAAAGGAAAATTATCCTTTCAACCATGCATTTTTTAGTTTCTCTTTAGAAGCGTCTGTTGCTTTAAAAGTTTCTGTTTCTTCGTATGGTAATTTCACAGTTCCTTTGATAGTCTGTTCAACACCGGCACGTTTTATTTTAACTGTAATAGGATCATTTTCTTTCCAGTTTTCACTTTCTCCAATTAAATCATAAATGTTGTCTAAGTTGTATGCTTTATCATTAATAGAAACAATTCCATCACCACCTTTAAGATTTAAATTAGTAAAGAATACGTTCAAGTCAATATCAGCACGTACACTAATCGCTTTCGTTGCTTTGTCAACACCAATATAAGGAGTTTGTCCTTTAATGAAAATTGACCCTGGTTTTTTCTCAGTTGCTTTTGTTACGCCTACTTTTGCTAAATAAAAATCATAAGGAATTGGAGTAGTTCCAGCCACATATTTAGTTAAGAATTCACCAACTTCAGGATAAGTCAATTGGGTAATTTTTGCAAAAAGTTCATTGTCATTAAATGGTTTTTCAACACCATATTCATTAGCTAATTTATGCATTAAATCAAGAATACCTCTTTCTCCGTTGCTTTTCTCTCTAATGATAATATCAATGCACATTCCGATTAAAGCTCCTTTTTGATATACGTTTAAGTATTGATCTTTATAAGGCTGCTCTAAAACATTTTTACTCATTACAGTAAACGACATTGTATCATTTAAGCCTTTAGCCTGTTCAATTTTGTCTGCTATACGAGTATAAAATTCTGCTTCATTAATTAATCCCTGATTGATTTGGAAAAGATTCGCAAAATATTCCGTTACACCTTCATACATCCATAAATGTTCAGACATTTGAGGAGCATTATAGTCAAAATACTGAATTTCTTTTGAGTGGATGGTAAGTGGAGTCACAATATGAAAAAATTCATGTGAAACGACATCTTTCATCGATTCTACTAATTTTTCTTTTGGCATTGATTCAGGTAAAACAACTGTAGTTGCCGTTGGATGCTCTAAAGCTCCAAAACCATGTGCATCATCTTTAGCCATGCTTGATAAATATAATAAAACGGTATATTTTTTAGTAGCATTTACTTTTCCTAAAAAGTTTTTCTGAGCCGTCATCATTGTTTTCATTTCCGGAGTAATGCTTTCTGCAGTAAATTTTCCTGTTGGAGAATAAACAGCAATCAAGATATCCATTCCATTAACGTTGAATGTAGTGTAGTCTGGCTTAGAATACATAATTGGATTTTCCACCAAAATAGCATAACGAGGAGTTTTAAAAACGTCATTTGTTTTACTTGCATCTTCATCAGTCATTGAAGTTGCTCCCCATAATGTTTCAGGATGTGTAATCGTAACATTATATGGAACATCTAGTTTATCTTTAAAATAACCTACAAAACCATGCGTGTTAACCATGAAGTTAACTCCTGCATTGATATTAGTTCCTGCTGGCGAAAAAACATCGTCATTACCAAATCCAGTTCCTTTTTCGGTATCAAAAGTATCTCCAACTAAATAAGTAATCTTTTTTAATGTTTTTGCATTCGAAATTGACCATGAATTATCGTCAATTCTTTTTACTGTTAATTCATTTCCTTTAGCATCAAAAGCTTTAAAACCATCTGAATATTTTCCGTAATTATCCGTAGAATACGTTCCCGGAACTGTTTTTGGAATACTGTAGATAATTTCGTCTGTTTTAATTGAAGGAGGAGTAACGGTTACCAAAACTTTGTCGTCTTTCACATCGACAAGATTGATGTTTACATCTACAGTGTTGCTTTTTGCAGCGCCTGATGTACTACCTGTTTTACAGCTCCATAGTGTTACAGCAAGAGCTAAGGTGTAAATTATTTTTTTCATTTGTTCGCGTTTAGTTATGTGTATTTGACTGATAAAATTGAAAATTGTTACAATACTTATATAAAAATAAAAAAAACTCCTGAATTACAGGAGTTTTATGCTAGTCGAGTTTGTTCTTTATATAATATTTACCATCCAAATCTTCATCAAAATCGTCTATTTTAACTGGTTTTGGTTTCGGTTTATTTGCAATTGCCTTCTTTTTCCACATTTCAAATTTTTCAAGCGGCATTTTCTTTTTCATGATTTCCAAAACTTCTTTTTCTGCCAATCCAAATTCTTTTTTAATAATTTCAAATGGATTTCTTTCTTCCAAGGCTAGCGAAACAAGTTTTTCTGTTTGTTCCCAGCTCAACTCTTTGCGGTTACTCTTTTTCATCACGTGAAAATTAATTCAAAATAGGGGTTAATGATTAATAGATTGATTTTCAATTTAAGTATCAATATTAATAAAAAAAATAATTAGTTGGTTCGATCAGGGATGTTTTTTTTAATGATTTTAACTGTTTTTTATTGATCTTGATTTTTGAAACGGAATTTGTAGCAGATTTTTCAATTTGTTGTGCTCTTCGGGGGCCATATGCGTGTCAACTCCATATATTAATTCTCCTTTTGGGAGCGTTGTAAAAGTGCCAAAAAGCCGATCCCAAACAGAAAAAATGTTACCATAATTACTATCTGTGTATGGCAAAACATAATGGTGATGAACTTTATGCATATTGGGAGATACAATGAAATAACTCAGAAAAACATCTAATTTATTTGGTAGGGAAATATTGGCATGATTAAACTGAGAAGCAACCACAGATAAGGATTGATATAGAAAAACCATCCACATCGGACTTCCTACAATTAAAACACCGGCAGTGGTAAATAAAAAGCGAATAACACTTTCTCCTGGATGATGTCTGTTGGCCGTTGTAGTGTCAATCCACGTATCAGTATGATGAATAAGATGAAATCGCCACAGAAATTTTACTTTATGCTGAACAAAATGTGCCAGGTAAGCGCCAATTAAATCCAAAAGAAGCAATCCAATAATAGTATGCAGCCAAATAGGAATTTCAGGTAACCATTGCAGGATTCCGAAATGATTTTCTGTCGTCCAGCTGGCCGTTTTAATCAGGATAAAAGCCAAAACAAAATTGACAATAATTGTAGTAAGTGTCAGGAAAAAGTTGATTCCGGCGTGATGCCATTTTCTGTATTGCATTTGAAATAAGGGGAACGTATTTTCAATTAACCAAAAAATAGTGATTCCTCCAACTAGAATCAAACTTCGGTGCGAAGACGGAATTGTACTGAAATAAGCAATAATATCATTCATGATAATGCGATTTTAAAGGAAGCCATTCATCAAAATAAAGCAATAAAAAAAGAGAAAATCAAATATAAATATATCTGATTTTCTCTTAAAATTTTATAATTGAGTAAAAAAATTACGCCGCGTCCTGATTCTGAAGCAATGACTTATAAATAAAACCAGCCACAATAGCTCCTAAAATTGGTGCAACCCAAAACAACCAAACCTGAGATAGTGGTTCTCCACCAACAAAAACAGCTTGTGATAATGATCTTGCAGGATTTACAGAAGTATTGGTAATAGGAATACTTATTAAGTGAATTAAAGTTAAACCTAATCCGATGGCGATGCCGGCGAATCTTCCGTTTGCAAATTTATCAGTTGCTCCTAAAATGATTAGTAAGAAGAACAATGTTAGTACAAACTCAGCAATAAAAGCCGATTGTAAAGAATATCCATCTGGAGAAAATGCGCCAAAACCATTAGACGCAAAAGCCCCGGCTTTAGTGTTATCAATTGCAAAACCTGCTTTTCCTGAAGCAATTGTGTACAAAGTTCCTGCTGCTGCAACTGCACCAACACATTGTGCGATGATGTATGGAATTAAATCTTTGGCAGAAAATCTTCCTCCAGCCCATAAACCAAAAGATACAGCAGGATTAAAATGCCCGCCTGATATATGCCCAACAGCATAAGCCATTGTTAATACAGTTAAACCAAAAGCTAAGGCTACACCGGCAAATCCAATTCCTAATTCAGGAATTCCAGCAGCAAAAATGGCGCTTCCGCAACCTCCAAATACAAGCCAATAGGTTCCGAAAAATTCTGCAAATAATTTTTTCATAATAAAATAATTTAATGGTTAATGTTAGAATGTATATTGGTAAGCCCAATAAATCAAAATAATTTGTAAAGGTAAACGTATAAATAAAATCCATTTTGGCAAGCAAAAACCAGCTTTTTTATCTTGAAACATGAAGAGGTTAGCAGGAAAAATAGCAATCAATAATGCTATAATTCCCCATGCAGCAAATCTTTTTGAGAAAGGAAACATCAGCAGAACACCAAATAGTATTTCGGCAGCTCCACTTAAAGTATTTATTAATTTAGGGTTTTTAAATATAGGTGGAATGATTCGAATGTACATTCCTGGGCTTCTAAAATGATTAATTCCGGCAATTATATACAGAAAAGCCATTAAATATAAATGCCAGGGTAAGTTCATGATATCTTATTGTTTATCACGAATTTATAAAAAAATTAACAATTATTGCATTACAAGAAGCTTTTTTTTGATAGTATATAAAATGAACTAGTTTTTACGTTTAAAATTTACATTCATTATAATAATGGCGAGGATAATTAAAACAATTCCAACCCATTGAGAAAAGATAACTTTTTCGTTTAAAAGTACATAAGCCATCATTGCCGAAACAGGTAATTCTAAAGCAGAAACAATACTTCCTAAACCAATTCCGGTTAACGGAAAACCTGCATTCATAAGCATCGGAGGGATGATAGTTCCAAATAGAGATAACACAATTCCCCATTTCATAAAAATCTCCAGATTAAATGGCGTTACCTGAGTAACAAATGCAAATGAAAAAACAATTACGGCACCTCCTAAAAGCATATATAAACTACGCTGTGCTGATGAAATTTCAGTAGCAACACGATTTGCGGTAAACATAGTTGTAGTGAAAGAAGTCGCAGCCATTACTCCCCAAGCCAGTCCTCTCCAATCTAATTGTATATCATTATTGATGATATTAGTAGCCAAAACAGTTCCGATAAGGACAATGAAAACGGCAATTACTTTTTGCTTTGAAGGTAATTTTTTCTCTAAAATCATCTCCAGTAAAACACCCATCCAAACAGTTTGCATCAATAAAACGATTCCAATAGAAACTGGAATGTATTTGACAGCCAAATAATAAAACAAACTTGTCATTCCTAAAGAAGTACCAGCCAGCATTAAGCTAAAAATGTTTTTTGGAGTGGCTTTTACCACCTTGTCTTTGTGCTTTATTTTTTGAAAAGTATTAATTAACAGAATTCCAATAATCCCCAAAACAAATTGAGAAGTTGTTACTTCGGCGGTTGTGTATCCTTCAGAATAGGCCATTTTTACAAAAGTGGCTAACATCCCGTAAGTTGTAGCTCCTAAAGCAACTAAAAATACTCCTTTTAATACATTGTTTTGTGACATCTGAATTTATTTTTTAAAAAATTTAAGCCGGCAAAGGTAAGCTATTTTGTTTGTGATTTAGCATAAAATTGAGGCAAACGTTATTCTTTATCTATTTTTTAAGATCTGATTAAAGTGTAAATTGAATATTTCTCAGAATGATAAAAAGGAATTAAAATATAAAAGCCACCAAATTCTGTGATTTGATGGCTTTGTATTTTTGGTTAAAATAATCTGAATGAATTACTTCACAGGTTGATTTTGATACGTTTCAATTTCAAAAATTAAAGTGGCGTTTGGCGGAATTACACCTCCGGCACCTTTTTCTCCATAAGCTAAATTGGATGGCAGGAAGAAAATTGCTTTTTGTCCGTCAGTCATCATGTCAAGCGCTTCAATGAACCCAGGAATCATTCCGTCTTTTTTACCTACTGTAAAAGGAAAAGCTTTGTATCCGCCTTGTGCATCTCTGTTGGCATCATATTTACCGTACGCTTTTGCTACACTTGGCATACTGCTGTCAAATAAGGTTCCATCTTCAAAATAACCTGCGTAATGAAAGTAGATGTTTGATCCCTCAGCACCTTTTACTCCGGTTCCTTTTTGTGTAATTACATATTTTAAACCAGAAGCAGTTGTTGTTGCTTTTGCTTTAGTGGCAGCAAAATAAGCAGCTTTTTCTGAAGCTACTTTTTTAGTTAGTTCCTTTTGTGCTTCTAGTTTTTGAGCTTCTATTTTTTTATCAGCTTCCCGATTTTTTTCATAGTCGCTAAAAACTTTTACAGCGTCAAATTTCTTAGCTGCAGCACCTTTACGCGTAATGGTAATTTTTGTCATAATATCACCCTGAACAATTTTATTTACATTGTCCATTCCAGAAACTACATGTCCAAAAATAGTATGTTTGCCATTTAACCAAGGTGTTTCTTTGTGTGTGATAAAAAACTGGCTTCCATTAGTAGCAGGGCCAGAATTTGCCATTGCTAAAATACCGCCTTTGTCAAATTTTAATTCTTCTCTAAACTCATCTTTAAAAGCATAGCCCGGTCCTCCAGAACCATTTCCATCAGGATCTCCACCCTGAATCATGAAATCGTTAATAACTCTGTGGAATTTTAATCCGTCGTAAAATGGCTTTCCTTTTAGTTTTTCGACTTTAACATTAGGATTTTTACCTTCTGCCAAAGAGATAAAGTTAGCAACCGTAACAGGAGCTTTTACATATTCTAAAGAAACAACAATATCTCCTTTTGTTGTAGCAATAGTAGCAAAAATACCATCATTTGGATCTGCTTTTGCAACTGTTTTTGTTGGCGCAGCTTTTGGCTTGGCGACAGGTTTTTTTGTTGTCTGAGCCTGCATATTTACTATTGCAAGGCAAAATAAAAATAGAAATTTAAATTTCATCGTATTCCGAATTTAAGTCTATGATAAGTTTTAAAATATATTATTGTTGTTTTTCTAATAATTGAATTTCGAAAACAATATTAGCATTTGGTGGAATAACATTACCAGCTCCAGTTGCGCCATAAGCCAAATGAGATGGAATGAAAATAACCGCCTTATCTCCAAATGAAAGTTGTTCAATTCCTTCAATAAAACCTGGAATCAGACCTGATTTGCTTCCCGCTGTAAAAGGAATTGGCTGATATGCTTTTGCCTCAGCTCTTGCAGGATCAAATTTTCCAAAAGTTGTAGCAACTTCTTCTACACTTGAATCAAAAAGAGTTCCGTTTTCTAAGAAACCTGAATAGTGAATGTAAACCTGAGTTCCGGTTGCAGGTTTTTTTCCTGTTCCTTTTTCAGTAATTACATATTCTAATCCAGTACTTGTTTTTGTAGCTTTAGCTTTTAAAGCAGCAAGAGCCTCTACTTTTTCTTTTTGAACGCCTGCATATTTACTTTGTTCTTTTGCTATTTCCGAAAAATAATCATGAAATACTTTTACAGCATCAAACTTTTTAGCGGCCTCGCCATTTCTGATGATCGTTACAGTAACAATTTTATCGTCTTGTTTTACCTGATTTACTATTTCTTGCCCTTTTTCAACTACATGACCAAAAATAGTGTGTTTTCCATCTAACCACGGAGTTTCAACATGTGTGATGAAAAATTGGCTGCTGTTCGTTCCAGGACCGTTATTAGCCATTGCCAGAACGCCACCTTTGTCAAATTTTAAATCAGTGATTTCATCTTTAAATTTATATCCGGTATCTCCAGAACCAGTTCCTTCAGGATCTCCGGTTTGAATCATAAAATCTTCAATTACTCTGTGAAATTTTAAACCATCATAGAAAGGTTTTCCTTTAAGATATTCTTTGGTTACAAATTCGTTTTTACCTTCCGCTAAGGTTACAAAATTGGCTACTGTAATTGGTGCTTTTTTATAATCCAATTCAACAATAATGTGTCCTTTGTTAGTTTCAATGTCAGCATACAAACCATCTGGCAAATTGCTATGCTCGTCTTTACAAGAATAAAATGAGGTAACGGCTAATAGTAATAATAAAATACTTTTTTTCATTTTTAAAATGTTGTTTTTATGGGTTTATTGTATCTTTTTTAGTTTGAACTGCTGGTTTTACTGCCGCAGGTTTTGCTGCTACAGGTTTTGGAGTTTGTCCAGGTGTTGTTGGAGGTGCAGTTTGCCCTGTTGGAGTTTGTGTCGCTGGAACTGCCGCTTTTGGAGCTGCTGGATCCTGAACAAAATTACGTAGGGTAACGGTACAGATTAAGGATTCATTAGGACCAATTTTCTTGTTGTCGCCATGGTATCCATAAGCAATATGCGATGGAAATAAGAAAGTTACGGTTTCGTTTTTATGCATTAGTTTGATACCATCACGTAATCCCATCATGATTTCTTGTTTGTCTACATAATAAGTTTGTGGGCCAAGATCAGCTTCTGAATAAATCACATTACCTTTCATGTCTTTTACTTCCAAATTATAATAAGCAATATCTCCTTTTCGGGGAGTTTGCGTTTCGGTTAGATTTCTTTCGTCATAAGAAAGCCAATAACCTTTTCTTGTTGCGTAATATTTTACTTTTGGATTGCTTTTGATGATCTTCTTAATAACATTTTCTTCGTCTGCTATTAATTTTTTGTTACGATCAACTGATTTTTTCATGAAAGATCCTGAGGCTCTCGAAATAGGTCTTCTGGCATCTTCATGTTGTTTACAGCTAACCAATAAAACAGCAAAAAGGAGCGTGTAAATGCTTAGTTTTATGTAGTTCATAGTAGGTTATATTTTTAGTTTAGTTACTAAATCTTCAAATTTTTTCAAGGTTTCTTCCATCGAAACATCTGATCTTCCACCGGCAGCATTACTATGTCCTCCACCATTAAAATGATCTCTGGCAAACTGATTCACATCAAATCCACCTTGTGAACGGAAAGAAATTTTGATAATTTTCTCGTCTTTATTTTCGATAAAAATAGCAGTAAAAACAATACCTTTTATACTTAACCCATAATTTACAATTCCTTCAGTATCACCTTTAACATAATTAAAAGAGTCAAGTTCGTCCTGAGTAAGCGAAGTATAAGAGGTTTTATGTTCTTCAAATACTTTCATATTCTGCAAAGCACGTCCTAATAATTGTAAACGACTGTATGAACTATTATCAAATAATAAAACAGGAATCTGAGTGTTTTCAACTCCTAAGTCAATCAATTCTGCAATAATTCGATGTGTGTTACCCGTAGTTCCTGGAAAACGGAATGATCCTGAATCGGTTAAAATCCCGGTATAGATACAAGTTGCAATGGTTTTATCTAAATCTTCTTTTTTGTTTAAAAAAGAAATGAAATTGTAAACCATTTCGCAAGTTGATCCGTATGATGTATCAGAGTAAGTGTAAGCAGCATAATCATCAGGTTTTTGATGATGATCAATCATGATAAATGGAGCAGTTAGTTTTACTAAAGTATGTTCCATTTCTCCTGTACGATGAAAAGCATTAAAGTCAAGTGTAAAAATCAACTCGGCTTCTTCTAATATTTTGGTACAGTTTTCAGTATCTTTTTCAAATATTTTTACAGTTTCTGAACCTGGAAGCCAGGCTAAAAAGTCAGGAAAATCATTAGGAGCAATAACCGTTGGCTGGTGATTGTTTTTTAATAAAAAATGGTATAAAGCTAAAGTAGAACCCATAGCATCGCCATCTGGTCCTCTGTGCGGTATAATTGCAATTTTCTTTGGAGTCGCAAGCAACAATTGTATTTCCTGAATATCTTGTATTTTCATAGTGTGCGAATTTACATTTTTTTAATGTAATGTTGAAAACATTTTGGAGATTAACACACTTTTATAAATTATGAGTTAAGAGTTATTAGTTATGAGTTATAGTGAACTTTATTTTATTAAAATAGTATTTGAAATTTGATGAAAGTTATTTTGTTTTATGTGGAGAGCGAAATTCCAATTTTAATTTAAGTCTTAGATTTTGCTTTACTGATTTGATTCATAACACTTGATATTTTGAAGCTTAGAGCAAGCATTTTTTCATCATATAAAGTGCTGTTTTCCACTATTTTTTTATAGGCAAGTTCATAAAAGCTAATTCTCAATTTGCAATATTCGATCAATCTTTCATTTTGCTCGTGAATTTCTTTTGGGAGATATAGTTTATCCAGTTCAGTCATCAAAGTAATATTTTCATTCCAATAATAAATACCTCGGTCTTTAATTAAATACAGAGTACTTTCTTTATTTTCAGAATATGAATTGCCATATTGAACACTATAAGCTTCTAGAGCCATTTTTTCCATATCAACAAACTCTTGCATTCTTTTTTCATATTCCATTATCTGATAAATATAAACTTGAGAACTTTTGAAATTTAGATAGAGACAAATAATTGAAATTATGGCGACTGAGTAAATAGAGGTAAGCCCAATTTTTCTTTTTTCGCCCGAAATAAAAACAGTTAAGCCAAAAACAATTCCTGCAAGAAATCCGCCTATATGAGCGGCAGTGTCAATTCCGTCACTAAAGCTGTAACAAATGTTTAGAACTACCAGAACGACAATTTTACCAGTTAGTTTTGTGTCTATTTTTTTTCCTAGAGCAGCAATCAGCAAAACACCAAACATTCCAAATATAGCTCCCGATGGGCCAGCACTTACAAGGTCCTTATTCCAATATAAACTGCTTAAGCTTGCCAGGATTCCGCAGAATAAATATGTAATTAGAAAACTCCATTTTTTTAGATAAGGTTCTAAAAGCAATCCAACGTAAGCAAGCGTAATGCAATTGGCTGCTAAATGAAAAAATCCAATATGTATAAAACAGGCTGACAATAGCCTCCAATATTGGTTTTCATAAGTAAGCGGACCATAATTTCCTCCCCAATCAATTATTTCCTGAACTTCTGGAGCAAAAAAATGAACCCCTGAAAATATCATTATCAGAAAATATATAATATTTAAATAAATTAAAATTGGCGTGATGAAATAGCCTTTTGTTGGGATAAAAATTGAAAAAACAGAATAAAATGAAGTAATTTTTCGTTCCGTTTCTTTTAGTGTTGAAAGGTTTTTTTGTTCTATTTTAATTTGTTCGTGAAAAGCATCCTGACTCAAATTTAGATTTGAAATTTCTTTTAATTCTTCGAAATAAAGGTTTAAAAAATTGTCAGTGTTTTTTTTATTTCGTCCTCGATCGTAAAATTGATTTCCGTTTGATGAACTTGTAACAATTGCAGTGTTCTCCTCATCAAATGCAATGGTAATAGTTTCATTCCAGGTTTTCTTTTTATTTTTTGAAATAGCAAGAACTTCTTTTTCGTTAACAGAAATCAAATTCCAATCTAGTTTTTTACAAATGCTGATTGTCAACAGTATGAAGGCCGATTGTGATAAATTGTTTAACGGAATTAATTCTGAAAAGTTCGCTGGGAATCCAAATGCCATTGTAGTAAGATTTGATTTAGGAAAAACAATACTACAAAAAAAGTCTTAATTATTTAGAAAAAATATTTGTCTACAAATGTTCCAATTCTTTTTTCTGTAATTTCTGGTACAATTTATATTTTGCACCCCTTACAATCTGCGATTTATATATTCCAACAGAACCTGAAGAAAAATAGGCAATTGTACAGGCGATTGCAATGAAAATTCCAGGCTGAATTCCGAATAATTCCATTCCCATAATCGTACAGGCAATAGGAGTGTGGGTAGCTCCTGAAAATACAGCTACAAACCCTATTCCCGCTAAAAGTGCGATTGGCATGGGTATAATTGCAGAAAGAGCACTTCCTAAAGTTGCACCAACAAAAAATAACGGAGTCACTTCGCCACCTTTAAAGCCAGCACCTAAAGTAAAACCTGTAAATAATATTTTAAGCAAAAAATCATACCATTGATTTTGGTTTGAGAAGGATTCTACAATAACAGGAACACCTAATCCTGAGAATTTTGTAAAACCGAAACCAGCAATTGCAATGGCTAAAATGATTCCGCCAATAAAAGGTTGTAATGGAGGATATTTGATGTTTTTTGAAAAAAGAGAACCCCAAAAATGAGTACTTCTGGAGAATAGTAAAGCGGCAAAGCCCGATAAAACACCAACAATTGCGGTATATATGATATTGTGTAAATTGATTGCTGGAATATCGGGAATGCTATAATGGGTATGTTTTACCTGCCAGAATTCGACAGTAAAGTAAGCGGCGTAAGCAACAAGAAAAGATAAAATAATACTTTTGATATTGATTTTACTGAAGTATAAAACTTCCAAAGCAAAAATAGCACCTGCCAAAGGAGTTCCGAAAACAGAGGCAAATCCGGCGCTGATTCCAAGAATAATCAATATTTTTCTTTCGGAATTGTCTAAATTGAAAATTTTGGTGAGTTGGTCTGCGATAGCGCCTCCCATTTGTACAGCAGTTCCTTCACGGCCCGCAGAACCTCCAAATAAATGTGTGATTAAAGTTCCTAAAAGAACTAAAGGAGCCATTTTAAACGGAATAACTTTCTTTGGATTTTCGTATTCTTCCAGCAATAAATTATTGCCTTTTACAACAGATTCTCCCCAAAAATAATAACTGAATCCGACGATTAATCCGCCTAAGGGCAATAGCCAGACGATCCAGTTGTTGTGAATTCTAAATTGTGTAACCCATTCCAATGAAACTAAAAAAAATGCTGAAGCCGATCCGGACAAAATACCTATCAAAAAACAGATCAAAATCCATTTGAAAGTAGTCAGGAATATTTCTTTTAGTTTTTGAGAGATCATCAATTAGGAAGGGCAGATTTTTCGCCACGAATTCACGAATTTAGAAAAAAATATCTGTTTTGATATTTTTAAAATATTAATTCGTGAATTTGTGGCAAAAAAAATATTTACTGTACAACAGCTGTAAATTCAATTTCAACTAAATATTCAGGAGCAACCAGTTTACTGATTTCATAAAAACCAGTTGTAGGTTTTACGTCTTTAAAGAAGGCAGAGTGCGCTCTGGCAACTTCTTCAAAAGTTGAAATATTGGTAGTAAAAATTCTTGTTCTGATAACATCTTTCATTCCAACATTCAAATCTTCCAGTACTTTTTCAACACGTTCTAAAATATTATAAGTTTGAGCATAAGCATCATCGGCTTTTACTTTATCGCCATCAACAATAGCCACAGTGCCCGAAACTTCAATAATATTGCCAATTCGTACTGCACGGCAATATCCCATTTTGTCTTCCCATGGTGACCCTGTCAAGATGTTTTCTCTTTTCATTTCTTCTGTTTTTGTGAATTATTTTCATCGATTTTTAAAAACAATTCTGGTTAGTTAATACGGTTGCAATTTATAAAATATGTAACTGAAAAGAGTATAGATTTATTTGAAATCAATCTGTAAAATAGTCTTTTTTGTGATATTTAAGAACCAAGTTTCTAATGGCTAGTCAATTCGATGGTGTTCAAAAAGGCGAAGTTTGTTTTGCGTTGCGGTTAAGTTTTGCTGTAAAGTTTCAATCTTGTTTAATAAATGATAAATAGCGTCAATTCCCTCCAGGTTTATTTTGAGATCGTAATGCATGCGAATCATTTTTTCGATGGCTGGCAACTGCTCAGGTTGTAAATATTCATCATCTTCCTGAATAATAATTTCAACAAGACCGTAATTATTCAACTCCGTTATAAACGTGTGTTCAATTTCGTGGTATACGCAAAATTGTTTTATCTGGATTAAGTTTTTACTACTCATGATTTCTTAGTTTAGCTAATTCTTCAAATAATTCTTTTTCTTTTTGAGATAATTTTGTTGGCGTTTTGACCTTATAAGTAATGTATAAATCACCAAACTGATTCTCTTTTTTGTAGACCGGAAATCCTTTTCCTTTCAGTTTGACTTTCGTTCCGGTTTGGGTTTCAGAGAGGACTTTCACTTTTACTTTTCCATCAAAAGTATTTACAAAAACTTCGCCTCCTAAAAGGGCGGTATATAAATCAAGATCGACATCAGAATACAAATTGTTCCCTTCTCTTTTAAAGTCTGAATTGTTTTCGATATTAAAAGTGATATACAAATCTCCATTTGGTCCGCCGTTTGCACCTGGTCCGCCATGTCCTGGAATTTTTATAATCTGACCATTTTCAACACCGGCCGGAATTGTAATTCGGATATTTTTACCATTTACGGTTAAACTCTGTTTGTGTGTAGTGTAAGCCGAAGCTAAATCCAATTGTAATTCGGCATTAAAATCCTGTCCACGATATTTTGATTGGGATCTGTTACTCCTTCCTCCGCCATACATCGAATTGAAGAAATCAGAAAAATCACTTCCCGAAAAATCTCCTCCAAAACCAGAAAAATCCTGAGCACTTCCTTGTTGCTGTTGTCGTGAATACTGTTGCTGACTTGGATCGTAACCTGCTTTTTCGAATTCATCAGCGTGTTTCCAGTCTTTTCCGTATTTATCATATTTTTTACGATTTTCCGGATTACTCAAAACTTCGTTGGCTTCGTTGATTTCCTTGAATTTTTTCTCCGCTTCTTTGTCATTCGGATTCAAATCAGGGTGGTATTTACGAGCCAGTTTTCGATAAGCTTTTTTAATTTCCGCTTCAGTGGCTGATTTTGAAATGTCCAATATTTTGTAATAGTCGATATAATCCATTTTATATGTTTTTTATAAAATTCAATTAAAAGACTCAAGTTATGAATAAGTTGCTAATTATCAAAACAGTGTCTTTTTTTTAAGTAAAAAATAACGAAGTGTTTTATAATTAAGTGAGTTAATTTGAAATTTAGAATTTTTCAAATTGGATTTTAATTTCAGAAGATAGTAATTCTTGGCAAGTTTTTTGTTTCCAAAAATTTGCCTAATATATTGTTATAAAAGTCTTAAAGTTAAAGTGAGTAATTAAATTATGCTATTTTTGCTTTGCTAGACTATTATTTTATAAAATTATAAAAGCCGATTCGATAAAACTTTTTCAATGAAGCACATTTTATTATTCATATTATTTTTTACCGCTGTAACAGTATCAGCCCAGACGGAGTTTGGTACAAAGTATAAAGCTATTCCGGCTCCAAAATTTAGCGCTAAACCCAAGAAAATTCCGAAGCCTGAAACATTAGATCCTTCGGCCCCGGAATCAGACGTACCGAGTATAAAAACGCCAAGTGTTTATGATAATAATACTATTACAACTAAATCAAAATTTCAGATAGGAGAGCAAAAAAGCAAATTTACCATGTCTACAGAAACGGACTTTGCCAATCCAGGCGATCGTTATGTAGCTAAAATGGAAAAAGATTTAAATAAAGCATTAAAAGATGCTGGTTTAAAGGAAGATCAACAACCTTTAGTTACAACCGATGTAAGTTATGGTGATATTAGAACGGGTTCTGCTTATTTTATTATCAAATGTCGTGATTATGGTGCTATAGATGGAGATTTAATTAAAGCTGTTTTAAATCAAGACGTTATAAGAGAGAGGATGCTTTTACAATCTAATTTTCAAGAATTTAAGATATATCTTCAGGAAGGTATCAATACTTTTGAACTACAGGCTCTTAATAAAGGGGAACTTGGAGGGAATACTGGTGAGTTTCAGATATATGATGCTGAAGGTCAGTTTATTTTGTCTGACTATTGGCAGAATTTTAATACAGGGGTACAGGCTAAATTTGTTATTGTAAAGGAGGATAAAAAATTAAAAAAGTAATATTGACTATCGAATACACTTTACGTAAAAATGATTTTTAAAGGAAAATAAGATACTAAGATTATAAGTTTTTCTTTTGAATATAAAATCTTATAATCTTAGTATCTCTGCAGCTTAGAAACTTTAAAGAAAAAAAATCAAAATTCCATTTTTCAAATTCGAATATAAAAAGTATTTTTGCGCATGCAACACAACGTACTTATTTTAGATTTCGGATCGCAATATACTCAGCTTATTGCGCGTAGAGTTCGCGAATTAAATATATTCTGCGAAATTTTCCCTTACAATCACTTTCCTAGTGATTTATCACCTTATAAAGCAGTAATTTTAGGAGGAAGCCCATTTTCTGTTCGTGCAGAAGATGCTCCACATCCTGATTTATCTCAAATTCGAGGCAAGCTTCCTATGTTGGCTGTTTGTTACGGAGCGCAATACTTAGCTCACTTTAGCGGAGGAGAAGTAGCAGCTTCGAACACTAGAGAATATGGTAGAGCTAATTTATCTTTTATTAAGGAGAATGAAGTTTTCTTTAACGGAGTTTCAGAAAACAGCCAGGTTTGGATGAGTCATAGTGATAGTATCAAGGCTTTGCCAACAAATGCAGTAAAATTGGCAAGCACGCATGACGTAGAATATGCGGCTTATAAAATTGAAGGTGAAACAACTTATGCTATTCAATATCACCCTGAAGTTTTCCATTCTACTGATGGATCAAAAATGCTTAAAAACTTTTTAGTAGATATAGCTGAAGTTCCTCAAAACTTTACACCAAACGCTTTCGTAGAAGAGATGGTGGGAGAATTAAAAGAGAAATTAGGTAATGATAAAGTAGTTTTAGGATTATCCGGAGGAGTTGATTCAACTGTAGCAGCAGTTTTATTGCACCAGGCAATTGGTAAAAACCTTTACTGTATTTTCGTAAATAACGGTTTACTTCGTAAGAATGAATTCCAAAATGTATTAGATCAATACAAAGGAATGGGATTGAACGTAAAAGGAGTAGACGCAGGAGATCGTTTCTTGGGCGAATTAGCCGGAATCAGTGATCCTGAAACCAAACGTAAAACGATTGGTCGTGTATTTATCGAAGTTTTTGATGATGAATCACATTTGATCGAAGATGTAAAATGGCTGGCGCAAGGAACTATTTATCCTGACGTTATCGAATCGGTTTCTGTAAAAGGACCATCGGCAACTATTAAATCGCACCACAATGTTGGTGGATTGCCAGATTATATGAAATTAAAAATTGTAGAACCACTAAGAATGTTGTTTAAAGACGAAGTTCGTAGAGTTGGAGCTACTTTAGGAATAGATCCTGAATTATTAGGAAGACACCCTTTCCCGGGACCAGGATTATCAATTAGAATTTTGGGAGATATTACTCCTGAGAAAGTGCAGATTTTACAAGATGTTGATGCTGTTTTTATTGACGGATTAAAATCTTGGGGATTATATGATAAGGTTTGGCAGGCTGGAGCAATTTTGCTTCCGGTTAATTCTGTTGGTGTTATGGGCGATGAGCGTACTTACGAGAAAGTAGTGGCGCTTAGAGCTGTTGAATCTACAGATGGTATGACTGCTGACTGGGTTCATTTACCTTATGACTTCTTGATGAAAGTGTCAAATGACATTATAAACAAGGTAAAAGGCGTGAATCGCGTTGTTTACGATATAAGTTCAAAACCACCTGCAACAATTGAGTGGGAATAGTACTAATTTTCAAATTAAGGCGTTACATTTGTAACGCCTTAATTTTTTAAACCTACTATTTATGAGAGAACTTTTAACGATTTCTCTTGTCTTTATTTTGTCTTTTAACAAAATAACTGCACAAGATTCAATTATTGAACACAAAATTCAAAAAGGGGAGACTGCTTATTTTATTGCCCAAAAATATAAGGTTTCTGTTGATGAAATTTACAAACTCAACCCTGAATCACAAAGCGGAATCCAAGACAATCAAGTTCTTAAAATTCCAGTCCACCCAACAGAAAAACAAAATCAGAAGCAACAAATCACCCACATCGTTGTTGCCAAAGAAACGCTTTACGGCATATCGAAACAATATAAAGTTACAGTTGATGCCATTCAAAATGCAAATGCTGAAGTTCTTGCCGGCGGACTTTAAATTGGTCAGGAATTAGTAATTCCGCAAAATCTTACAAATCTTCCAAAAACTGAAATGGCGACATCTTCAAAAGTGAACCATCAGGTAGTTGCTAAAGAATCGTTGTTTAGTATTGCCAGACAATACAACGTTTCGGTTCAGGATCTTGAAAACCTGAATAAAGAGCTTCTTCAAAATGGTTTGCAAATTGGTCAGACAATTGCTATTCCGAATAAAAGAAAAACGTTGGACGGAAGAGTTCGTGTTATAAATCAGGAAACCATTTTTCATGTTGTTGAAGCTAAAGAAACTAAATTTTCGATTGCTAAAAAATACGGTATTTCAATTGATCAGCTAGAATCTCAAAATCCTGAAATTGTAAACGGATTGGTTGTTGGCAATAAACTAGCCATCAATACAAAAGAGATTAAACCCGCAAATGAAAGCGAAGAATTGATGTTGGCTCTTGCCGAAAAACAAGTTGTGGTCGAAAAAACAAAAGCCAAAACAGTTGAGATTGATGATTTAAAAGACAGGCTTGTTGTTCAGAAGGAAATGAATCAAAAGATCATTAAGATTAATGATTTGAAAGTCAATCTGAATGATATGAATGGTTCTAAGGAAAATTCAGTTGAAAAACTGCGTTTGGTTTTGGAAGCCAATAAAAATGTACAGGATATTTTGATGGCCAAATTAGATTCGTTAGTCAATACGATGAATGATGATTTGATTGAGTTAAAAAGAATGGATGTTTTGAATGTTGATGAATCAAAACGTTTAGAAAAACAATCGTATGAAAGCATTGGAAAAACAAGTGAATTATCTTCTCAATTAAAAAAGGAATTAGCTGAAAACAGAAAAGTGTATGCCGGTTTAATGAATAAAGTAGAGAAGATCGCTGTTGAAGAAAATCAGGAGTACAAAAAGAAACTCCGCGAAAGCGAAAAAAACACTAACATTACTTCATTGCAACAACGACTTTCATTAGAAGAAATAAAGCGTTATAAAATTGAGCAGGAGCAAGGCGACGCGCAAAACCAACTTTTGATTGCTAAAATTGATTCGCTGGATACCCAGAAAAAAATTGAGGTAAAAAGACATATTAGTAAAGCTTCATTTTACAGTATGGAAGCACGTAAATTTGATGATAAACTGGCTTTGATCAAATTGAAAAAATATCAGGATGAAGCACTAAAAAATCAAAGCAAAACTACTTCTGAACAGGTTTCAAAATCAATTTCATTAGAAGAAATGAAGCGAGAACTTAAGGAAAATCCACTTAAAAATGATAAAATAATAAAAGTCGAAGTTTTTGATAATCTTAAAGAAGTTTCAAATGGCTATTACTTAGTTTTAGGTATATTTACAGACGCGACACCGAGAGATAAGTTTATCATGAAACTTATTGATTCCGGGGATTTTAACGCTAGTTTTTTCTTTAATATAAACAGTCTTTCGTATTATGTTTACTCAGACAGATACCAAAATATGGAAGAAGTTTTATATAAATGCAAGAAAAAGGAGGAAGATGAGTTATATAAAGACATCATTATTGCTAAGGCAGAAATTGACCTTAGATAATAATTGGATAAAATTAACAAGTGGCCTGAATCTTGCTTTGAACAAAATTAGTATATTGTTTTTGAATTAAAAATTAAATTGTTTAAGCCATATTATGAAGTATTATTTTGCCTTATTATCTCTTGTGTTTTTTATTACTTTTTCTGCCTTTTCGCAGGAAAAAGTGGTAAAATATACCGTTTCTAGTGGAGAAACTATAAACCAGATTGCCGTAAAATTTAAAATTACTCCTTACGATATCTATCAGTTAAATCCAGATGCAAGGAATGGAGTGAAACCTAATACAGTTTTATTGATTCCAACTAGTGGAGCTAAAACTGCAGAGGTAAAAACGGAAGCGCCTAAAGCTAAAGTAGCTGTAAATTCAAAAGAAGTAATTCATGAAGTTCAACCAAAGGAAACTTTTTACAGTATCGAAAAAAAATACGGTGTTTCTGATGAAGCTTTAAAAGCTGCAAATCCTGGTCTTGAAAAAACGGGAGTGCAGATTGGTCAAAAATTAGTAATTCCAGCAAAAGGATCTGCTCCAAAAGCTAGTTCTGCTGCTACAAAAACAACTAAAGGGCCTGAGAAATATGTTTATCATGATGTTGTAGCAAAAGAAACTAAGTTTTCGATTGCGAAAAAATACAATACTACGGTAGAAGATTTAGAAAAACGCAACCCGGAAATTGTGACTAGTTTGCCAATAGGATACCGAGTTACTGTAAAAGGAACCGCTCCTAAAACAGAAAATTCAACTCCAGTTTCACATGTAGCAAAGCCTGCTGAAGCTCCAAGAAAAGTAACGACTTATATGGAGTATCAGGTAAAACCTAAAGAGACTTTTTATAGTTTAGGAAGAACGTTTCATATTACTCAGGAAGAATTGACTGAATTGAACCCGTCACTTTCTGAGGGAGTAAAAGAAGGAATGGTTTTAAAAGTACCGTCAGGATATTTGGCACCAACTCCAATCATTGCGCAAGCAGTACCAGTTGAAAAGGTAGCTGAGAAACCAATTGCTAATGCAGGTAGTGGTGGTATTTCGGTTTTAGAAAAAGTAAAATCTGAAACGGTTTCTGCAAATCCTGAAGTGGTTGAATTGACAAAAAAAAGAGGACAAACGGAACGTAAAAAAATGGTTTTATTATTACCATTCAATTTAGCTAAAATGCAAAACGATACGACAAGCAGTGCGACTCGTATTAAAAATGATAAGTTCCTGAACATGACACTTGATTTTTATTCAGGTGCTATGATGGCGATCGATTCTGCTAAAACTTTAAAATTACCTATTGATGTTTCCATTTATGATTCTGGAGAAACTAAAACAGCATCGAATGTTTCGAGTTTAATTGCTCAGAATAAATTGCAGGATGCCAGTGCGGTTATTGGGCCATTTTATCAGACTAATGCTGAAGCGACAGCTAATTCATTACGCTTGTATAATGTTCCTGTGATTTCACCATTGTCAAAAGATACGGCGAATCCAATTGATAATTTGTATCAGTCTATACCAACAAATGACGTAGTGAGAAACGCTATTTTTGATTATATGCGTGCTAAAAATGGAAATATTGTTGCGGTTGTAGATAAGAAGAAAGAATCTGTTATCAGTTACATCAAACAAAATCAAAAAGGGGTTGTATTTGCTGCTTTAACAGAAACTGGCGGATTGGATGTTGCCAACTTAAAAAGTTTGTTATTACCAAACCGAATGAATTATGTGGTGATGGAAACCGGAAATACCGCGATGGTTAAAACGACTATAAAAGCCTTGCTTGATGCGCAAAAATCTTGTCAGGTACAATTGGTGATTTTAGAGCCAAACAGCACGCTTGACACAGACGAAATTAGTTTTGAAAACCTAATTAAACTGAAATTAATGTATCCGTCAGTGACGCGCGAAAGTGATGATCAAGGTGTTTTTATTTTTGAAAAGGAATATCGTCTGAAAAATAAGGTAAATCCAAACACGTACGCAACAAGAGGATTTGATGTCACTTTTGATACCATGATGCGTTTGGTTCAAGGAAAAACGTATCAGGAAACAGCGGATTTAATGACAACAGAACAAGTTGATAATAAATTTCAGTATTACAAAAAAGAAGACGGAGGACACGCTAACAAAGGAGTGTACATTTTATATTACGATTCAGATTTAACTTTAAAAGTAGCAAACTAATGACATCAAAAGTAACCTATTTAGGTGATTTAAGAACACAATCAATTCACGTGCAATCAGGAAGCGAAATCATTTCAGATGCACCACTAGATAATAATGGAAAAGGGGAAGCTTTTTCTCCAACAGATACTGTTGCCAATGCTTTAGCAAGCTGCATGATGACTATTATGGGAATCAAAGCGCGCGATTTGAATGTCGATTTTGTTGGATCTACTGCTGAAGTGACAAAAATAATGAATGCTGAACCAAGAAGAATTGGGGCAATTGAGATTGTTTTTGACATGCAAGGAGTTGAAGATGCAAAAAGCAGAACTATTCTGGAACGTGCCGCAATGACTTGCCCGGTGTTTTTAAGTTTAAGTTCAGAAATTGAAAAACGAATTACTTTTAACTGGAAGTAATATTTATAATTTTATAAAATAAGAAAAGGGTACTTTTAAAAGTACCCTTTTCTCGTTCTAACTAACCAAAATATTTATTCTGAGAATTCTAATTTTTGTAATTTGTTCCAGCCACCGCGTGTGAAATCTGGAATTTCTACTGGTGCAGAACCTTTATCAAGTGAAATTTCGGTTAATGGACCTAAACAAGACCATTCTGCTAAATCGTAAACATCCATATCTAATGGAAGTCCTTTTTGAAGACAATGGATCAGACGATAATCCATTACGAAATCCATTCCGCCGTGACCACCAACTTTTTTAGCCTGTTCTTCTATATTTTTAACAATTGGATGTTTGTATTTTTCCATTAAAGCTTTTTTTACTTCTGCAGGAACAAACGAATGTGCACTTAATTTTTCGTGATTTGGCTTAACGTCGTCACCTAATTCTTTTCCATCCAAAGCATAACCTTCCAATGGGTATTTGTTTGCAAAACCTTTAGTTCCACTCACCTGATACATTCTGCTGTAAGGACGCGGAGAAGTTACATCATGCTGAATTTGAATTGTTTTTCCGTTTTCAGTACGAATCATGGTCATAGTATGATCTCCGTTTCTGAAATCTTTAATTTCCTTACCTGATTTTTCTTTGATATAAGCTGGATTTCCAACTGCTTTTGTATCCATAGAAACAAGGAAATTCATTTTATCACCACGGTGAATATTCAATGCCTGACACGCTGGCCCCATACCATGAGTCGCATAAACATCACCGCGGTGTTTGATGTTATAATCCATTCTCCAGTTGTTCCAGTATTCTCCCCAGAAAGGCTGTAAACCGTGAATGTAAGATCCTTCAGCATGAAGTATTTCTCCAAATAATCCTTGTTGTGCCATATTTAAAGTTGTAAGCTCAAAGAAATCGTAAACACAATTTTCAAGTTGCATACAGTGTTTTCTGGTTTTTTCAGAAGTATCAATTAAGTCCCAAATTTCTTTCATAGTCAGGGCACCAGGAACTTCAATAGCGACATGTTTACCATCTTTCATGGCCTGAACACCTATTTGTGCATGATGCAGCCAATCTGTTGCTACATATACTAAATCAACATTTGGAAGAGCTGTTACCTTTCTCCAGGCATTTTCATCACCAAAAAATTCCTGAGCTTTTGGAAGTCCTGCCTTAGTTAAAATTTCATTTGCCGATTGTGTATTTTTTTCTAACATATCGCAAAGTGCAACGATTTCAACTCCTGGAATATGTGTCATTCTTTCTACAGCTCCAGGTCCGCGCATACCAAGCCCAATGAAAGCCACACGAACTGTTGGAAGGGGTGCTGTCGCCAAACGCAAAACATCTTGTTGACCTTTTGGACGAGTAGGAGTTTTGGTTTTAATCATTTGTGCTGATGCAATTGTCCATCCGAAGAAAAGACAAAAGACCAAAATGTACTTTAAAATAGTAGTTTTCATGGTTTAATTATTTTTTAATCAATTATTTAAGGTAAGTTACTAAAATTTATTTCTGGTTTTTTATTGTTTAAAGTTCTGGTATATATTGTTTTTGGTGTGGTATAATTATTGAAGAAACCTCCGTCTTTTAAATAAAAAGAATCTTTTTCAATTCCACCGGCAAAATCCATTCGGTATCCTTGAGCGCCAGTATTATCTGTAGTAAAACGAGCCGAATTCACCTCGATCCAATTTCCTTTTTCATCACAAATCCATTGATTATTGAATAAAACGCGACGGGATAAATCACCTTGTTCCGGAACAAAATTTTCTAAAAAAGAATGGAATCTTTTTAGATAAGTATTCGTTTGAGGACGGTTAAAACTGGCAATTAAAAACCATTTTTTTAATTCCGGAGCAAAAAAGTAGGCCGTATAATTGGTACTATTGTTATTTTGTGGAATTCCGTGCAGCAAAAACTTATAGGTCGTTCCTGCTTTCCAATTGTATTTCAAATAACTTTGACCGCCCGAACCTTCATTTCCGAATTCACCAGTATGCACTTTTTCGCCTTTTTTTAGCATTTTAATTTTATGAGAATCTGGAATACTTTTAGGATCATCTGTAGAAAACGGACTCCAAACGGAGAATAAAATCCTTCTTTCAGTTGACGAATTTACCTGAATACCGAAGTAACCTTCTCCAAAACCATTTGCCATAAAATAAGAACCAATTTTGTCTTCGTTTACAGGAACGGTAACTTCATTGTAATACCATTCGGCATTTGCACTTTCAGGAACCTGATAATTTAAATGTACTGATGGACCACGACGTCCCCAGTGATAAAAATTTCCTTCATCATTTGGTACATAAGAGATTTTGCCATCATAGTCTGTACTGGAAATACTAAGACGATTAATAGAGGGAAAACGATCCCCGGTTTTACTGATTCCTTTTATTCTGATGGCTACATATCCTTCCTGATCGATTTTCCAGTTTCCGATCGTTAATGCTTTTTTGGAAGAAGTAAAATTTACTTTTTTTGATTCTTTATTTATTGAAAATTCAAGTTCTGATTTCCCAAACACTTCCACAGATTCTTCTACAGTAATTTGAAAATTTCCTGCTTTTGAAACTCTAAAATAAGCCGTAAAATATTCATTTGAATCTGTCCAGTTTTCAATTCCATTATCTGTAATAGTATTACTTCCGTCCATGTGTTTAGAGCTAAAAGCATTCCCGGCTAAAGGAAGCGAAATCTTCATTTGAGGATCTGTATTTATCCTTTGATTTTTGGCATACGAGCATGATACTAGTAAAGAGAGAATTAAGTAATAGAAATTTTTCATTTTTTGATGGATATATAAGTTTTTTATTTTAAAAATAACCTCTCTAATGAACCAAATTAGAGAGGCTTCAAAAACAAACAATTCTAAAAATAATTATGAGTTTTGAATTAAAGTTCCATTATTAGGTATTAAAAAAACATTTTTTTATGGATTAAAACTTTTAGTTTGCTTTTGGTATTTCTACGGTTAATTCATTGTTTTTTAAATTTAATTCTTCTCGTTTCATTCCTTTGAGAAGAATATTTTTGCCTAATACATTTTTTCCTATTTTATTGCCACTGATTTCTACATTTTTGCAAGCCTCAATTCTGAAATTATATTTTCCCGGATGCCAGGGCGTGAAAGCAAAACTGCGCGTGATTGTATTGTTTTTAAAACTTAAACCATCTACCGATACAGCATAAAGAATTGGATAATCTGATGGGTTAAAGCTGTTGTTTTCGATTTTTATATTTTTATGGAAAGGTTTTAAAGCATTTGGTTCCGGAATTTCAGGATAAATACTGATAATAGCTTCACAGAATTGATAACTAGACGAGTTACAAGGAAATCTAAATTCATTGTTCTTAATGGTTATCTCTTTTACAGCACCACTTTCATACCAATAATTGGCATCACCGGCAATAAGAATGGCCGAACCGCTGGTTTCGAATGTGTTGTTTTCAATTATGACTTTACCTGGCGTAGAAATCAAATAACCTCGCGCTCGGTTGCTGCCTACAAAACAATTGGTAATTGTGGCATTTGGAGTCCAGCTTAAATTTTCTAAAACAAAATTGGCATCTATATTAGCCGGAATTTTTTCTTTGAATCTGATGATGAAATGATCTACATCTAAAGGTTCAAAACTTGCCACTGTTCCATAAGAAAATGTATTCATTTCTTTCTTTTGAATAAAACCAACCTTGTCTCCAACAACGGCCCACAATAATCCGTGCGACATATCTTGTCCAAATTTGCATTTTACGGCAAAGTCATCTACTTTTTCGACTACAGGTACATAGGTGCCATGAATGTTAATTGGGTCATCCATTAGTCCTTGTGCATCACAATTGTCAATTATAATTTCACCTTTACATCCCATAAAATGTAGTCCATCGTCGTGGCCGCTGAGATAACGATTTTTATGTGGATTAGGGATCATATTTATATTTCGCATTTCTATGTTTTCGCAGTATTGAGATAAAATACCCAATCCGGAGGTGTGATATACATTTATATTCTCGAGTTTGGTGTTTTTACTATGAAATAAAAACATTCCGGCATGATCCCGTCTACCATGTCTAAGGATCAGAAAATTTCCAACCTTTGGAGTTTTGGTAAAATTACCCTGCATTAATACTAATCCGGGTTTTACTTCACTGTATTTTACATTTTTCAGATCACCTTTTACACAACCATTATCACCGGTGTTTGCTGGAATAATGTGATTTTTATCAAATTCAATTAACCAGGAACCCTCAGATAAAGTCCAGTTTTCGTTTGCATTTTCGCCTACGAAAGTCAATCCTTTTTCATGGATTTTATATGGAGATTGAGCGATATCAATTTTCATTAAAATGTGTTTTTCATCTGCTTCAATAACTTCGCTCTCGGAGGTCAAAGGTACGTCCCAATCGATGTTTACATTCTTTATACTTATGTTTTCTGCATTGTCTAATGTGAATGGCTGAATGTGTCCATGATATATAAAATCAGATTGTTGCGCATCTATGATGATGTTTTTTTTGTTTTTAATAAGTATAGCTAATTTTCGACTGTCGGCATCATAAGTATTGCTCTCATAATAGGTTCTGTAATATTTGGCGTCCGGATAGAAGTCATACCGTCCTTTCGGAAAAATTATTTGTACGGATTCGTTACCTATTCCCTCAATAAGCTGATTGACTTTAGCCGTCAAATTTTCCTTTGTATTAGCAAGAATACCATAATCTTTTACATTTATTCTTTTAACCTTCTCTTGCGCGGCACAAAAGGTCAAAATTGAAAATAAGATGTACGTTATAAAAAGTTTTTGCATGAGTGTTTTTTATATTATCAAGAAAAATGATATTTAACTTAGTACTTCAATAAAGCGTAGATTTGTAAAATCAGAATCTTTACTTGATTACTTCTGTTTGGCAATACATAAAATTTTTGTGAACTGTTTTTTATTTATTCAGCCTTTTGATCGATCCCGTTACATGTTTTTTAGTGTCATCATCCAAAGATGACAATGCTTTTTCTCCTTCAGCTGGTGCATATTTAGTCAGACCAATTATACCTCCTGCAATTACATTGTAAGACTGATTTTTGATGCTTTCCTCCATTAATGCTTTATAAGACATATCACCCGTAGCGGCTAATTTTATAATTGCATTTGCTCTGGAAGTTGTCTTTTTATCGTTTTTAGCAATATCAAGCAAAGTCTTAATTGCCTCATCTTTAATTTGATTATCCCCTAAATCAATTGCTTTGATGCTAAGCGTTCGCAAATCATCCTGCTTATCTTTTAACCCTGCTAAAAGGATAAGCTGAGCGTCATGACCTTTATCTTTAGCGGCATATTTTATTGCTTCAATACGGTTGTAATACGTTGGAACATTTTTGTATTGGTACAAATAATCAGCTATTTTTTTGTTGTCTTTTACTTGTCCAACTAAGATTTTATCAGGATCAAGATCTACAAAGGTAGGTTGAGACGGAATGTCAAAACTGAAATTTTGTTCTCTTTGATCGATTAAAATTTCTTTTCTGATTTTCGTTCCGTTTACATAATAATCCACTTTTAAAGGAAGAATAAAGGTCTGAACGGTAGTTTCCTGAACTTGTTTTACTGCAATTGTTGCTTTTCCATTCGAGTATCCGTATTCGATATTCAAAATCGGATTTCCGCCTTGATAATACCATTGATTAAAATAGGGGCTCCAGTCTTTTCCGGTCACTTCTTCCATCGATAGACGCAGTTGGTGAGTTTCTCCCGATTTATAGGCATTAGTTATCAAATAATGGTTTAGAGATTTGAAAAATGCTTCGTCACCCATTTGATTTTTGATGGCATACAAAATGATAGAACCCTTTGAGTAGCTGATATTGTCAAACATATCATCTTTGTTTTTATAGTGAAAACGAGCTAAAATCTGGCTGTCACCGTTTTTCTGAGAACTCAGATAATTTTGTAATTTTCCATATCGTGATCTGTCTTCAGCATCCTGTCCTTCATCATGTCCGTGCCAAAGAACTTCTCCAAAAGTGGCAAAAGATTCATTCATGGTTAAATTTGACCAGGATTCAGCCGTTACATAATCACCAAACCATTGATGAAAAAGTTCATGAGCTACGGTACTTTCTTCGTTATCATCTAATAATTCTCTTTCCGTTTTTTGCACATAACCACCGTGAACTGTTGCAGAAGTATTTTCCATTGCTCCTCCAAAAAAATCAGTTACAACAATCTGAGAATACTTTGCCCAAGGATATTCTACTCCCAGCATTTTGCTGTAAAAGTTCATCATATCAGGCGTTTTCCAGAAAATTTGTTTGGCGTATGGCGCATATTTAGGCTCTAAATAATAGCTCACTTCTTTACCATTATAGCTGTCTTTATATACTTTAAAATCTCCAACTGCCATCATAAATAAGTAGGGTGCATTTGGCTGTTCCATTTTCCAGATATCCGTTCTGGTTCCGTTTTTATTGTCTTTTTGAGAAGTCAATTTTCCGTTTGACAATGTTGTATACTTTGAATCCACCGTCATTGCGATTTCAGAAGTTGTTTTTTGATTTGGTTTATCAATAGTAGGAAACCAAGCCGAAGAAGCTTCTGTTTCGCCTTGTGTCCAAATCTGTACCGGTTTGTCTTCTTTTCCGTCAGGATTAACAAAATACAATCCTTTTGAATCCGTAATTGATTCACCACCTTTTGTTTTTAGTTCATTAGGTTTTGCGATGTAATCTATGTAAACAACATATTTTTCAGTGCTTTTATATTTTCTGTTTAAAGTAATAAAAACCTGTTCGCTGTCCTGCGTATATTTTAATGGAATATTTTTTTTGCCGTCGATGATGGCAATTTCTTTGAACTCCATTCCTTTAGCATCTAGTGTAAGCTGATCAGTTTCGTAGAAATGAGGTTTTAAAGTAATCCACTCTTTTCCATTTAAATGGCGTTTTCCATAATCAAATGAAACATCTAGTTTGGTGTGTACCAAATCATGTACTTTTATGGCAGTAACCCGGTAAGTAGTTAATTCATCTGCTTTTTTATCTGTCGTTTGTGCTTCCATTTTTTGTACCATTATGGCAACAAGACTTAAAAAGGTATATTTTATAAATTGCTTATTCATTTTTTTATAGTAATCTGGTTTAGTATATCTTAAAAATTTCAATTTTTGCTTTGAAAATTAATCAGTCAAGGTTGTTATATCTAAAACGGGTTTAGGATAATTTTTTGATTTTATTTCATTTTTACAATCCATTGCCATTTTTTCGGTCATATTGTAGTGATAGGCTCCATAACAATCTCCTTCAAAACTGCCCACATAAAAGAATCCATAGGAATCAAAAAAATCGGTTAAATCAACTTTACTTACTTCACATGCCGTTTTTATAAAATTGAGTTGGTAAACAGCCGGATTTTCATCGGCTTTTACTTTTAGTTTATCATTGTTGTGAGCTTGTTTTCTAAATGCTTCAAAAAGGTCAGGGTAAAAATCGGGATTTTTGCCTGCTTTTTCAAAGTATAATTGCAGTTGCCAAAAAGGTACAAGTGGTTCAAAACTCCCACCCACTTTTAAATAACTTTCTTTTTTTTCGATAACTTTTTTTCTTGCAGCATCATAGTAGTTACCTTCCATAAGACGAGATTTAATCCCTAATGATTTGAGAACATACATTGTGAAAACATTATTACTTACTTCACAAAGTCCTCCCCAATTAAAATAGGGTTGCAATTGATGTACATGCCCGGTTTCGTGGCTAAATCCCCATGCGGGATCACCAGCTATTACTTTTTGGGGATCAAGTACCATTCCTAATGCATAACCTGATTTACCACCCATATAAGCTATTCCATCTTCGTCTCTAAACATATAGTAATTGTAGTTTACACGAGCCAATATTCTATTGTTTGGTACAAGATTGTATTTAATTAATCCCATAAGGCGATGCTGGCGATAGATCAAAGTGTCATAACAATTTAGTAATTCCACCCCTTTGTTGTAAGCATATTTTTTTAAATCAGCTTTAGGATAAATGGTTTGAATATACTTTCCTCTGGCATCTATCATAGGATAAATAGTGTTGTCCAGAAGTTTATTCCAATCTTCATTTTTTTGTTTTCCTGAATCAAAAAATCCATTTATTTGGGCATCAATAAAATGAATTTTAATTGCATTTTCCTTTTTAGGTTCTTCAGAATAATAATTGATATAAGCCAAACCATCGAAGTCTTTAACATCTATAATGTTTATACCATTTTTTAAAGGATATGATTTTTTTTCAATTCCCCAATTTGGGTCCTGATCAGGGGCAATTCCTGTAGGTGGCTGTCTGTTCCAATTAGGTATAATTAAATCGACAGTTTTATTTTTTGCAATATTGTCTACCAGAATTATGTGTTTACCTAAGGGTAAATAAATACCTGTAATGTTTTCATATTTACTGTAACCATCACCAATGGATAACTTTTTTCCTAGGATTGCTGGCGATAAATAAGCTTTGTAAGTAGCTAATCTATAATTGAAATCATAGTCACCCTTAAGCATTTGTATGGCTGCATTACGAATTTCTTTATTTTTAATCTTATCTAATTGTTGAGATTTTATGTTCTTTTTTAGTTTCGTAGCTAAATTATCTTTAAAAAAAGCTAAATCTTCTTTTAAGGAAATGGAGTCTATAGAACTTTGAGCATAACTATTAGAAAGGAAAAATAAAATGCAAAGTAAAACTAGGTGTTTCATTCGTGTTGGTTTTTATTAACTGTAGTTAGTTTAGTTGGTAATTGATTATGTACTCAGTGGTTTTTTATAATTTTTCAATGATTCTAACTTCGCCATCTTTTTCATCTTCAGTCAAAATATTTGATGGTTTTTTGGTGTAAACCAATAAACTCCATTGAACAATTTTATTTGTCGGATATAATTCTGCCTGATGTTTCAACCATTCTTCTGCTTGCTTTGAAGAAGAAGTTTTTTCAATAGCCCATGCCGAAACCAGTTGGTTAGCCGGTAAAAAGTTCATAACCGTATTATCAATTTTCGGATTGAACGTAACGATTTTTTCTAAAGATTTTTTAGCCGTTTCGGTATCACCAAGACTCGTATAACATTGATAATCTAACCAATTTTCCAGTCTTTCATCAATATTTTCATCGTATGGTTTTCCTACACCTAAATTTTCCGGCCATAATTTTGCTTCGCTAATAAATTGAAGTGCTTTTTTATACTGCTTATTTTTCATTTGCGCGACAGCCTGCATTAGTTTGGCTTCATGGTACAATTGTCTTCCACTTGTTGCTCCTTCAAAAGGAAGGATTTTCAGTTTGGTTAAAAAGGCATCGGCTTCAGCGTATTTTTTATTCAGTAAGAGCGTTTTTCCGTATAACATTCCCACGACATAATTTTCAGTGTGGCGTTTGTAAAAGGGTTCTATAGTCGCTAATGCTTTATCATTTTGTTTTTGGATGATATAGTGTTCGGCCAATAATTTAGGATATCTCCAACTCTGAGCATCTAATTTTATTGCTTGCTGAAGACTCGTTACAACCAGTTGGGAATCATCTTTGAATAACGAAGCTTTAGAGGCATAAAAGGCAGGATCATTTGGTTTTGCACCACATTGAGCGAACAATTCTTTTGCTCTGGAAATGTTATTACGATTCCATTCAATTAAAGCCATATGATATTTCAATTGCCATTGCTCATTGTTTTTTATCAAACTTTCCAGAATTTCGGCAGTTTCGCCACGGAAAGGAAAACTAATTCCAGGTTGAATTTTGCTCAAATCAACTGCTTTGTTTTCTAAAAATGATTTCCAATATATTATTTCAGCACTTGGAGCCGCCACCGTAAAAACTTTTACAGCTTCGTCCGTACGGCCCAGATGCTGATACCAAATACCTAATTCAAGATAAGTCTGCTCTGGTATTTCATTTTGAATTAACGAAGTGAAATCTGATTTTGAAGCATTTGAATTGTTCCAAAGGAATTTTTCAAAACCAACAAAATGATTTAAAGGATCGACTTTATTAATTTTATCTAAGATCGAATTTGCTTTTTCAGATTTGTTTTGAAGACGATAGATCACTGCTAGCAATTGTAAACCTTCGAGATTATTCTGATTGTTTAACAGGCTTTTTTCAGCATATTCAATTGCTTTCGTCTCATCGTTTTCTGCAAAATAAATTTTACTCAACGCAGTGTAAGCAGGGCTGCGATATTCAACGCTTGCAGCAGCAATATCGAAACCATCTTTTGCATCTGTTGTATTACCTAAATGAAGATTTGCAATTCCATAGTAATAGTTCGCAACGGGATTATAGGTGTCGATTGCTAATGCTTTACTGGCAGTTGCAATTGCTTCTTTATATTCTAATTTTCTAATTTGCAAACCAGCCAGATCAGAAAGGGCAGGAGCGTAGTTAGGATCTTTTTTCAAACAAGCCGTCAAGAACTCTTCTGCTTTTATATAATCTTTAAAACTGATATAATTTTTTCCCTGCAGATACAAACCGTACACCGAATTATTATCAAAATCTTTAGGAACTTCTAATGGTCGTGCCAAATTTCCATCTTCAGGAACTGAACTCCAAACCAGTTTATTTTCTCCAAGAACCAATTTTAGTTTGTTCGGATCAACAGCAACCTGAATCGAATCTTTGAATAATTGTAACGTGTTTAAAGTAATATTTTTAGAATACACTTTTTTGCCATTATCAAAAACTTCTAACCTTTCATTTAATTTTTGAAGTGGAGAAACGTAAATTTTAAGCCAACCATTTTCGTTTTTAACATTGACAGAACCATAATTATTTGCTTTTACAAAACCTTTAGTTTGTTTTACCGGAAACCAATATTCTGTCCATGCATCTGTTTGATAAGGTGCAAAAGAGCGTTGTTTAAAAGGTGTTAAATTACTACTGTCACTTGCCTGATTAAACAATCTTCCGCTTTGTACTTCAACATATTGTCCATCTGTATCGGTCAGTAATTTTTCCCAGATCATACCTTGTTGGGATAATCCCCAAATCCATATTTTCTTGCCGGGTTTGTCATCGTGATTACCATATCTTCCCATTCCGAAATCTTCATCATGATAATATCCTCCAAAGAAATCATTGTATTTACCAAAAACATGATAGGATTTATAACCACCAAAATCATTGTTTTTGTAAAAGGATAAATCTTTGCCGTTTTCTTTATCAATAGGCCATGCATTATGTTCGCCATTATGTCCAATATAACTTTGTCCCGGATAGATAAATTGCAAGCTTTGTGATGCCTTAATTCCTGTATTCATCCAGGTATAATAAGGCTGTTCAAATTCAGTTGAGTTGAACCAAAAGGAATTTGTCGTAAAATAGGCTTTATCTTTTGGTAAATTGATGTCCAATTTCCATGAAGTACGCGTCAGTAAATCTAAAGCACCAATTACGCAGCTGATACTTCCGTCTTCTCGTGTTATTATTTTGTAATCAACAGGAGTTGCGCAATTAGGAGTATGACCTATAATTCCGTAATTCCCTTCAACACCACCGCTTGTCCACGGACCACGCATGGCGATATCTCTAAATTTGATTACATGATTGTTGTAAATAAAATCTTTTCCGGTTGATTTTTCGACTGCTGACCAAACTTTTCCTCCAATTTCAGGAAGAATCATCAGTTTAATATAATCGTTTTCTACCTCAATTACTTTCCATTCTTTTTGGACAGGTTTATCTGTAAAACCATCAAAACGGAAATAAGGATACACTTTTGTATCTGGTTTTGGAATTGGATCCGGATCTGAAAAAGGATAGGTTGTAAAGACTTTTTTATATTCCTTATAGGTTGGTTTATTTTGTGCGGTGACAAAGAGGCTTCCAAAGAGTAAAATCGATAAAAAAGGTTTAAGTTTCATATGGAAAGCTATTTAGTGTGGTTATTTGGTAGTTAATTTGATTGCTTTTAATTGGGTAAAAAGCAACCAAATTTATTTTTTGTATTAATCAAATCTTTTTCAGGATCTAATCCCGCTATCCGTTTCAATCTTTTGTAGCGAACCCAGCCACAAAAGGATTTCCACTTCTATCGGGGCTAGGCAATCATTTTCATAATAACATTTTCGCGATCTTGTCATTTCGCGGAACCAAAAATCACATTTACGGATTCACGGTTCGTTGCTCTCTGGATGTGATTTCTCGTTCCTCGAAATGACAAATAATACAGGCAATTATTTATTATTACTTAACAATCAGCAACCATCCTTTTCCTTTGCTTACTGGCAATTCGTCTTTAGCGGTAAAGGTTTGTGCAGGTTGGAAATTAGCAACTTCTGGAGCTGTTATTGTAGCTTTTGAAGGATCGATTCCTAGTTTTTTCCAGTCGATGCTTAATTTTACTTTTACATCAGCATCAGCCCAGCTTGCAATTGAAATTAAAGTTGAACCGTTCTTTTTGTAAACAGTTGCCAGTACTTTTTCGTTATTTGTTTTTACCGGACAGTTTTCGCTCCAATATCCAATCATTTCAGAACCTTTAATTCCGAAAGTATCCCATAATTTCCATACTGGTCTTGGATCAGCATTGTGGCTCCAAGGCATTCTGTTTGTCATTCCGTAAACCATTCCTCTCCAAGGATTTCCTCCATCTTGTAACATTTCGCCCATCAATCCGAAAGGAATTCCGCTTACTTCGGTTAAGAAAAAGTCAGGTTGATTTTTTTCGTAATCAAAATATTCTCCAAACCATAATTTATTGATGTAGGGAAAATGCTCCATGTATAAGTTCGCACTGTTGTTAAATCCGTCACTTTTATTGTACTGATTTGCACTGTGCAAATCGATAATTCCAGGATGTCCGTCTTTAGTCAAAACTCTTTTGATACGTTTCATCGTGATTCTGTCAAAAGCAACATCATCAAGATAAATACCATCAATACCAACGTTTTGCGTTAACCAATTCATTCCTTCAACATAATAATTATGCCAACGGTTCATACCGCTATTAACGATTGCAGCATCTTTAATTTCAGGAACAAACCAAGCCGCGATATAATCGTCGCCAACGTGTTCTTGCAACCATGAGAATCCACCGCCTTTTCCTGGAGAGTAGATTTCGTGGCCTAAACTTCTTAGAGCAAATGTCTCATAAGCTTTGTTTGAAACTTCTCTGACAGTATTGTAAATTTTTACTTTTAATCCTTTTTCATGCGCTTCATCAATATAACTTTTCATCTTTTTAAATTCAATAAAAGGATAATTGATATATGGATTAATTGCATTTGCGTGGTGAATATTAATTACTGTAGCACCAGTTTTAGCAATGGTATCGATTGGACTGTATTTGTGATAGAATTTAGTATTCCATTGAAAGTCTGTGTTTAATGCATGGAAAGGTGTGATTAATAAATTGAAGTTATAGTATAACACATCTCCTTTTTTAACGGTACGCGCTCCACTATAAGCATTTACCAAAACTGATTTTTGGTTTGGTGCTATTGTGATTCCACCTTTGTTATCATTACCCCATGAAGTTGGTAATAATAATGGTTTCTGTAAATAGAAATTTGTGTTTAACGGACGGCTGTATTTTTCATCTCTTAAAGAAAATTGCAACCCGGAATTTACATTTCCGATCCACGCTCCGTCTTGGCTTTTATGAGCGACATCCCATTTCCAGTCAAAAGTTTCAGGACGATTTCCACCTTTTTGACCTAATCCCATCATATATTTTGCTGATGAAGATTGCATTGGTAAATGAATATTGATATCATTAAAAGAAGCATCTTCAAGAGCCGTAATTTTGACAGTATAATGTACAAAACCATCAAATTCAATTGAAGCATTTACATCCATTTGAAGCGATTTCGAAGTCGAAACACTTTCCCATGCTACAGTTCCGGCTTCTTTTTTAAGGAATTTAACTCCTGTATTTTGCCATTGTAATGATTCTTTTCCAGCGCCATCTACAAAATGAAAAGCAATTGGAGCGCTCAAGATATCGTTAGCTTTTGTTCCGATAACAGTCATTTCAGGTGTGAAGAAAGTTTGAATTTGTGCAGGAAAACCATCAGCTCCTAAAATTAATTTTCTACCTAGTAGGGAAATTTCAGAACCTTTTATTTCTAATGGAGTATAAGGCGCGATAACCGTATTTTCCTGTGCTAAAGTTGAGTTTAACCATTTCAGACGCGTCATTTTTTCAGGACTGTCGATTCCTCCATTTTTAGTAACTTCATTTGTTACTTTTATCTGAAGTGTAATTTCTTTTGATTTTCCGTCAGCAACAACGGTAGCTTTTCCTGTGTATGTTCCTGCAGCAGCAGTTTCCGGTACATCAACACCGCACCACATTGCCTGAACTTTTCCTTTTGAAACAGAAACAGTTGCAGCAAAATTAGAGGCGTCATAACGAGTACCGTCTGTATTGATACAATTGAGGTTTTTTGCTGCAATTACAGCACCACTTTCATTTTTTAAATCTGAAAACTGAACTTTTACATTGCTTAAATTTTCTAAGGCATAAACACCTAATTGAAAAGCTAAATATTCACCTTTCATAGCAGTATCAGCAAAACTATTTTGAACTCCTTTTTGAATCCATCTTTGTGGAAAATCATTTTTCATTCGGATAGAATACAATCTGTCTTCCGGGAAAACTAAAAAAGAATTTCCATTGTTTTTAGCAATGATGTCTTTGGTTTCAGCTGCAGTTGCAATGACTTCCATCGGGTAAAAACTATTGAAAGCATTTACACTCTGAATTTCCTTAACCGTACAATTATCTTTTAAATTAGTTTTGATTTTAGACAACCATGCCGCATCAGCTTTGCTTTCTGGTTTTGCATACACTCCTTTCGGGTAATTAGCATCTCCTTCATCAATATAAGGCATATAGTAAACATAATATGTTCCTTTTCCTGAAACAGGCTCGAAGAAAATCGCACCGTTTTCTCTATTGATATTTTCTGTTTTTGTGTTTAAAACTTCTTTTCCGTTCGCATCCTGAACAATAATTCTTTTAAGTTCCGGATTTTCATCTCTTCTGCGCCATTCAATAGTAGTTTTTGCAACATTATCTTTTCCGGTAAATTCAACAACAACGCGATGGTTTCCTAACAAATTAGGATTCCAGCTGTCATTTCCATCTGAATACTTTATTTGTTGTGCAGCCAATGGTATACTGAAAATGCAAAGGCACATAATCAATATTTTACTTAAAAGCGGTCTGTTTTTTAGGTTTAGTTTCATTTTTTTGATGTTCAGGTTAAAAGGGTATGCGTAATTAATAATTTAGTAAACTGCTTTCCATCCATTTTTTTTCCAGTAAGCAATAATAGGTTTGTAAGGCCCATATTTGTGTTGTTCTTCGGTAAAATTGTCCTGAAAAGGACTATGTGAGTAATCAATGGGTTTGCCCATTTTGTTTGGATAATCAAGTGTTTTTGGATTAGGCCTTGGATGTATAGCGTCATCATTTACAAAGGCAGCAATATCCAATGCCTGCTGATCTGTTAAATGAGGTTTTCCAATAGTCACCTTATCATAAGGCATGTTACTTTTTAGCCACTGAGCTTGTTTGATAACACGGTGCATGCTTGAACCAGGTTGGTAGCCGTATTCGCCCCAAAGCGGCGGATAAGTATATCCAGATTTATCAGCGTTGTAAACGCCTTCGCCATTATTTCCGTGGCAACGGGCACAATTTTCAACAAAAAGAGCTTTTCCTCTTTCCGGACTTGCAGCAACATCTGGGAATTCTATTTCTAAGTTTTTAGCACCTTTAAAATCTCCGTCTTTCGGAACAAATTTGCTGATCCATTTGAAATAAGATAAAAAGGCAACCATTTCATCACTGTCAAGTGGAAGCGGTTTTCCTGAATGCGGACGCATAATACAGTTGTTTACACGTTCAGCAAGTGTAAGTACTTTATTTTCGCGTCCACGATATTGCGGATAATTGTCATGAGAAGACATTAAATTGAAAGCATGAGGTTTTGTACCAGCATCCTGATGACAATTGGTACAATTCATTTTATTGCCCAAATATTTTCCTTTAACGCCATTTGGTCCAATATAATAGGCCGTTTTCATCATTAATTCTCTTCCATAACGAACCGATTCTCCAAATTGGTCATCCGGAATTTTCGAAGTATCAATAGTAATGTATGCCTCGTCTTCAGAAGTTTTTTCTGCCAAAGTTTGAGAATTTGAAGTATTGCAGGAATTGAAAACAACAATTGGCAATGCCGAAAAGATACCAATAAGAATTATTTTTTTCATGTCTAAAATTTTTAATCAATTATTTAATTCAGAAGAAAAGGTTTCATATTTTCTTCGGGAATAAACTGTGTACGGTAAGGAGGAATTTCAGACTCTAAAGCCCAAAGTAAAACTCCTTTTTTATTTGTTAATACTGTTATATGTCTTTTTGAACAGCAAACTAAAATGGTTTCTTTGTCAATCATATAAGCACTTCCCATTCTGTCATTGTAAATGTCTCTTGGCAGGTTGATATGGAAATCCAGTTTTACCGTTTTGCCTTTTTCATCAACTTTCAAAGCAAAAACAGAAGATTGTTTTTTATCAACTCCATTATCAAAGAACATTAAACTTCCATCTACGTTAATGTGTGCGGCATGTCCCTGAGAGAAATTAGTATCTGCAGCCATTTTCATGTTGCCATCTTTTCCTAATTTCCAGATTACTTTTCCGGTTTTTGAATCTACTTTCCAAATCTGACCGTTGTTGTAAAATGAAATTAAAAAGTTTCCATCTGTATCATAATTAAGACTGTTGGCGTGCGTCCAGTCTTTTTTTGTTTTCAATAATTTTTTATCTTTCAATGGATCCAAATCATCAAAAACACTCCATTTCCAGAGTTGTTTTCCTTTTCTGTCCATGATCAAAATTCCGTCGCCGTTTATGGTGTCGTTCTTTTTTCCTCCAATGGAAGTTAAATCCATTATTTTTTGATCCACGGTTATCGTAACAATTTCGTTAGCGGATTTTTTGATAATTTCATGGTGAATAACTTGTTTTAAATTGCCTTGTCCCTTTTTGATATGCATTAACGTGTCACCTTGCAAATTGATTTCCAGAATCTCACTTCCGTAACTTGTTGGCTCATCATTTGTGCCTAGTATTGAAAGAATGGTTTGGTCTTTTGTAAAATGAGCCACCTTAAATCCGGTTCCTTCAACAGTATGATACCATCTTAAGTTGCCTTTGTAATCAACAATATAAGCAACGCCAGGTGTTTCTCTTTTGGCTAAAAGCATAAACCCTTTTTTGAAATTTGCTGGCAAAAGTTCCGGTTTTGGACAATTAGCCTTGAATTGCTTTTGTAGCCATTCCGGTAAACTTCTGGATTTAAAATTGTAGATTTTACTACTGTCTTTTTGCTGATTCTGAACAGTTACCAATTGAAAATTGTAATTGGTTTCAGGAGTAATGTTGCAAAGAACTAAAGAGTGGGAGAGACCTGTTTTTGAAATAGGAGAACTTATTTTGCTTTTTATTCCTTTTTTTTCAGACCAATATTCGGCATATACCTGAACATTGTCACTCGTAATAACATCGATTTGAATTTTCAATTCGTTGTTGCTATGTGTCCCAATATTGATATTTGTGATACGCGCCTGATTTTTAGAACAACTTGCCAATGCAAGTAATGCCAAAATAAAACTCCCTTTTACTATTATTTTTTTGATCATCTTTTAGCTCCTTTAATGAAACAGCAAAGTACTTATTTTTATAAAAATCAAGAATAGACAGACAATTTTAACTGTCTATTCTTGATTAACCTTCTTATTATTGTCTATCGGCGTTACTTAATTTAGGATTAAGATCGACCTGACTTTGTGGATAAGTATAATATTTATTTTGTGGCATTTTTATTGGTGCACCATCACCAACTCTAAGGTGGTATGCATTTACAAGAACATCATATTTGCCCATTCTAATTAAATCCGCACGACGTTTTCCTTCGTAGAAGAATTCCCATCCTCTTTCCTGTAAAATGGCATCTCTCAAAGTAGATTGATTGTAATCTGCTAAGACTAATAGTTTAGCGTGCGATCTTCCTTTAACCTGATTAATTAAATTTATTGCTTCTGTAGTTGGGCCACTAATTTCGTTTAGGGCTTCAGCTCTGCATAATAATACATCAGCATAACGTAGAATGTTTACACTATGACCATCATAATAAGTTGTGGTTTCATCATCAGCATATTTTCTTGTTGCCACATCCTGCATATAAAACTCGCCTTCAGGTGGTTCTGCTCCCAATGATGGTGCTTGTTTATATAATAAACCATCGATTCCTACATATTCAGGAAAGAAACATTGTTTTCTTTCATCTTCATCACCAAATTGATTGTAGAAATCCCAATTTACAGTATAATATTGCCATCTGTTTTGAACTACCGGGTGATTAACTGGTCCAAAATGATTTAATAATTCTGTTCCGTTTGTATTGGCATCACTTAAAGAAGAGAAAATGTTCTCACTACACCATTTGTTACTTTCTTTAAACAGTCCTAAGTAGGAAGGGTAAAGACTGTATTCGTTAAGATTTATGATCGTTTGAGTAAGTGTAGCTGCTTTTTGCCAATCATGACTGCGCATGTAAAGTTTCATTAACAAGGTAAGTGCAGCTCCTTTTGTTGCACGACCAACATCATTGGTGCCATATATAGCATTAGTTTTGTAATTGACAGGTAATACATCTGCTGCTTCTGTTAATTCTTTAATAAGAAAAGCATCGATTTCTTCAACTGACGAAGGCGGCGTTTGATCTAAATACCCTGGGTTTCCTAAGTTAGCCTCTGTTATCAAAATAACTGGCCCCCACGCATCAGTCAAATCCATATAAGCAGAGGCTCTTAAAAATTTGGCTTCAGCAATAAACTGTGCTTTTTCCGCACCCGAAATTCCGGCCATTGGTAAAATGTTAAAAATTGCATTGTTTGCGTTTGCAATTAATTTATACATCGCATTCCAGTCTTCTCTAAGTAGTCCGTTAGTTGAGCTCCAGGTACCTAATGATAGTTGTCCGGGATCTCCACCAAATTGACAATGTCCTAAGTCTGTTGCAATATCTGTTAGTGCAAAGTGTCTTGTTGCCCAATAAGAAAAGTTATCGCCAACAGAAGGTCCTTTTAACCTACCGTAAATTGAATTGATCGCTGCTATAGCATCTGACTTTGTTTGATACCCATTGGTATTGGTCAAATTGCTATACACTGTAGGATCAAGATCCTGGTTGCAAGAAAATTGCATTCCTGCAGCAAGTAAAAGTAATATTAGTGTATATTTTTTCATTTTAAATAATTTAATGTTACCAAAAAAGCTTTTTTTGATTAGTGAATAGCTACTTTAATACCTAGGATAAAGGTTCTTGAAGCTGGGAACGAGTTGAAGTCAATTCCTCCACCTAAATTGTTACCTGAGTGTCCATTAATCTCTGGATCGTTTCCAGAATAATTAGTAAATGTTGCTAAATTTTGACCAATAGCATATAATCTGATACTATCTATAAACTTAGCTTGTTTCAGGGCACTTTCTGGAATAGTATATCCAATAGAAATATTTTTTAAACGTAAATAGGATGCTTCTTCAACAAATTTTGAATTTACATAGCTACCATATTTACTTTTGTAATAACCATCTCTTGGAATATCAGTATTTTCGTTTGTTCCGGCAACCCAACGGTTTAAAGCATCCGTACTTGTTGATGATTCACCCACCATATCAGTCATGTTATAAACTGAATAATCAAAAGCACCTTGGAAGAAGATATTTATATCAAAATTTCGATATCTAAAATCATTATTAAGTCCGGCGATAAAATGCGGTGTAGAATTTCCTAAATAAGTTCTGTCAGCTGCTGTAATCGCTCCGTCACCATTCAAATCTTCAAATTTTGGATCTCCTGGTTTAGAAAGAGGCTGTGGAGCATAAGTTTCCCCAGTTTTTACTACTCCGGCATATTTATATCCATATAAAACACCCATTTCTTTTCCTGGTTCTAATCTTGTAAATTCTTGTCCTGAAACGGTACCACTTGGATTTGAAGTGTTTGTGCTAATGATCTTAACATTATCAGCAAGTGATACAATTTCTTGTTTGTTGTAAGCAAGGTTTAAAGAGGTATTCCATGTAAATTTATCCGTTCTATAATTAACCGTACTAATTCCTACTTCAAGTCCTTTGTTATCAATTACTCCTGAATTTACTCTTTGTGTACCGAATCCCCACCATCCTCCGACAGGGACATTTAGTAACGCATCAGTAGTTCTTTTTTTGTAGGCATCAATGGTAACGCTTAATCTGTCGTTAAAGAATCCCATATCTAAACCTAAGTTCGTTTGTGCAGTTTCTTCCCATTTTAAATTAGGGTTTGCCAAATTTGCTGGTTCGGTACCTGCAACAAAATCATCTGGAGCAATGATAACACCCCATGAAGTTAATCTACTCATGTACGAATAGTCACCAATACCATCAGATCCAGTAATACCATAACTAGCTCTTAACTTAAGTTCAGAAAAAGTATTTAAGTTTTGAATGAACGATTCATTAGACATTTTCCATGCAACAGCACCAGAAGGGAAAATTCCGAATTTGTTGTTTGGTCCAAAACGTGAAGAACCGTCTTTTCGTATTGTAAAGGTTGCTAGATACTTGTCATTAAATGAGTAGTTTAGCCTTCCAAAATAAGAAGTTAATTTAGTTTCTGTTTTTTCTGTTTCCGGTTTTGAATAAACTGCTGCGCCCTGAAGATTGTGATAAGTCAGTAGGTCACTTGAAAAACCAGTTCCTGCTGCTCTTAACCTTTCGTAAGTATCTTTTTGATTCGAAGTACCAATCATTGCTGTTATAGCATGTTCTTTAATATTGAACTTATAAGTCAAATATTGCTCTGTACTCCATCTGAAATAAGTTTTGTTTTCTTCTGATCCTGAACCTTTTAATGCAGCTCCGGCTACTAATGTACTTGGAGTGTATTTTCCTTCAATGTTTTCTTGCCATTCAGCTCCAGCCCCAAAATGATAAGTTAAGTTTTTGATAATTTCATAATCAAGGAACATATTTCCATTAACCATTCTGTTTATGACATGATTTGTTGGCTCCAATAGTAAAGCTAAAGCATTATCTTTTCCTTGGTATTTATAATAAGACCCATCAGCATTATAAATTGGGATTGCTGGAGGAGCTGTTTGAATGGAGAACATTGGAGATAAAATATTATCACCGAAGTCACTGTTATTTCCTTCGCTTACAGCACCATAAACATTGGTTCCCATATTTAATTTCTCATTAAATCTCTTTTCAGCGCCCATTCTAACTGTATATCTCTCAAAATCAGTATTTACAATTGCTCCGGTTTGTTTCAGATAGTTTCCTGAAAGGAAAAATTTAGAAGTTTTGTCGCTCCCGCTAAAAGTAAGGGTTCTGTTCAACACTTCTCCGGGACGCGTTGCTGCATCAAACCAATTGGTATTGGCAACTGGAAAACTAGCTGGAAAAAGTGGTGGTATTTTATTTTCAAGTGCAATAGCATTTTGAATGTCAGCATATTGTCGCCCTGTAAGTAATGACGGTTCCTTGATAATATTCTGGAAACCATCTGAAATTTCTGCCTCAACCAACATTTTTCCTGATTTCCCTTTTTTGGTCGTAATAAGGATAACCCCATTTCCTCCTCGTGCACCATAAATTGCTGTAGATGCAGCATCTTTAAGGATTTGAATATTTTCAATATCATTTGGACTAATAGAAGCTCCAGTACTAGTAATAAAACCATCAACTACATATAATGGTGAATTAGAGGTATTAATAGAGTTACCTCCTCTAATTACAACTGATGGAGTAGTTCCCGGTGCATAGCTGTTTTGTTGAACCTGAACTCCCGAAGCGCGTCCTTGTAAAGCCTGACCAACATTTGCTACCGTACCACCTAAATTTAAATTGTCCTTGCCAATAGAAGCAACAGAACCGGTAAGATCTTTTTTCTTTGATTTTCCATATCCAATAACAACTTCTTCTAATTTTTGTCCTGCTTCTTTCATGACAATTTTTAGTGTTGCACCTGTTATTGTTACTTCCTGATCTTCCATACCAATGTAAGTCACAATAAGTTTGGTTGCATTATCTGGAACAGTAATCGCGAAACTTCCGTCAACATCTGTCTGGACACCTGTTTTAGTGCCTTTTACTATTACGTTTGCACCAGGTAAAGGAAGGCCGTTTTGATCGGTTATTGTCCCTTTTACCGTTTTTTCAAAAAACAAGACCGTATTGTTTTTGTGCGATGTAGTTATTGTCGAAGCAGCCGAAGCCTGAAATGTAAAAGCTAACAACGAAAGAACGGTTAGTTTAATTTCTTTTCTGGATAAATTGTTAATCCGAAAATCTCTTGGCTTTTTTTGGGTTAATAATTTCATACTTAAAATTGGTTTTGGTTAATGTTTAATTGTTTTTTCTTGATTGTAAGTTTTGGACTTCTTTTTTTGATTCAGGAATTCATTTTTACTTTTCTATTTGACTATTTTCTTTTTGAAATATTCAGTTCATTTTTCGATCTCAAAACGCATTATTTTATTCGTTTTTCCTCTTTTTTGAAGTGCTGAAATTGCTTTAAATTTTAACGATTTAACTTCGTTTTAAGATTATTGTCTGACGAAACTATAGATTATATTTTTATAAAACAAGAAAAAACACAAAAAATGTGCTCGAACACACAAAATTCATGTTCTCGAGCACATAAAATTGTTCGAAACGTTTTTTTTGACTTAAAAAGATGTGATTTTTACAATTATCTTTGGAAATAAATGACTTCTTTATTTGAGCTTATTTAATGCGAATTTGTTCTTTAGGTGAATAATAAATGATGTTTTTGTAAAATCTTATGAATTTCGCAATGGGCACATTAAATAGATAATAATTAAACAGTATTTTCTTATTGTTTTATTTAACAAAAAAATTGCTTTTATCGAAGTTTTATTTAAAATTTGCTGAACTGTTTTTACTTCCAGTTTTTAGGCTAAATTGGTACCTCCAAAAATGACTTAAAATAACCTCCTGTTTCTGTCATTTACATTTTTGAAGAAAATAAAAATTAACAAAATTTAAAACCCTGCACTGTGAAAGAATATCAAGTTGTTTTAATAGATAAATATCAAAAAATTAATGCAGAAATTTTAGATGCTTCTTTATGGGAAAAAGCAAATTGTTTAACTGATTTTTCTTCTCCGTGGAAAAATGATCCAATTTCAAATATTGAGTTTCGTGCTCTTTATGATTTGGAAAATTTGTATTTTAATTTTCGGGTTTTTGATACTGATATTTATATTGACCAAAAAGATGATAGTGTGGATAGTATCGGGAACTCAGATCGAGTAGAATTATTTTTTAGAGCTAATGATTCTCTCAATCCCTATTATTGTCTTGAAATGGACACTGCAGCGCGAATAATGGATTTTGAAGCGAAACCAAATAAAAATTTTGATTTCAATTGGAATTGGCCTAAAAAGGATTTAGAAGTTCAATCTTCAAATCAGGAGAGTTCTTTTACTGTTGAAGGAAGAATTAGTTTGGCTTCTTTAGAAGCTTTAAATTTAATTCAGAGCAATTGTATTGAAACAGGAGTTTTTAGGGCTAAATTTTCTAAAGATGAAAATCAAAATTATCAGCCAACCTGGATTTCTTGGGTAAATCCAAATACGACGGAACCTAATTTTCATATTGCTTCTTCTTTCGGAAAATTTATTTTAATGAAGTAATTTGCCACGAAGGCACAAAGTCGCAAAGAAGTATAAAATTAGTGTCTTAGTGGCAGGTCTTAGCTTATATAAAAGGAAGCATTCTCTACATTAATAATGTCAATGGGAAGCAAAATAGTTTCCGGAATTTCTTTTCGGAATAAAAAATGCTCTACTAAAGTGCTGACTCCTAAATAAGCCTGTCTCTTTTGATTTTGGTGAATTAAAAAATGAACCAATCCTTCATTTAGAAAGTTTACATTTTTCTTAATTAAATCATAGCCAATAAGTGCAATTTTTCGATCTTTTAGAGGAGATAAAAAAGAGGCAATTTGATAAGCTTTTGAAGTGGTAATGAAAATGCCGCTTAAATTTGGGTTTTCTTCCAGAAATGCAGGCAGCTTAGTGTCAATATTGGAATATTTTAATTTTAATGTTGTTAAAGAAAAATCAGATAACTTTTTTTCTTCAAAATAGTTTCTGAAGCCTTTTTCTTTTTCCTGCATGTGTACTGCATTTTTTAGACTTTCATCAATATGGATAATGGCAATTTGGCCTTTATCTAAAATCAGGTTCATTAAACTGGCTGCAACACGGCCGCTTTTGTATAAATCTTGCCCGACAAAACTTTTAATAGATGAAGATTCAACCTGGTTATTGAAGGTATTAACTATAATTTCTAATTCGTCATATTGCTTAATAATTTCAATAGTTTCTTTATGGAATAAAGGTGCTATCAAAACAGCGTCGGGTGACTTTTCGATTATTTTTTCGTTAGTACTTAAAAACGATTTTGTACTTTCAGGATTAAAAAAATAGGTTTCGATAATAATGCTGTAAGCTTTAAATTCCGTTATAGCCTCCTGAATTCCATTAACGCAAGGATACCAATAAGGATCAATTTCCGGATCAGGCATTAAAACACAAATGTGATAGACTTTCGTGTTTTTTAAATTTCGGGCAATTAAGTTAGGCTCGTAGTTAATGACGTTTAAAACTTCATTTATCTTTTCGAGTGCAGTAGGAGAAACCTTTCCTCTATTATGCAAAACACGATCAACAGTTCCTTTAGAAACTCCTGCCATTTTTGCTATATCCTTAATTGTGTACTTTTTATCCATATAAGCAAATATAGAAACTTTGTTTTAAATATTTGTATAATTTTTTAGAAAAATGAATTAGTGTGCTCGAGAACATTATTTTAGTGTGTTCGAGCACATTTTTTATTTTTTTCTTGTTTTATAGAAATATAATATATAGTTTCGTAGAATCAAAACCGAAATCGTAAAATAAATTCATAACCACATTTCATTGTAAATATTTGAATTACAATGTTTTAATATAAATTTTTCAAGTGATAAAAATTACTTCATTAGCCCCGGGTCGAACATGTCTCTTTGGAGATCATCAGGATTATTTAGGATTACCCGTGATAGCCTGTGCTATAAATCGAAATATAAAACTAGTTGCCGAAGAAAATAAAACCAAAACGTTTGTTCTTAATATGGTCGATATCAATGAAAAACGTGTTATTGATATCGATGCGACTTTTGAAAAACTGGAATCCAGGGATTACTTTGCCTCATCGCTTCGTGTTTTACGCAGGCATGGCTGTGTACCAAAAGTAGGGTACGATATTACCGTTACAGGAGATATTCCAATTAATTCAGGAACATCGAGTTCGTCAGCTTTATTAATGGGCTGGATTCAGTTTTTAATAACGGCCTTTGGAGTTGATGACGAAGTAACACCAGAGTTTATTGCTAAAATTGGATATGCTTCAGAGGTTTTGGAACATGGGGAGCCAGGCGGAATGATGGATCATTTTAGTATTGGAGTAGGGAATATTGTGTATATTAATACAAAAGATCCTTTTTCGTATAAAATTATTGGGACTAATTTGAAAGGCTTAATTACTGGAGTTTCGGGCGTTCCTAAAGAAACGATTGGACTGATTGGTGAATTGAAAGGAAATGCTTTAATGGCAATTGATATGGTAAAACAGCATTTTCCGGCTTTTGATTTGAATACTTCTGAAATTGGAGATATTGATCGTTATCGAAATTGTTTGCCAGACAGATTAATTCCATTTTTTGAAGCAGCCTTAAAGAATTACCATTATACCAAAGAAGCTTTAAAAGAATTCGAAAAACCAGTTTTAGATCTTAAAAAAATTGGGGAATTAATGAATCAGCATCATGAAGTTTTGCGTGATTTATTAAAAATTACAGTTCCGCGAATTGATGATATGATAAATGCGGCCTTACGAGCTGGTGCCTATGGAGCTAAAATTGTAGGTTCTGGCGGTGGCGGAAGTATAGTCGTAATTGCAGATCCTGCAAAAGAGGCCGCCGTAATTGACGCTATTTTGAAAGCCGGAGCACAGGAAGCATATGCTGTTACCGTTGATCCGGGTGTGAGAATTATTGAAAATATTGAAATTTAAAAAATAAATATGCACAACAATTTAGTTATTCTTGCGGGCGGAGCATCTTCCCGTATGAAAAAAGAAGCCATTTTAGATAATTTATCTCCAGAAGAAATTGCACAAGCCAATGAAAGAAGTAAAGGTTTAATTGGAGTCGGAGCAAGCGGAAGACCTTTACTGGATTATCTTTTATTAAATGCTAAAAAAGCGGGTTATAAAAACATCTATATTATTATAGGAGAACAAGGTGAGTTGTTTAAGGAATTTTATGGAAACCAGAATGAAAATAACAATTTTCACGGGCTTACTATTTCTTTTGCTGTTCAATATATTCCTGAAGGCAGAGTGAAACCTTTTGGTACTGCTGATGCCTTGTTTCAGGCAGTAGAACAATTTCCGGAATTAAATACACAGGAATACTCCGTTTGCAATAGTGATAATTTGTATTCGGCGAAAGCTTTACTGGCGTTAAGAGAAACACAAAGTCCAAATGCTTTTATCAGTTATGATCGCGATGCTTTAGAATTTCCTTCTGAAAGAATTTCACGTTTTGCTATCGCCAAATTAGATCAGAATAATCAATTATTGGATATTTTAGAAAAGCCTACAGCAGACGACTTAGAACATTATAAAGACGTTGAAGGAAAAATAAGAGTGAGTATGAATGCTTTCAAGTTCAATGGAAACACTTTGTATACGCATCTTAAAAATTGTCCTGTAAATCCGGAAAGGGATGAAAAAGAATTACCGACAGTACTTTTGAATTCGGTTAAAGCAAATCCCAATACAACTTTAGGTATTCCTTTTTCTGAGCACGTACCAGATTTAACGGCTAAAGAAGATATTGCAGATGTAAAAGAATATCTAAAGAAGCATTATCCGGTTTTAGACTGGAATGTTTAACAAATATTAACACAAAATTGATATTTAAAGTAGTAATAGGTAGCGTATGTTATCTAATTTTTGCTTTACTTTGCAAAAAAAACGCAAAAAAGTGTATTTAATTTGCAAAATTGTCGCAAAAGTGTTGGTGCTATTTTAGATGGATAAAAGTATAATCTATTAACAATCAACCAAAAAGTATTATGTCAAACATTGAAAGTATCATACAAGTAGAAAAAAGGAGTGCAATTCTTCCGATGGTTATCCTGACCGCATTATTTTTTATTCTCGGATTTGTAACCTGGTTAAACGGTCCTTTAATTCCATTTTTTGAGTTAGCTTGTGAGCTTTCTTCTTCACAGGCTTACTTTGTAACTTTTGCCTTTTATATTGCCTATTTTGTAATGGCAGTTCCATCATCATGGGTAATCGAAAAAGTGGGATACAAAAACGGTATCTCTTTAGGATTATTGATCATTGCATTTGGCGCATTCATGTTTTATCCTGCTGCAGGAAGCCGTACGTTTTTACTGTTCTTAATAGCACTTTTTGTAATGGGAACTGGTTTGGCAATTTTACAAACGGCTGCGAATCCTTATGTAGTAGTTATTGGTCCAAGAGAAAGTGCAGCAGCCAGAATAAGTGTTTTAGGAATCGCCAATAAACTCGCTGGTTTTTTGGCGCCACTTATTTTGACAGCATTGGTTTTGTCTAATATGCAGGAGTTTACAGCCGATAAAATTGCGATACTGGATTCCGTTTCAAAAGCAAATGCTTTAAATTCTCTTGCATTACAATTACAAAGACCTTATCTTTATATGGGATTGATAATTACGGTGTTAGCTTTGTTAGTTAAGCTTTCTCCGCTTCCTGAAATTGATTTGGATGAAGAAGGAAATATCTCAAATTTGAGTATTTTCAAACAAATTAAAAACGCCTTCAGACGTCCTCAATTGGTTTTGGGAGTGATCACTTTAATGTTGTATTTGGCTGCCGAAGTTTTGGCTGGAGATTCAATTGGAGGCTTCGGAAAACAATTAGGAGTGTATGGAGAGGAAGGAAATTTTTATTTAAAGTTGACTTCTTTTACTATGTCAGCAATGGTTGTTGGATATATTTTAGGAATAACGTTGATTCCGAAATATCTATCGCAGGTTACGGCTTTAAAAGGTTCAGGGATTTTAGGAATCATTTTGGTTTTAGCAATCGTTATTATTTCACCAAAATTAACGATTCAATTGCCTGGAGTTCCAAATTTGCCAATTGTAATTCTTTTAGTAGCATTACTTGGTTTGGCAAATGCACTTTGCTGGCCGGCAATTTGGCCAATGGCTCTTGAAGATTTAGGAGGATACACTAAAATAGGAAGTGCTATTTTGATTATGGGAATTATCGGTGGAGCTATTTTTCCTTTATTATATGGATTAATTACAGAAACTATAAATACATCAAATATTGCAGCTGGAACTCAGGGTGTTTCAAGAAGCGGAAATCAGCTTGCGTATTTAATGCTATTGCCATCGTATATAATGATCCTTTTCTATGCGGTTAAAGGTCATAAATACAGAAAATGGTAGAATAAACTAGAGAAATTAAATAAAAACTATATCATGTTAAAAAGTAAAATCGACAAAGCAACAGGATTCGAAAAACGATTCGAAAACATCAACACGGTTGTTTTTGAAAATTCTTCTGATGCTTCAAAAGCCGTTGCTCAGGAAATTGCGGCTTTAATTCAATCCAAACAAAAAGAGAATCAACCTTGTATTTTAGGTCTTGCAACTGGTTCTTCTCCAAAAGGATTGTATGCAGAATTAGTTCGTTTGCATAAAGAAGAAGGATTGAGTTTTAAGAACGTAATCAGTTTTAATCTGGATGAATATTATCCGATGGAACCAAACTCAATCAACAGTTATGTTCGTTTTATGAAAGAATTACTGTTTGATCATGTCGATATTTTACCTGAGAACTACCACGTTCCAGACGGACTTTTAACAAAAGAACAAATCGCAGATTATTGCCACGATTATGAAGCTAAAATTGAAGCTTTAGGTGGAATCGATTTGCAGATTTTAGGAATTGGGGGAAACGGGCATATCGGTTTTAACGAATCTGGGTCGCTTCAAAACTCTAAAACGCGTTTAGTCGCTTTGGATCATATTACAAGAGTTGCGGCAAGCAAAGATTTCTTCGGATTAAGTAATACACCAAGAACGGCAATAACGCTTGGGGTGAAAAAAATCATGGAAGCTAAACAAGTTATTTTGATGGCTTGGGGAGAAGGGAAATCAAACATTGTGAAAAAATCGGTAGAAGATGAAGTGACGAATCGAGTGCCAGCTTCATTTTTGCAGGAACACAACAACGCCGTTTTTATTTTAGATAAGGAAGCTTCTTCAAAGCTAACCAGAATCAACAAACCTTGGTTAGTAGAAAAAGTAATCTGGACAGATAAATTGACGCGTAAAGCGGTTTTAGGATTGGCGCTTCAACTTAAAAAACCAATCTTAATGCTAACTGATGCTGATTATATCGAAAACGGAATGAGTGATTTATTGGCAGATTCAGGTCCTGCTTATGATATCAATATCAAAATCTTTAATAAACTTCAGAATACTATTACAGGCTGGCCAGGTGGAAAACCAAATGCAGATGATTCAAATCGTCCGGAAAGAGCTGAACCGGCTAAAAAACGTGTATTGATTTTCAGTCCACACCCTGATGATGATATTATTAGTATGGGAGGAACTTTCATGCGTTTGCAGGAGCAGGGACATGAGGTGCATGTAGCATATCAGACTTCAGGAAATATCGCTGTAGCGGATGATGAAGCATTACGTTTTGCAAGATTCGTTATTGATTACAATGAGAAATTCGGAATTAAAAGTGCGCAGGCAGATGATATTTACCAAAAAGCTGCCACCTTTTTAACTAATAAAAAGAACAGCGAAATTGATATTCCGGAAGTTCGTTATATAAAAGGATTGATTAGAAAAGGAGAAGCAAGAGCAACGAGTCATTTTGTTGGATTGACAGACGATCAGATTCATTTTATGGAATTACCATTTTATGAAACCGGAACAATCGAGAAAAAACCACTTGGAAAAGAAGATATTCAATTGACGATGGATTTGATTGAAAAAATAAAACCACATCAAATTTATGCAGCCGGTGATTTAGCAGATCCACACGGAACACATAAAGTATGTCTGGATGCTATTTTTGAAGCTGTAAAAGCCTTGAAACCAAAATCATTCATGGATGATTGCTGGTTATGGTTGTACAGAGGAGCTTGGCAGGAGTGGGGAATTGATGAAGTCGAAATGGCGGTACCAATGAGCCCGGATCAGGTTTTGGCAAAACGTCATGGAATCTTCAAACACCAATCTCAAAAAGACGGTGTTGTTTTCCAGGGAACCGATGCAAGAGAATTTTGGCAAAGAGCTGAAGACAGAAACGCAGAAACAGCAGCTTTGTACCAACAATTAGGTTTGGCAACTTATGCGGCTATGGAAGCTTTTGTGAGATGGCATTATTAAGATTCTGAGTTGCTGAGATTCTAAGATTTATATTCGTGGCGTTTTTTTTTAATCTATCCTCTAAAAAGTATAAAAAGTACTGAAATAATCATAGCTTTGTACCAACAAGAAGCAAGAAAGAGAATAAATCTATATTCTTTTCTCTTGCTTCTTTCTTCTTTAAAAAATGGAACAAGACAAAAAACTTCTCATAAAATTAGCTCATACCAAAATGCCTTTCGGGAAATACGAAGGTCGTTTTTTAATTGATTTACCTGAATATTACGTGGTCTGGTATCACAATAAAGGGTTTCCCAATGGAGAATTAGGACAGCAATTACAGCTTATTTATGAATTAAAACTTAATGGATTAGAAGAATTAATTCGAAATATTAAGAAGCAATACCCCAAACCAATTAAATAGTAGGAAAAATCTTTGGTAGTTTGATTTTTTTTATTTAAGTTTGATATATATAATATTATAATTTTTAAAAACTAATTGATACCACAGAATTCAAGACTGAATTTGTAAATGTGTACAAGTCAATATTTTGAAATTATAATACACATCAAAAAAATATTATAATTTTTAAAAACAAATTGGCACCACAGAATTCAAGACTGAATTTATAAATGTGTACAGGTCGATGTTTTAAAATTATAATATTTTTTTTGCTTAAACTTTCCTGTAAAACTTATAATTTAGGAAGAAAGTGAAATAACTTTGCAATCATTATTAAATTAGAGAGTAATAATTAGTCTCAATTTAAATACATTCTTCAAAAATAATACTAATAAATCCTTAAAATTATCGATTACAAAACCAAGTAATCGATCTAATTAAAATTTTGCAAATTATCTCATTCTCTTATTGACAAATTATCTAATTAAATTTGTACTTTTGCCAAGTTTTTTACACAACTACAATACAAACAACAACAGAATGAATCAAACAAAATATATTTTTGTTACAGGCGGTGTGACTTCTTCATTAGGAAAAGGAATTATTGCGGCATCTTTAGCAAAATTGTTACAAGGAAGAGGATACCGTACAACTATTCAAAAATTTGATCCGTATATCAATGTAGATCCGGGAACATTAAATCCCTACGAACATGGTGAGTGTTATGTAACAGATGATGGTGCTGAAACGGATTTAGATTTAGGTCACTACGAGCGTTTCTTGAATGTTCCTACTTCTCAGGCAAATAACGTTACTACAGGAAGAGTTTATCTTTCAGTTATTGAGAAAGAAAGAAGAGGGGAATTTTTAGGAAAAACAGTTCAGGTTGTTCCTCATATTACAAACGAAATCAAAGACAGAATGCAATTGCTGGGTAAATCTGGCGATTATGATATTGTTATTACTGAAATTGGTGGAACAGTTGGTGATATTGAGTCTTTACCTTATATCGAGTCTGTTCGTCAGTTGGTTTGGGAATTGGGCGAAAATAACGGAATTGTTATTCATTTAACATTAGTTCCTTATTTGGCTGCAGCAGGTGAGTTAAAAACAAAGCCGACACAGCACTCTGTAAAAACTTTGATGGAAAGTGGTATCAAAGCTGATATTTTAGTTTGTAGAACAGAGCATGAACTTTCAGATGAATTACGTAATAAATTAGCATTATTTTGTAATGTAAAAAGAGAAGCTGTAATTCAGTCTATTGATGCTTCAACAATATATGAAGTTCCAAATTTAATGCTTGAAGAAGGATTAGATGTGGTGGCTTTGAAAAAATTAGATTTACCTAAAAAAGCAGCTCCTGATTTAAAAAACTGGAATACTTTTTTACGCAGATTAAAAAATCCAAAACATACTGTTAATATCGGTTTGATTGGAAAATATGTAGAAATGCAGGATTGTTACAAATCTATTTTAGAGGCGTTTATTCATGCTGGAGCTTCAAATGAAACAAAAGTAAATGTAATTTCTATACATTCAGAGCATATTAATAGTGATAATGTTGCTGAAAAATTAGGGCCTCTTGATGGAGTTTTAGTTGCTCCTGGTTTTGGTGAAAGAGGAATCGAAGGAAAAATTGAAGCGGTTCGTTACGCAAGAGAAAATAATATTCCATTTTTCGGAATTTGTTTAGGAATGCAAATGTCTGTTATCGAATATTCAAGAAATATTTTAGGTTACGCTGAAGCGAATTCTACAGAGATGAATGAGAAAACAAAACATCCTGTGGTGAATTTGATGGAAGAGCAAAAAACAATTACAGACAAAGGCGGTACAATGCGTCTTGGGGCTTGGAAATGTGATATTAAACCAAACTCACTAGCACATAAAATCTACGGTCAAAAAACGATTTCAGAGCGTCACCGTCACCGTTATGAGTATAATAATACTTATAAAGATGAATTGCAGAAAGCTGGTTTGATTGCTTCCGGAGTTAATCCTGATACCGGGTTAGTAGAAATTATAGAACTTGAAAATCACCCATTTTTTATTGGTGTACAATACCATCCTGAATACAAAAGTACGGTTGCAAATCCGCACCCAATTTTCGTAAACTTTGTGGCTGCTGCAGTTATTGCGCATAAAAAATAATAATTAATATTCTAAAGGGATGTAACGTTTGAGTCGAACTCATTACTAATAGCCTTTAACGAATAACTTTTTTAAATTAATAATGGAAGAAAAAAAATTTGATCTTAATTCAATCATTGGTTTTGTATTGATATTTGGAATTTTGATTTGGATTATGTACCAAAATCAACCTTCAGATAAGGAAAGTGCTGCTGAAAAAGCCAAGAAAGAATTAGTTGCTAAGCAAGAAGCTCAGGCTAAAGCTGATAAAACTAAAACAGCTGTTTTACCTGTTGCCGCTGCAACACCTGGTGATACGGTTCAATTGGCAAAATTGCAACAAACTTTAGGTGGTTTTGCTTATTCAGCTACACTTCCTTCTGCAAAAGAAGGCTTTACAACTATTGAAAACGAAAAGATGATACTAAAAATCGCCAATAAAGGTGGTTATATAGTTGAAGCTAAGTTGAAAGAATTCAAAAGATTTGAAAAAAATTCTGGACAGTTAATAGAATTGATTAGAGATAATAATTCGAATTTAAATATTCAATTACAAACGACAGATAACAGAACGTTAAATTCTAAGGATTTATATTTTGAACCAACGTTAACTAAAAATGGAGCAGATCAAATTCTAACGATGCGTTTAAAAGCGGGTGCAAACGAATTTTTAGAATATAAATATATCTTAAAAGCAAACGATTATTTAGTTGGTTTTGATATTCGTTCTCAGGGATTAAATAAAGTCTTAAATTCTTCTAAACCATTAGATTTGCAATGGGATTTAAAAAGCTACAGAAACGAGAAAAGCGTTTCTATTGAAAAGAGATATGCTCTGTTAGAATATGAATATGGTGACGAAAAATACAGTTCAGTAAGTGATGGTGTAGGAAAAGAAGATACTCCTGAAAAAGTGAGTTATATAGCTTTTAAACAGCACTTTTTCACTGCTATTTTAGCAACTGACAAACCATTCGAAAAATCTAAATTGCAATCTGATGCGTTAATTAAAGATGAAGTTATCGACACCACATTTGTAAAGCAATTTAGAGCGACAGTTCCTTTAGCTTTTTCTAATGGAGAAGTTGATTATAAGATGCACTGGTATTTTGGACCATCTGATTACAAAACTTTAAAATCATACGATAAAAACTTCGAAAAAATTATTCCATTAGGTTGGGGAATTTTTGGATGGATTAATAAATGGATTTTCATTCCATTATTCGGATTCTTAAGCTCTACAATTGGATTGTCATTAGGAATTGCAATTATCATTTTTACCATTATTATCAAATTGGCTATGTCGCCAATTACATATAAATCATTCTTGTCACAGGCTAAAATGAAAGTTTTGCGTCCTGAAATTACAGAGTTGGGAGAAAAGTTTAAAAAAGACCCAATGAAGAAACAACAAGAAACAATGAAATTGTACAACAAAGCAGGAGTAAACCCAATGGCCGGATGTATTCCAGCCTTGATTCAGCTTCCTTTTATGTATGCATCATTCCAGTTCTTTCCATCAGCTTTTGAGTTAAGACAAAAAAGTTTCCTTTGGGCAGACGATTTATCATCTTTTGATGCAGTAGTACAATTACCATTTAATATCCCATTATATGGAAGTCATATTAGTTTGTTCCCAATTTTGGCAGCAATTGCGATTTTCTTTTACATGAAAATGACATCTGGAGATCAACAAATGGCAGCGCCTCAGCAAGAAGGTATGCCGGATATGGCTAAAATGATGAAAATCATGATTTATGTTTCGCCATTAATGATGTTGATTTTCTTCAATAGTTATGGTGCTGGTTTGAGTTTGTATAACTTTATTTCAAACTTAATTACTATTGGAATTATGTTTGTAATCAAAAACTATATTGTTGATACAGATAAAATTCACGCTCAGATTCAGGAGAATAAATTAAAAGAGCCTAAAAAACAAAGTAAGTTTCAACAACGCCTTCAGGAAGTTATGGAACAACAAGAGGCTGCAAAAAAGCAAGATAAGAAGAAATAATATTTCTACACATATAAAAAAAACCGCTATTTTAAAACAGCGGTTTTTTTGTGCTTAAAAATTTGGTAATAAAACTTTATCAATTACATGGATAATTCCATTTGCACATTGAACGTCTGTAGCAACAATATTACTTACTCTGTCGCTGGCATCAGTAATTTTTGCTCCGCCAGTTAGGCCAATTGTAAAATTTTGTCCGGCAAATGTGCTCACAACTTGTCCGTTTGTTAATGCGGTTGATTGTACATTTGCTCCAGCAACAACATGATATTTTAAAGTGGTCTCTAAAACATTCGCAGGAATAGCAGCAAGTCCGGAAAATCCAGTTTCAGTTAAGAAACTTGTAAAAGCCGCATTTGTGGGAGCAAAAACAGTAAACGGTGAACTAGCTGTTCCTGATAGTATTCCTGCAAAACCAGATGAAGGATTGAAAGTTAAAGCTGCAACAAGGGTAGTGAAGTTTTTATTGGCTACGGCATGATTAACAATAGTAGGTAATCTGATAACGCCGTCAACTATATGAATAATTCCGTTTGATGCTTCAACATCTGCAGTAGTGACTGTTGCTCCACCATTTGTTTTTCCACCATTGATATCGACACCAGAGCCTTTTTCAAGATACATACTTATGGTATTTGAAGATGAAGCACTTCTTTTTGATAAAGTCTTTACATATCCCGTGGTAATTTCTGTCGATTTTACTTTCGTAATTAAAACATGATTTAATAATATTTCTTTTAGAGCGGGAACAGGAACTGCATTTAAATTGGCATAACCATTGGCAGTTAAAAATACACTAAAAGCGGTATTAGTAGGTGCGAAAACGGTATAATAACCGGAAGTGTTCAGTGTGGTTGCCAAATCAGCTTTTTCAAGAGCCGCAACCAAAGAGGTTAGATTAGGATTTGCTTTCGCAATAGAGACGATCGTTTGGGGTTGTTGAGATGAATCATCATCATCATTGTTACATGAAATACTGACGAAAGCAATTAATGCCAATAAAGCAATTAATTTAATTTTGATTGTTTTCATAAATATTGATTTTTTGTTTGTTATTGCTAAGTTATCTATTTTGTTTAACAATTTGTAAAAAAGATTAAACAATTATTTATTTTAATATTAATTTAACTTTTTTGTTTAATGGATTTAATATGTTGGTTTTCAGTATTTTTTAATTGTTTTGTTGTTTTTTTTGTACTTCCTTGTTTTTTTGTGAGTCACAAAAGTTAAACAGAATTTAAATTTGATTTTAATTAAAAAAAGCGCAATTAATGTTGAAATGATCCTACTTTTGTAAATACTAAAAAGTAATTTTTGCTGTTATATAGAAAAACGAATTATGAGAAAATTTTGGATTTTATTGTTAATAAGCGCTGCTGTCTTTTCACAAGATTTCAATAAACTTGATACTAATGGAAAGAAAGACGGAGTTTGGAAAGGAACTTACGAATTTTCGAAACGCCCGCGTTATGAAGGAGCTTTTAGCCACGGAAAAGAAACTGGACTTTTTAAGTTTTTCGATGATACTAAAAAAGGAGATGTTGTTGCAACACGGGATTTTACTTCTAATGACGGAAGTTCGTACACTATTTTTTATGATCAGAATAAAAATAAAGTAAGTGAGGGAAAAGAAGTAGGTAAAGCACGTGAAGGCGAATGGAAGTATTACCATAAAGCTTCGAAAGTTGTTATGACACTTGAAAATTATAAAAATGGAAAGCTGGAAGGTGTAAGATCTGTTTTTTACCCGGATTCTAAAATTGCGGAAGAAATGACGTATAAGAATGGTTTAAAAGAAGGAACTTATAAAAAATACGGCCAAAACGCATTGCTTCTAGAACAAAGTACCTATAAAAATAATGAATATAACGGAGAAGCTGTTTTTTACGATTCTGATGGAGTAATGGCTTCTAAGGGAAAATTTTTAAATGGAAAGAAAGTTGGAATGTGGCAGTTTTACCTAAAAGGAAAGTTAACCAAAGAAGTAAATATGAGCGATCCAAAAAGCAATTATAAAGCCGATTCAAAACCTAAAATGGAATAATAGTTCTCGAAATTGCTCGAGTAAAAAGAATTTTTTTGCCACGAATTCACGAATTTAAATATTGATTTATAAATTCGTGAATTCGTGGCAAACTTTTTTCTAAATTTGATTAGCTAATACTTTGATTAAATGGATTTAAACGAGCTTATTGGAAGGTTTTTATTATTGTTTTTCTCAATTTTGATTTTGTATTTTTCCTCCAACAGAAAGGATAACGAAACTATAAATCCATTGATGGTAATTGTTGGTCTTTGTACTTTTTCTCTTTGCTATTTATTCACCAAAATAGAAATTGGAGTAGGGATTGGTTTTGGATTATTTGCTATTTTTTCAATTCTAAGATTCAGAACACAGTCTTTTACCGTAAATGCGATTATTTTTCTTTTTGCGACAATCACACTTTCTATTTTAGACATAATGTATCCGTATGAAAAAATTGAGGTGTTATTGTTTTTTCAGGTTATCATTATCGGATTTTATATTTTTGCTTCAATTTTAGTAAATAAAAAAGCTTCTAAATATTTGAATGTTGTTGATGTCAAAATTCCTTTGGAAGGAGATTTTTCATTGGAGCACAAAAGGATTAGTCAATCGGTACAACAAAAAATAAATGTTGACGATTTTGATTTTAAAATCATCCTTATCAATACAGTTTCGAATGAAATAGATTTGCAGGTTTTCTATTGATTATTCGTTAAAAGGACGGACCTGCTTAATATATAAATCACGATTTTCTCCAACAATTTTAAATTCAATATCAACCGGATTTAATCTGTTCTTTTTCCAGTACCGATTCATTTGAGTTTCGATTTTTTGACTGACAAGATTCAATCTGATCATTTCTTTTCTGCTTAACAAAGGCTCATTATTGTTCAGATTGGAATTTGATGTATAATCGACATTAAACTCTTCATCTTTAGTTTGGGTTGGTAAATAATACGCAGTAAATTGTTCGCATATTTCTCCTTTTTCAGGCTTAACAACTGAATTTTCTCCCTTTTGAATATTAACGGTAATACCGGGAAAATTTTTTCTGAAGATATTTTGGGTAATGATGACACCATTGGCTATTTCATCAGGAAAAGATCGATGCACCAAAACACCCATGGCAATACTTTGCTGATCGATTCCGAAAAGTTCTCTTTCAGTATATGATCCTTCATTCCACACGCTTGTCCATACTTGTTTGATTGCTTTTTCGAATGTTTTTATGCTATCACCTAAAATCCCGGTTTTGGAATCGTAAAGACCAGCGCCATTAAAATCATCTAAATCTTCAGCATTGGTTGACGATCTGAATCTGAAATTTTTAAAAGCTGCATTTTTAAAAGTTTCATTTAGTTTTTCAATTAAATTAGGATCAATTGGTTCTTTTTTTATGGCGTCGCGAATCTTTTTTAATTGATGATTGATCCAGACTGTAGAATCTTTGTGTTGATTAGTCAAAAGCTCATTAATTAAAGATGAAATTGATTTTTTCTGAATATGTTGTGTATAGAAATAAAACGGAATGGCATGAGCATCTTCCGGTGTTTTAAAAGAGATTTCTTTTGCTATAGCAATCAGGTAAGCCATATTCTGTGCTTTTGAACCTATAAAATTGACGCCTTTTTTCGGAATTGAATTCAGATCAACTAAATCTGTAACACTATTGTCAACAACCAATAACTTCTTTTTTGAAATGCTTTTTTGTACTATTTTTTTAGTGGTTTCTTTGATGTAAAAAGTATCAATTTCAATTTTTAATTCTACCTTCTTTGAAATTATTTTTTGGATATTATTGTCCTTCAAAACAGTAGTATAGGCCATAATCGGAATTTTTCTGTTTTTACCTAAAAGAACCAAATGACTTAATGGTGTTTGTAGTTCATTCACAATAATTCCTCTTACATCGGGTAAAATATCTGGTGTTCCATCCAAAATTATGATTTCATCTCGGTTTGGCTGAACCTTTTCCAAATCCTTTATTTTGTATTGTTTTAGAACGCCAACAGTGCTTCCTGAAACGACTTCCTGATAGGTGATATCATTAAAAATGTAATCTGATTTTACACACGGAATTTTGAATTTATTTTGTTGAAACCATTCCATTTTTTCAAGATTATTCAAATAAAATTTTAAATCGGGGCCAATAAAACTGGATTTTAAAATTAAATTATAAAAAATCTCAATTAACGGAATGGGCATACGATCTGAAGCTGCTAATTCAAAAATCCATTTCTCAGTTCCTTTGATGTGATTTAGATTTCCTAATAAATAGGTCCTGTCCTTTTCTGTATCGCTATAATTTTCTTTATTAAAAACATCTACTTCTTGGTCATAACTTAAATAGTTGGTTACAAAGTCATAATGATGAGAAATTAATGTACTATTGAAATAATACATTTTTTTAGATTTCAGATCATAAACAATTTTTACGGATTCGATATTGGAGAATTTATCTGATAAAGGTTTACCTCTGAATGCCTTGTACGCTTCGTAATTAGACAAAGTAGCGCTGTAATTTTGAGCACTCAATGAAGTAACTAGAAAGAGAAAAATAAAGCTGTAAACAAATTTTTGCATGACATTTTTATTGATGATTAAAAGTAATTAAAAAAAACGATAGGTTTTGTCTACTATGGGATTATATAAACTAATCAAAACTGCCAGAATTATCTAAAATATGGTTTATCTTTGCACCCTTGTAAAAATATAAACAATTTAGAATGAAACGTGTAGTAGTTGGACTTTCTGGTGGAGTAGATTCGAGTGTTGCAGCTTATTTATTGCAACAACAAGGATACGAAGTTATTGGCCTTTTTATGAAGAACTGGCATGATGACTCGGTTACTATTTCTAACGAATGCCCATGGTTAGAGGATAGTAATGACGCTTTACTGGTTGCTGAAAAACTCGGAATACCGTTTCAAACTGTCGATTTAAGCGAAGAATACAAAGAAAAAATCGTTGATTATATGTTCAACGAATATGAAAAAGGGAGAACTCCAAATCCTGATGTACTTTGTAACCGCGAAATCAAATTTGATGTTTTCATGAAAATTGCCTTAAGTCTTGGTGCTGATTATGTGGCAACAGGACATTATTGTCAAAAAAGTGAAATTGAAGTAGATGGAAAGCCAGTCTATCAATTGATTGCCGGAGCTGACAATAATAAAGATCAATCCTACTTTTTATGTCAATTATCACAAGAGCAATTGGCAAAAGCTTTATTTCCAATTGGTGCTTTAACTAAACCGGAAGTGCGTGAAATCGCTGCCGAAATGGATTTGGTAACCGCTGAAAAGAAAGATTCTCAAGGATTATGTTTTATTGGAAAAGTACGTTTACCGGAATTTTTGCAACAAAAATTGCAGCCTAAAGAAGGTAAAATTGTTCAGATTGATAAAAATGACCCAATCTACAATATAGAAAAACCAGTTGGTTTATCATTAGAAGAGGAGTTAAAATTAGAAGCTCAAAAACGTGCTTATCTTCCAACAATGGGGAAAGTAGTTGGAAAACATCAGGGTGCTCATTATTTTACCATTGGACAAAGAAAAGGGTTGAACGTTGGTGGAACAACAGATCCGTTGTTTATTATTGCAACTGATGTTGAAACCAATACTATTTATACAGGCTTAACGAGCAATCATCCGGGATTATTCAAAAAAGCTTTATTTATTGAAAAATCTGAAGTGCATTGGATTCGCACAGATTTAGCCTTAAAAGCTGGTGAAACAATGGAAGTGATGGCAAGAATTCGTTACCGTCAGCCTCTGCAAAAAGCGACTTTGCTTCAGTTTGAAGATGGAATGTACGTTCATTTTGATGAACCACAATCTGCTATTACTGAAGGTCAGTTTGTTGCCTGGTATTTCGATGATGAATTAGTTGGTTCGGGAGTAATTTCTTAGCTTTATACTTTTTTACGGAGGTTTTTCCTCTAAAAAAAGTATACTATGAAATACTATTTTACGTTTGTTTTATTGTTTATTTTTTCTGCGATGTTTTCGCAAGAAGACGCATGGGTTTATTTTAAAGATAAACCAAGTTCGCAAGTATTTCTAGATAAGCCTTTAGATATGCTAACTCAGCGTTCTTTAGATCGAAGAACGAATCAGAGTATTCCTCTGGCTGATAGTGACGTTCCTATAGAAAAAAGCTATATCAGTCAAATAAATGCAAGTTCAGGAATTACCATTATGGCAAAGTCAAAATGGTTAAATGCACTTCATATCCGAGGAACTCAAGCTAATATTTTGGCACTTAAATCATTTTCATTTGTTGATAAAGTTTCATTTGCGAATAAGGCATTAAATACAACAGCTAAAAAGGTTTCAGTGCATAAAGAATCTCAGACAAACGACAAACTGAAAACTACTATTGATTATGCTTACGGAAATTCTGCAAGTCAAATACAAATGTTGAACGGGCAAGCTTTACACAAGCAAAATTATACTGGCACCGGAAAAATTATTGCAGTTTTAGATGCTGGTTTTCCGGGTGTAAACATAGCACAGCCTTTTCAAAATTTGCAAACCAAAAATCAAATTTTGGGTGGTTATGATTTTGTTAACCGAAATGCCAATTTTTATACAGGAGATGATCACGGAACTTTAGTACTCTCGACTATGGGTGGTTATAAAGAAAATGCATTAGTGGGTACAGCTCCTGATGCTTCATATTACTTATTTATAACAGAAAATGATGCTTCTGAGAACCCGGTTGAAGAATCGCTTTGGGTAGAAGCGGCTGAAAGAGCAGATAGTTTAGGAGTAGATATTATCACTACTTCATTGGGATATTTTGAATTTGATAATGCCAATTATAGTCATACTTACAGTGATATGAATGGCAGTACCAATTTCATTTCTCGTGGCGCAGAAATCGCTTTCAGTAAAGGAATAATCGTGGTAGCTTCAGCAGGAAATGAAGGAAGAACAGCTGAACCTCATATTGGAGCGCCGGCCGATGCGGTTTCAGTTATAACAGTTGGTTCTGTTGATTCAGCAAAAATAAAATCTAATTTCAGTTCGATTGGCCCTAGTTTCGATAATCGAATAAAACCTGATGTGATGGCCCAGGGGACCGCTACTGTTGTTTCTAATGCTTCGGGTACGATCGGAACTTCTAACGGAACTTCATTTTCATGTCCGGTAATGGCTGGAATGATTGCATGTTTATGGCAAGCTTTTCCAACGAAAACAAATAAGGAAATTAGGCAAATACTTTTGGAGATTTCGGATCGATATGCCAATCCAAATAATGATTACGGATATGGGATTCCGAATTTTGGATCTACTTTAGGAGTTGAAAATTTTCTGGCTTCTTCTGATTTTTCAATGTTTCCGAATCCAGCTAAAACTTTTGTTTCTTTTTCTTTTTCAAGTGAAAATTATGAAGCATCAGTCTCAATTTACTCCGTTTTGGGGCAAAAATTAATCGAAAAACAAATTACAAATCAAAACCCAATTCTTTCTGTCGAAGCATTAAATAGTGGACTTTATTTCTATACTTTTGACGCCGAAGGTTTGCATAAAACCGGAAAGATAATCAAACAATAAGAACCTGCCTGTATGAATAAAATTACCCAACTCTTCAATATAAAATACCCAATAATTCAAGGCGGAATGATCTGGAACAGCGGTTATAAACTCGCCTCTGCAGTAAGTAACTCAGGAGGCTTAGGTTTAATTGGTGCTGGTTCAATGTATCCCGAAGTATTAAGAGAGCACATTCAGAAATGTAAAAAAGCGACTGATAAACCTTTTGGCGTTAATATTCCGATGTTATATCCAAATCTTGAAGAAATTATAAATATCGTGGTCGAAGAGGGCGTGAAAATCGTTTTTACTTCGGCAGGAAATCCTAAAACCTGGACTTCTTTTCTTAAGGAAAAAGGAATTACAGTAGTTCATGTAGTAAGTAGTAGTGTTTTTGCCTTAAAAGCGCAGGAAGCAGGAGTAGATGCTATTGTTGCAGAAGGTTTTGAGGCTGGCGGACACAACGGTCGTGATGAAACTACAACATTGACTCTGATTCCGATGGTGAAAGAAAAAATTCAGATTCCGATTATTGCCGCTGGTGGAATTGCTACAGGAAGAGGCATGTTGGCTACAATGATTTTGGGTGCTGATGGCGTTCAGGTTGGAAGCCGTTTTGCAGCATCAATAGAATCTTCTGCGCACAATAATTTCAAAGAAACAATAGTTAAAGTAAAAGAAGGAGATACACAATTAACTTTAAAGGAGTTAGCCCCGGTTCGATTGGTTAAAAATAAGTTTTATCAGGATGTTCAGGAATTGTATGAAAAATGCCCTTCGAAAGAAGATTTAGTACAGCTTTTAGGTCGTGCCAGAGCCAAAAAAGGAATGTTTGAAGGTGACCTTGATGAAGGAGAACTTGAAATTGGACAAATTGCCGGACTCATTCACGAAATTTTGCCTGTTGAACAAATTATTCAACAAATGATGAGTGAATTTGAGGTGGCAGCCAAAGAAAAGGCTAAATTTGAGTTTTAATTATCCCCAAGAAATACAATATGAATTCATTACGAACCTACATACTATTACTTTTTCTGGCATTTGGTCTGCAACAGGTTCAAAGCCAGTCTTATCAGTTTAAAACATCGGGATTTAGTGTTTTAGAAAAAAACGAAAGAGGAAAATGGGGCGATTGGTCGAATCTTGATTTAGTGAATTTATCGGTAATTCTGGATACTAACAAACATCGAATTGTAGTTTATTCGCAGGAAATTCAACTTTTTAATATTTTAAGTTATATTGAAAGAGAAGAGAACGATACTGATGTCGTTTATTCTTTTATGTGTAAAGATAATGATGGGCGAGAGTGTAAGTTGTCTATCATTACACGTAAAAAGCAAGAGTATCGCAAACAGCTTTACATTAACTATGACGATCATATTATTGTTTATAATCTGTCTAGTGTATAGCTATCTTCACAGCGCTTTACCTGAAATAGAAAACCCGATAGTTTTCAAAACCGGATCGGGCTTGTTATTAAATGTTTTTTAAATCGGTATTTTAGGGCTTTCGGAATTACTCTATATCCTTAATAAACTCATCATACTCTAAATAAAACATTTCAAGAGAATGCATTTTCTCATTAAAGAAATCAAAAATAGCATCCCAATTATTTCGGTTGCTAAAGCCTAATCCTGTTTTTTCAACCCAGATTCGGCTAATAGTTTTACCACTTTCTAAGGTGTAATTTTTCTCGTAAACTAAATCCTTAACAAATTCTTCTTCGAGAATATTTTTTAAAGCTTCTATTTTTTCAAAATAAGCTGTTCTTTTTTCGTCACTCCTGTGTTCGATATCAATTAAAACCTGAGCTTTTTTGTTATCAACGAAAAATTTAAAAGAAAAGTCTTTTATTTTAGTGTCATAAAGAACCCATTTGCGTGGATATTTCTCGGCGAAAGCCACCCAAAATTCTCTTTTTATTTTTTGTGATTCTTCTTTACTGTACATTTTTATAGGCTTTGGTTCCGGAAAACTTGTAAAACCGCGTTTTCTGGACTATATTTATATTTTATTTGAAAATACAAAAATAAACTTTGAATATGGATTTTCAAGATTTTTTACAATATGTTCCTAATTTAATTCCAGTTGAATTGCCGGCTACTTTGGCCCACATAAAGATGGCTCCAAAAGGACGCATTGAAGAACTTAAAAATTTTGATATAGCAACCAAAACTCCAAGAATTGCCGCAGTGATGATGTTGTTTTATCCTAAAAATGAGGAAACACATTTGGTTTTAATTGTTCGGAATGCTTATAATGGCGTTCATTCCTCTCAGATAGCCTTTCCAGGAGGTAAATATGAAATTTCAGATGTCAATTTTGAAGAAACAGCACTTAGAGAAACAGAAGAAGAGGTTGGTGTATCATCTGAAAAAATTGAAATAGTTAAGCATTTTACTCCTATGTATATTCCGCCAAGTAATTTTTTAGTACATCCCTTTTTGGGAATTGCCAAAGAAGAACTTTCATTCTTTCCCGATATCAGAGAAGTAGCTGATATTATAGAATTGCCGTTGTCCGTCTTTTTGGATGATGAAATTATTATCGAAACCACATTGTCAACTTCTTACGCTGCAAATGTTTTAGTTCCGGCATTTAATATTCAAAATCATGTTGTTTGGGGAGCGACCGCGATGATATTGAGCGAACTAAGAGAAGTTCTGAAAATAACTTTTGAGGAAAATTCGTAAAAATGAAAAATTAATGATTTGATATTCATTATAATAACAATTTATTTCCGAAATTGCTTATTAGTATTGCTAAAAGAATAATTTTTGTATGTTTGCGACCTAACAAAAAAATACAATAAGCACTTATGGGATTGTTTAAACGAAATCCTTTTGGACATATATTATTCATCAAGAAATGGTTAATCCGAATCTTGGGCTCTATGACGCACCGCAGATACAGAGGTTTTAATGAATTGCAGATTGAAGGATCCGAAATTATTAAAACTTTGCCGGATAATAATGTGTTGTTTATTTCGAATCACCAAACCTATTTTGCTGACGTTGTAGCAATGTTTCATGTCTTTAACGCAAGTTTAAGCGGACGTCAGGATACTATTAAGAATATTGGTTACTTATGGCAACCCAAAATGAATATCTACTATGTTGCTGCAAAAGAGACGATGCAAGCGGGTTTATTACCAAGAATTTTGGCTTACGTTGGTGCTATTACAGTAGAAAGAACATGGCGCGCTAAAGGTGTTGATGTTACTGAAAAACGTGAGGTAAATCCAAATGATACTGAAAATATTAGAATTGCACTTGAAGATGGTTGGGTAATTACTTTTCCGCAAGGAACTACAAAGTCTTTTAAGCCAGTTCGTAAAGGAACAGCTCATATTATCAAACAGCATAAGCCAATTGTAATTCCGATTGTTATTGACGGTTTCCGTCGCTCATTTGACAAAAAAGGATTACGAATGAAGAAAAAAGGGATTCTACAATCTTTTATAATCAAAGAACCTCTTGATATTGATTATGAAAACGATACTATTGAAGAAATTGTAGAAAAAGTTGAATATGCTATCGAACAACATCCGTCATTCTTAAAAGTTATTCCAGCCGAAGTAATTAAGGCAGAGGAAGAACTTAACGAAATGAGAAGATGGAGTTATAAGGAAAATGAAAATTAGATTTATAAATAATTTATCAGGTTTGATGAAAACTTAGGAAGTTAGTTTTTCTTAAGATGCTTAAAAGAAGCCTTTGAACCTTTGCCTCTCTGAACCTTTGTGCCTTTTTTAAAAATCAATTTTTTTCAACTCTTTATAATTAGCATATAATCTTCGCAATAGCGTTCCGTAAAGTAAGCGGTAAAAACACCAGAAGAGCCCAAAAAAGGCGCAGGAAACTAATAATGCTATCCCAAAAGTTATAAACATAGCTCTGCCATTTGCAGCTAATTTTTCTCTTATAAAAGCCATATCAGGATTATATACAAAAGCGACAAAGAAGCTTAATATAGCTATTATAACAATCATTCCCAAGTTATACCAAACATAGTACTGCACGGTTTTTCGAGTTCTTAAAATAGCACTCATTAGTGATTTGGTGGCAACAGTTGTTGAAATTGTGGTGTAGTTTTTATAGAAAATAAATACGAAAATCAATCCTACTAAATAATTTAGGTAAGTCAGATATTCAAGTGCATTGACAATTTCCGGATGATTGATTTTTTGCAAAGCATCATCAGTATTAAGGAATAAGTTTGAAAAAGTCCAAAACGAAATCTCCAAAATACTGATTATCAAAATCCACTTCACAATAGAAGATGATTTTTTGTGAATCATTTTGTAGATTTCCTGTTCAGAAATTTGTTGAAAAGAATCCGAGTTCTTTTTCCAGTCTTTTTTTAATAAATCCAGTTCTTTCATAATAATTTTTAAGGATTTAGTATTTTTTTAAGTTTCCCCTTAATTCTGTTCATTTTCACGCGCGCATTCACTTCGCTGATCCCTAGGGTCTCTGCTATTTCTTGATAATCTTTGTCTTCTAAATACATAAAAACTAATGCTTTTTCGATGTCATTAAGCTGATAAACGGCTTTGTACATCAATTTAATCTGTTCTTCCTCTTCATAGTTGTAATCAACATCTTTTACAAAATGCTGATGACTTTCATATTCTACGGTCGATATGGTTCTTTTGGTTTTTCGGTATAAGGTAATGGCGGTATTTAAAGCCACACGATACGTCCAGGTCGAAAATTTACTGTCACCCCTAAATTTAGGATATGCTTTCCAGAGCTGAATGGTAATTTCCTGAAACAAGTCCTTGTGTGCATCTTCGCCAGCAGTATACAATCTACAAATCTTGTGGATTATATTCTGATTAGCCTTCAATTGCGCAACAAATGACTGTTCTAAATTTTCGCTCATAAAGTATTAGTAGTAGTGTAATCTATTTTGTTACAGCTTGATTATAATTTTCTGGTTTTATAATAATTCACCATCAAATCTACAAATTTACTGTAACTGTCCATGCCGTCTTTTTGATTGTTTGTTTTTAGGAAATTATCATAAAAAACATGAAAACCCTCATCTATGAAAGTGTCATACTTTTTCCAGAAATCATGGCTTTCCTGATAATTTTTTAGGATTCCGATATGAGTCTGTTTCTTTAACTGCTCAAATATCTTATCGTTCTTAACTTGCCAGATTCCTAAACAATAACGTAAAGCAAAACTGTATCCGGAATATTGAAAGTATAAATTTTTGTTTTTTACAGAAGCTAAAACACCAATAAAATTACATTCACTTTCACTTGCAAAACCTATTTGATGCGCCATTTCGTGACTGGTAGTTACTGGAAAATTATACATTGGTAATAAGTCATTTACCTGAGCTTCATTCGTAAAAGGATTCAGATAACCACCAAATCCCATATATGTCAAAGGAAGACTAAAAAGAGATTTTTTGACACTTAAAATTTCATATTTAAAATAAGGGTGTTCTTTCGCTAAGTTTTCATAACCTTTCAAGTTCATCTGAAAAGCTTGTTTTTGAGAGTATGGAAAAATAACTTTTGAACTGTCATTTTTGGTAATTTGAAATTGGATTTCATTTGTTTTTTTAATTAGTTTTTTGGTAAAAACCAATAATTCAGCATCAGTATATTCTCTTTTGATCTCCATTTTTTCAAAAAGTGGTTCGCGATAATAATTAAAAGCCCACAATAGATGAAAGAAAAAGTAAAAAACGGAAATTTTGCCTACGATTTTTAGCAGATGATTTTTCCAGTCTGTTCTCCATGTTTTTCGGATTTGCCAAAACCAGATTACTATTGATATAATAATAATAGCATAAATAAGATCACCAATAGAAAACGGAATTTTGCCTAAAACTATTCTAGAGAAATGTGAAATTCTGATGTATAAATTGTTGCTGTAAGCGCCTTCGACAAAATCCGGGAAGAAAGGAAGGATCTTTAAAAATATAATTTGAATTACTAGAAATAGGGGGAGAATGTATTTTGATTTCACAGTGCAAATTTTGGATACGTAAATATAAATACAATATTATGAGTAAAAAAAGATTGTATTTATGAAATTTAATTTTAAAATTGATAATTAGTGCTAATTCGTGAAATTTGTGGCAGAAAAAAATATAAACTTTGTAACTTTGACATTCTTAATTGTTAAACTTCAAACAAAATATAATGAGTCAGGAAATAAGAAATCTGGAACCTAAGGCACTATGGAATAAGTTTGCCGATTTGAACGCTGTTCCACGTCCGTCAAAGAAAGAAGAACGTGTGATCGAGTTTATGAAAAACTTTGGAAACGGTTTAGGTTTAGAAACTTTTGAAGACGAAATTCGAAATGTAATAATTCGTAAACCCGCAACTCCAGGAATGGAGAATCGTAAAGCAATTGTAATGCAGGGGCATCTTGATATGGTACATCAAAAAAATGCAGATACTGTTTTTGATTTCGATACGCAGGGAATCGACATGTATGTTGATGGTGACTGGGTTCGCGCTCGTGGTACTACACTTGGTGCTGATAATGGATTAGGAGTTGCTACAATTATGGCTATCCTTGAAAGTAAAGATATTCCGCATCCGGCAATCGAAGCTTTGTTTACTATTGATGAAGAAACTGGAATGACAGGAGCTTTAAACCTTAAAGGAGGAATTCTTCAAGGTCAGATTTTATTGAATTTAGATACTGAAGAAGATGACGAGATTGATATTGGATGTGCTGGTGGAATCGATGTAACGGCTACAAGGACCTATCATGAAGAAGAAGTTCCGGAAGGATCAGTTGGTCATATTATTACGGTAAAAGGCTTAAATGGAGGTCATTCAGGAATGGATATTCATAAAGGTTTGGGTAATGCCAATAAAATAATGAACCGTTTGTTGTTTGATGCTTTTGAAAACTTTGGTTTGCAGGTTGCTGAAATCAACGGAGGAAGTTTGCGTAACGCTATCCCAAGAGAAAGTGTTGCAAAAGTGATTATTTCTGAAATGTTTGATGAAGCCTATATTTTTGATATGCAGGAAATCATCAACGATATTAAAGCGGAATATAAAACGACTGAACCAAACTTATCTATCGAAATCGTAAAATGCGATTTACCTGAGAAAGTAATGGATTTAGGTGTTCAGGAAGGAATTATCAGAGCAATTTATGCTGCTCAAAATGGTGTCTACAGAATGAGTGCTGATATGGCTGATTTAGTTGAAACTTCAAATAATATTGCCCGTGTTATTGTAAAAGACGGTGAAATTTTAGTTGGGTGTTTAACGCGTTCCTCTGTTGAAACTTCAAAATTTGATTTGGCTAATTCATTACGTTCTGCTTTTGAATTAGTAGGTTGTGAGGTTGAACTTACGGGCTCTTATCCAGGTTGGACGCCAAATGTAAATTCTGAAATTTTAGATACCTTAGTTGGAATCTACGAAAAGCAGAATAATGAGAAGCCAAAAGTGGTTGCTTGTCATGCTGGTTTAGAATGTGGAATTTTAGGAACAAACTACCCAGATATGGATATGATTTCTTTTGGGCCAACAATTCACGGTGCACATTCACCTGATGAAAGAGCAAGCATTTCATCTGCTCAAAAATATTGGAAATTTATATTAGAAATTCTTTCGAATATTCCAGTTAAGTAATAGTTTTCAGTGTTCAGTTTTTTAGTATCCAGTAAATCTGTATACTAAAAAAACTGGACACTGTTTACTTTTTTTAATCTCTCTTCGGAGAGTTTTTTTTCTCTCTTTTCTCTTCTTTCTTTTCTTTAGCCGTTTTTAACGGTTCTTTTTTTGCTGTTTTTTTAGCATCCTGACTCTTTGACATATTTTTTTTGATTAAGTTATTTTATTTATTTTCAAGTAAATATAAGTTTTGTTTTGGTTTATGCCGTTAGTTTTGCTGATATACTTCAATAGAATCTTTGGCAAGTCTTTGTTTTAGCCACAAATTCATTTTTATTTGTGTTGGTTTACCTAGACTCTTTTTGCTTTGAAAAAGAATTACCGGAATAACTTTCGATTTACTTGTTTCGTTCTCAATAGTATAATTTCCAATCTTAAGAGAAGTTATTTCTGGGAATAAAATTTTAGCTTCATTGTTAATCTGGTTCGCGCTGAAATTATATTGTGATAATTGATTTCTAAGGTTATTGATTAAAATATCCTTTTGATCGACAACACTTTGATTATTGTTAATCTGGTTCATAATGTCTTTTCTCAAATTAACGGTATCTTGTCTAATAATGAGTTTTGTATTGGGTAAGTCGTAATTAATTAGCTTCTTGTTAAGATTTGCAATTTCATTATCATTAAATTTTTTGGTTAAAAAAGCTATCTCAATTTTTTTAGGATCTGCATTGTATCGTATTTTTTTATAAATAATAGGATAATCTTTATTTTGGAATTCATCCTCAAGAAAAACTTCTACTTTAGAATTATAGCTTTTTTGATTATATAACTGGTAAGCAAAATAAACACTAGGTGTAATTAAGAATAAAATTAAAATCGAGATTCCGTATTGTACACGTTTTTGATGTTTTTGATCAAGCTGTTTTGCAATTGGGTATTTTAAGTATTTCACAATCAAAAAGGTAGCGATGCAAATAAAAACACAATTAATAGTGTATAGATACATGGCTCCTAAAAAGTACATGTAATTCCCTAATGCCAATCCATAACCTGCTGTGCAAAGAGGAGGCATTAAAGCGGTTGCAATAGCTACTCCTGGAATCGGATTTCCTTTTTCTACCCGTGTTACGGCTATCACACCCACTAATCCTCCAAAAAAAGCAATTAAAATGTCATAGATATTAGGAGAAGTTCTGGCTAATAATTCTGATTGTGCCTCTTTAAATGGGCTGGCATAAAAATATAGTGTAGAAGTTACTAAACTTACAAGAGTTGCAATTGTCAGATTTTTAATTGATTTTTTTAAAAGCTCAAAATCATACATTCCTAAACCAAATCCGGCACCAACAATTGGTCCCATTAGCGGAGAGATTAACATAGCTCCAATAATGACCGCTGTCGAATTCACATTTAATCCAACAGATGCAATAATTATCGCACAAGCTAAAATCCAAATATTAGAACCTCTAAACGATACAGAACCTGTAATATTTTCTATTACTGATTTTTTGTTTTCTTCTCCTTTGTGAAGATCAATAAAGTTTAGAATTTTTTGAGTTAAATCTGTCATAGTGTTTAAAGAAAAAAAAGTAAGGATGTCTAATTTAGTTAAAAAAGACATTAAATAGGTGATTTGAGAAAGAAACTATGGGAAATAATTCAAAAAGAAAAGTAAATGTTTCTTTTCAGATAAAAAAAATCCCCAACTTAAAATTGAGGATTTTGAATGTTATACTTTAATTGAATATAGGTTTAAGAGTAATTAGTCTTATTTCAAAAAGTCTCCATCAATTATTAGCAATTCAACAGCTTTTGTTGTTATAGATCGATGAGAACTCATATTGTCAGAAACAATATAAGTCATTCCTTTTGATAGTATAAACTTTTGACTATCCTCTAATTCACTAACAAGTTCTCCTTCCAGGCAATGTACAATATGCCCTTTTTGGCACCAGTGGTCAGCAATATAATTTTCAGAATAAGTCACTTTTCGAATACGTAAACCGCCTATTTGCAATGTTTGCCAATAGGCAGTTCCGCTTTCCCCGGGGTGTTCTGTTTTTGCAATTTGATTCCAGTCAATAGTTTCAAAAGGTATCATATTCATGTTTGTTTATTTTAATGGATGTTTCGTTCTAAAGTAAAAAAAAATCCCCAACTTAAAATTGAGGATTTGAATATTTGTAATTAAAGTACAAAATTAATTTCGTTTTAAAACTTTGTATTGTTCGTAACAACCGCTAATAGCATCCAGAATTTGCAAATCGTTTGCAGATTGAATAAAAGAATCAGAATAGTTGCAACGTTGTAAAATGTCGGGAATTTCGTCTTTGCTTATTCCTAAAAGAACAGCAAGTGTTTCTCTATCGTATTTCGATTCCAGAAGATTTCGAATGGTGTCGTCTTTTTTCATATCCTTTAACTTCTTCAGTTCTTTACCGTTTTTTCCAAAGAAATTGTAGAGCATATCAGCTGGATTAAAAATAGATCCCAATACCTTTCCAAAGGCATTTGGAGCATATTCACCAGCTTCATAACCTTGTGTTAGACCAGAAATACTATATCGATAATTTTCTTTGGTTGGAATTAATTTTGAATCGATTTCAAGATATCCTGTCAAATTAAAAGGAGCAATAACTACTTCTTCCAAAGCAATCGCTTTTTCTGTAAGTTGAATCCTTGTTACTTTATTTTTTATCCAGTCATTTGTCACTCTGATTCGCAGAGACTGAAATCCTAGAAGTGAGAAATGAAGTGTGTCGTTTGGCTGCACATCAATTTCAAAATATCCTTTAGCATCAGACTGGGCACCACGTACTTTGTTTGTGTTAATGATATTTACATTAGGAATAGGCTGTTTACTATTATCGTTGTAGATGTAACCAGAAACTCTCTGAGGAGTTGTAGGTTCTGTTTCTTGTGCGAAACTGATGGTCGATACTAGTATAAAAAAGAAAACTGCGAAATATTTCATATCCTGATTTAAAGCACTAAAAGTAGTAAATAGGGATTAAATATTTCGCAGTCTTCGAATATAATTATAAGAAAATTAACAAAGCAAGTTGTGTTGCTTTTACAATTTAGATAAAAAGGTAAAAGGATGATTAGACTAATTGTCTTTTAAGTTACAAAACTTATCCGTGCAGAGTTCAGGGTATAAAAAAGTCCCAAATTCCAAGTATGTCTGGAATTTGGGACTTTATATTTAAAGATAGACTAAATGATTAGTCTCTTCTTGGTCTTCTTGGTCTTGGTGAATCACCAAAGCTTTCAGAACGTCTTGGAGCTCTGTCTGAACTTCCTTCAGTTCTTGGAGTAGAACTTCTAAAACCACCTTCTCTTTTAGGAGCAGATGAATTTCTGTCGCTTCTGAAACCACCTTCTCTTGGAGCTGAGCTTCTGTCGCTTCTGAATCCACCACCAGAACCTTCACGTCTTGGTCCGAAACTTCCACCACCAGAACCTTCACGTCTTGGTCCTCCAGTGCTTCTTCCGCCACCAGAACGTCCGTTATGGTCACGTCTTCCGCCACCATCATTTTTAGAAATTTCAACATTAATACGACGTCCTTCTAATTGTACGTTGTTTAATACTTCCATTACTTTTTCAGTATGCTCAGGATCAGTGTTAAAGAAAGAGAAACCTTCTTTTACATCTACTTTGAAAACGTCATCACGACCTAAGTCTAATGTTTCTTTCAAGTAATCTTTTAGCGTCATCCAATCGAAATTGTCTCTTGAACCGATGTTTACAAAATAACGAACTGCTCCGTTATTATTGAATTCTCTTGGTTCAGAATCACTTCTTTCACGTCTCTCTCCAGCTTGAGATGAAATATCTCTGTTCTTTTTATAGTAAGCAATAAAACGGTTAAATTCTACTGATACCATTTTCTTGATCAACTCTTCTTTAGATAAACCTTCAAGAACATTGTTGATTGCTGGTAAGTAGTTGTCAATTTCGTGATCAACTTCAGTATCTTTAATTTTGGTTGCTAAGTGTAACAACTGAATTTCGCAGATTTCGATTCCAGAAGGAATAGATTTTTCTTCGAATTTCTGTTTGATGATTCTTTCGATAGAAGAAATTTTACGCAACTCACTTTTTGTAACAATTACAATAGAAGTTCCTAATTTTCCAGCTCTACCAGTACGTCCAGAACGGTGATTGTATGTTTCAATTTCGTCAGGAAGTTGGTAATTTACTACGTGAGTAATATTATCAACATCAATACCACGTGCAGCAACGTCAGTAGCAACAAGCATCTGAATTTGTCTTCCACGGAAAGATTTCATTACACCATCACGTTGCGCCTGAGATAAGTCTCCGTGCAATGCAGCAGCGCTGTATCCATCTTCAATTAATTTTTCAGCTACAGCCTGAGTATCTCTTTTAGTACGACAGAAAACCACAGAGAAAATATCTGGATTTGCATCGGCTAAACGTTTTAAAGCTTCGTAACGGTCACGTGCATTTACTAAGTAAAATTCGTGAGAAACTGTTGCAGAACCTGAGTTCTTAGCTCCAACAGTAATTTCAACCGGGTCGCTCATGAATTGTTTTGCAATTCTGGCAACCTCTTGTGGCATAGTTGCAGAGAACAACCATGTACTTTTTTGGTCAGGAGTATCAGATAAAATAGATACGATATCCTCATAAAATCCCATATTCAACATCTCGTCAGCCTCATCCAAAATACAGTAATCTATATTTTTAATGTTAACCAATCCTCTGTTGATCATGTCTTGCATTCTTCCCGGAGTAGCTACAATAATTTGTGCACCTCTTTTAATGTCCCTAGCTTGCTCTGTAATACTAGCCCCGCCGTAAACTGCTACCACATTAATACCTTTCTCGTATTTTGAGTAGTTTTTAAGTTCGTTGGTAATCTGTAAACAAAGTTCTCGTGTTGGCGATAAAACTAATGCTTGTGTATTTCTGTTGTCAGCATCAATTTTTTGAATTAGCGGAAAACCGAAAGCTGCCGTTTTCCCTGTCCCTGTCTGAGCCAACGCAACCATATCTGTGTCTTTTTCCAATAATAGGGGAATCGCTTTCTCCTGTACTTCTGACGGATTCTCAAATCCTAGATCTAAAATCGCCTTCAGTAACGATTCATTCAATCCTAATTGTTCAAATTTATTCATATGTGTATTTAAAATAGGGTGCAAAATTACTGTTAATATTCCATATAAACTAATGCATTTTTAAGAATTATGCATTTGTTATGATTTGATTATCAAAAAGTTATGTTTATCGCAAAATCAATTTGATCAGAAAATGAATAATTTTACGTCTAGTAATATAAAATATACCCTTTAAAATGTTGTATTTTAAACAATTATTTTGTGGAGTTCAGGAAATCAATTAGTTGCTGAGTTGCTTTGGCACGATGACTGATTTTATTTTTGATTTCTGAAGATAATTGGGCAAAAGTCTCCTTATAACTTTCAGGCTGAAAAATAGGATCATATCCAAAACCATGATTTCCTGCCTTGTTGAAAGTAATCTCTCCTTTTGCAAGTCCGGTAAATAAATGTTGTCCTCCTTTTAAATTCAAAGCAATAACAGTCTTGAACTGTGCACTGCGATCTGATTTGTCTTTTAAAGCGTCTAAAAGTTTACTCATATTATCATCAGCAATGCGCTGTTTTCCCGCATATCTTGCAGAATAAACGCCAGGTTCTCCATTTAAAGATGCAACTTCTAACCCAGTATCATCCGCAAAACAATCGTATCCATATTTTTCGGTTACATAATTGGCTTTTAAAATCGCATTTCCTTCTATGGTATCAGCTGTTTCCGGAATTTCTTCAAAACATCCAATTTCTTCAAGACTTAATAATTGAATAGATCCGTTTAAGATGCTTTGAATTTCTTTAATTTTATTTAGATTGTTTGATGCAAAAACGAGTTTCATAATAACGAGTTTAGTTGATGGAGTAATTGTAATACAAATTTAGAATTCTTATATTTGATAAGTTGCCTAAAAATAAAATAAATGGAGATATCTGCCCTCTATAATAAGATAACGCCTTTCGTCAGACCCTATCGAAAAATGGTTATTGCCACTTTGTTACTTACTTTTTTAGGTTCCTTTGCTGCACAGGTAAATGCTTTAATCTTAAAATATACTGTCGATACTATTAGTAATTTGATGGTGGCGCATGAACCATTATCAAAAGGATTTCATTTATTAGGTATTATAAGTGTCGTTTTATTATCAAAAGAATTGATTTATTCAGTAGTTCAATTTGGTCAGAAATTTTATGGAGAAAAATTACGAATCTTTATAACCCGTGATATTTCTCAGACAATTGTCGAAAAGATTTTAAGCTACAGAATGGAATTTTATACTTCTAATGAAAATGAAAGCGGAAAACTTCAAACCAGAATTGATTTAGGAATCAGTAGTCTGACAAGATTGGTACAGAACTTTTTTATCGATATTTTGCCTTTATTTGCTAATGCTTTTGTGGCTTTGCTTTTAATGTTTTATGCTAATGTTTATGTAGGCTTGGTGAGTCTGTGTATTATTCCGATTTATTTTTATGTGAGCCAATTGCAGGCTAGTAAATTGAGTGGTTTTAGAAGAAGAATGCGTTCGTATCGAGAAACAAAAAACAACGGAATTATTAGTTTAATTGAATCGATAACTGTAATTAAATCGTTTGTACGGGAACCCATGGAAGCGGATCGTCATCAGAAAATTCAATTTGAAATGACTGAAAATCAATTGGCGACCAGAAAAACCAGTTTCATTTTTGAAAGTATTAAAGGTTTTATTGAACAAATTGGAGTTGTAATTATTATCATTCTGACGGCTTATTTTGTTTTAAATAATACCATGACCATTGGTGCAATCATGTTTCATATCATGTTGTTTAACAATGTTTCATCGCCTATCAGACAATTGCATAGAATTTATGATGAAGTAAATGATGCCTTAATTTATTCCGAAGGATTTTTTGATATTTTAGAATCGGACAAAGAGAAAGAAACAAGCGGAAAATATATTCCGGAGAAAATTGTGGGACTAATAGAAGTTAAAAATGTCGATTTTAGTTATCCAAACGGAACAAAAGCGCTTTCGGATATTAATTTTACAATTAAGCCAAATGAAACCAGTGCTTTGGTTGGGCTAAGCGGCGCAGGGAAAAGTACGATTATCAATTTATTAGATAAATTTTATCTGCCTTCATCAGGAAAAATTTATTTGGATGGAGTCGATCTAAAAGATTATGATACTGATTTTCTTCGAAAAAATATTGGATTGGTTTTACAAAAGAATCATATTTTTAAAGGAACTATTGCTGAAAATATTCTCTACGGAAATCCTGATGCGACACAATCTGAAATAATAGATGCAGCCAAACAGGCTTATATTCATGAACAAGTGATGCAATTGCCAAAAGGATATGATTCTGATGCGCATCTACTTTCAGGCGGACAACAACAACGAATTGCTATTGCAAGATTGTTTTTAAAAAATCCGCCAATTATTTTTCTGGATGAACCAACAGCCAGTCTCGATGCAATTGCAACAGAACAAATCAAAAAATCACTGGATGCTATTAAAAAAGACAGGACCGTAATTATTATATCACATAGTATTTCTCAAATTATTGATGCATCTCATATAATAGTTTTAGAAAAAGGAAAATGCATAGAACAAGGGACACACGATGAATTATACGATAATAAATCAGTTTATTATGGAATATTTATGGCTATGGCGAATAGTCTGAATATTGAGAAAATTACGCAGACCCTTGATTAGATAAACGTTTTAAAGTCAGGTTTTCGAGTAAAAAAGCAATTGTAGTTCCAAAAGTATACGCAACCATATCAATCCAAAGAAAACCTTGTCCGAGAACATATCTTCCAAAAAGCGTTTTTCTGAGTTCGATCATCCATTCGCCCTGATACAATTGTAGAAATTCGATGGCGTAACAAATCAATAAAGAAGTAATTGCTATCTGAATCCCTTTTTTTTTGATAAATACTAGTCTGGTCAGAACGTAAATCATAACGGCATACAGTAAGTCACCTATAAATAGTGGAATAAAACTTATTTTTCTGGAAAGGATTCCGAGGCAAATAATTCCAAGGCAAATAATGAAATAGTGAAATCGGTATTTTTTCAAAATTAAATTTTATTGGGCGTCATTAGTACATTTTGAGGTAAACAAAAGTACAAAGATTCGAATAGATATACTTTATTTTATAAATTTATCAATTCTAAAAAACTTTACAAAAATAACCACATGATTACAAGATTTACACCATTCATTTTATCCGTGTTTCTTTTAACGGGTTCTGCCTATTCTCAAAAAAGCGATTCATTTAATGTTAAAAAACAACTTGAATATTGTGCTGAGCAAGCTTCAAAAACATTGAAAGTAATTCCAGATGACGGAACTTCTCCAAGAACGGTTCCGAATGGAAGCAAAGAATGGAAGTTTGTAGGGTATAAAGACTGGACAAGCGGATTTTGGCCAGGGGAATTATGGTATTTATATCAGGCAACCGGCGATAAAAAATGGGAAAAAGAAGCGGATAAATTCAGTCGATTTTTAACACCATTGTCAGTAAGTAAAGCTGGTGATCACGATTTAGGTTTTCAGGTTTTCAATAGTTTTGGAAATGGCTATCGCTTAACAAAAAACAAAGAGTATAAAGATGTTATCCTGAAAACGGCTGATACTTTGGCGACACTTTTTAATCCAAAAGTAGGAACAATTCAATCGTGGCCACATAATAAAATGGGAGGGCATAATACGATTATCGATAATATGATGAATTTAGAATTGCTTTTTTGGGCTTCTAAAAACGGTGGAAATAAAAAGTTATATGATATTGCCGTAAAACATGCTGAAACCACAATGGCCAACCACTTTAGACCTGACAATTCATCTTATCATGTTATTATTTATGATTATGAAACAGGTAAAAAAATAAAAGGAAGAACGGCACAAGGTTATTGCGATGACAGTATGTGGGCGCGTGGTCAGGCTTGGGGTATTTATGGATTTACAATGGTTTACAGAGAAACTAAAGATCCTAAATTTTTGGATTTTGCGCATAAAATCACGCGCGTTTATTTGGACAGATTAACAACAGAAGATTTGGTTCCCTATTGGGATTTTAATGCACCAGGCATTCCGGATGAGCCAAGAGATGCTTCGGCAGCAGCCATTGTATCTTCGGCATTGATTGAATTGAGTTCTTATACAAAAGATGCAACTCTGAAAAATGAATATTTGTCAAAATCTAAAAAGATGATTGTGTCACTTTCAGATGATTATCAAAGTCATGATATAAATTCAGCATTCCTGCTTCATTCAACAGGTCATAAACCGGCCGGAAGTGAAGTTGACTGTTCTATAAATTATGCTGATTATTACTATTTAGAAGCGCTTTTAAGACTTCAAAAACTAAAATAAAAAAGATTATGATGAAGAAAATAGGTAGAATTTTATTTGTAATTGCCATTGCATTGATGGTTGTGAGCTGTAAAAACACAAAACAGAAACTTCAGGAATATGTAGTTTCGTACAATAAAACGGCTGTTAGTTTTAAAAGTGAAAATGTTACACTAACCACTGCAAGAGGTTATATTAATGATAATAAAATTGAACTGCGATTTGAAACAGATTTAGAGCAAAATGAATCTAATAAAACAAAAGCGGCATCACAATTCCCAAAGCTGCTGAAAGAGATGATAAATAAGGACGAGAATTTTAAGGGACTGGTAAAAGAAGGGGTGCAGTTTGATGTTTACTTTTTGGCAAATGATAATACCGTTCTGGAGAAAAGAATAATTAATACAGAAGAAATGTCTTCATTATTGAAGTAATAATCCTGAGTATAACTTCCTGAATATTTTAAACCTCTTTGATGCATTTTTAAAGAGGTTTTTTTGTGGAAAATGACCGCTTTTTTGTTTTCATAAAAGGAATGATTTCTTTTCGCTAATCGATTTGTAGTTAAATAATTACGTTTTACTGTTTTTTTTGTCTCATGTTGCTTTTGTGTTAAAAGTTTGTTATGTTTGAGTTAAAAAATAACTATAAAACCAAAAAATTATGAAAAAAATTACCCAAATCGCATTTGCTATTTCCTTTTTATTACTGCTGGCAAGCTGTAAAAACACCAAGCAGAAGATACAGGAGCATGTTAGTAATTATAATACTTCCTCTTCTATAAAAGGTGGAAATGTTGTTAGTACAAGTGCAAAAGCATTTTTAAATGATAACAAAATTGAAATCAGAATTGAGACAAATTTGGAAGGTACTGATGCGAATAAATTAGCCTATAAAGATACTTTTCCTGAATTGTTGAAAGAAATGGTTAAGAATGACCAAATTTCGCCAGAGTTAATCGAAGAAGGAGTAAAATTTGATGTGTACTTTATATCTTACAATAATATAATTCTTGCGCAGCAATTAGTTGATAAGGAAGAATTGGCGGTTATAGAAAATGGTTCTGCAGCTGGGAAAGAAACGGCAAAGCTTTAATTGAAATAAATACCAAAAAACATAAATCACCAAAATATAAGAAAGCCTCTTTGAAATTTACAAAGAGGCTTTTTTTATTCTTAATGTTTGGTAACGTTGGTTAATTGATCAGGGAAATAAGAATCTGATAAATTGGCAAACTCATCACCACGCATGAAGATATTAATATCAACGTCCGCAAAGCTTTTCTTTCCTGCTGCTGCTAAGAGTTCATTAGCTGCGTGCAAAGTATTTTTATGAAAATGATAAACACGTTCTGACTTATCTGTGACAACCAAACCTTTCATCAACATTTTATTTTGAGTTGCGACTCCGGTTGGACATTCATTGTTATGACAACGTAAGGCCTGAATGCAGCCTAATGAAAACATGAATCCACGGGCACTGTTACACATGTCGGCACCTAAAGCTATAGCATGCAGAATAGAATAACCAGAAATAATCTTTCCACTTCCTATAATGCGTATTTTATCACGAATATTTAATCCGACTAAAGTTTTGTTTACAAATATCAGGGCAGGTTCAAAAGGCATTCCAACGCCATCTGCAAATTCAAGTGGAGCGGCTCCGGTTCCGCCTTCGGCACCATCAATAGTTATAAAATCGGGATAGATATCTTCGGCAATCATTTCGTGACAAATGGCTTCAAATTCGGCCGTATTTCCAATACATAATTTAAATCCGATAGGTTTTCCGTTTGATAATTCACGTAGCTGGGCTATAAAACGAATAAGTCCTTTACTGTCTGAAAAAGCATGGTGTCCGGGAGGAGAAAGAATAGTTGTATGTGGTTCAACTCCCCTGATTTTAGCAATCTGAACTGTGTTTTTTGCAGCGGGAAGTACTCCACCATGACCAGGTTTTGCTCCTTGCGAAAGTTTAATTTCAATCATTTTTACATTCGGAAGATTCGCTTTTTCAGAGAATTTTTCCGGACTGAAAGTTCCATCAGCAGCGCGACAACCAAAATAACCTGTACCAATTTGCCATGTAATATCACCACCGCCTGCCAAATGATATTCGGTTAAACCACCTTCTCCGGTATTTTGGTAGAAATTTCCTTTTTTAGCACCAATATTTATGGCACGGACCGCATTTTCACTTAGCGAGCCAAAACTCATTGCAGAAACATTAAATAAAGAAGCTAAATAAGGTTGTTTACAATCTCTTCCACCAACCAAAACACGTGGTAATTCTTCGTTTACTTTGGCAGGAAAAATGGAATGTTTTATTCCTTCGTAATTATCCTGATTTAAATTTAGTTGTGTTCCGAAAGGTGAATTCGAATCAATATTTTTAGCTCTTTGATAAACTAAAGAGCGTTGATTTCTGGAAAAAGGTTTTCCGTCAGTAGATCTTTCAATAAAATACTGCTGAATTTCAGGGGCAATCATTTCAAATAAATACCTGAAATAACCTAATACAGGAAAGTTTCTTAGAATAGCATGTTTTTTCTGAATTGCATTATAGACGCCGACAATAAGTAAGATTGGCAGTATAATGACAAGCAGAAAACCACGTTCTGTATAATAATAAATTGCGGCAACAATTAGAAACAATAAGAATCCGTAGATAAAGAATTTTTTTCTCATGTTTTTAAAATATTTAAAAAGTAATAATTAATTGAATCTTAGGCGAACATAAACGTGCTTAATACCTTTTTTGTCTGATTCTCTCTCGTCGATTTCAAGAATATCAGTTAGTGATTTTAACATAGGCGTAAGCTTGGAAAAGCCATAATTCCTAGGGTCAAATTCAGGTTTTTTCTTAACTATTAAATTTCCGACATCGCCTAAAAATGCCCATCCATCGTCATCTTCAATGTCTTCAATGGTGTCTTCAATTAATTCAATAGTTTGTTTGTCAATTTTGTGCAGTGCTTTTTCTGAAGGTTTTTCTACTGGTTTTTTAGCGTCAGCAGCGATAGTGGTTTTTGGCTTTTTCTTCTGAATAGCGCCATCCAAAACTTCAATATATATAAATCTGTCACAGGCAACGATAAAGGAGTTTGGTGTTTTCTTTTCTCCAATACCAATAACTTTCATGCCAGATTCACGCAAACGTATAGCTAAACGTGTAAAATCGCTGTCACTTGATACAATGCAAAATCCGTCTAATTTTCCAGAATAAAGCAAATCCATTGCATCAATAATTAAGGCAGAATCAGAAGAGTTTTTTCCAACTGTGTAACTGTATTGTTGAATAGGAGTAATGGCATGTTCGAGCAAGACACCTTTCCATCCATTTGAGTTGGGCTTGGTCCAATCTGCGTAGATACGTTTGGTGGTTGGTGTTCCAAATTTTGCTATTTCTTCCATCATACCTTTTACATTGCTGTAAGGTACGTTATCGGCATCTATAAGAACCGCTAATTTTAAATCTTTGGAGTTGCTTAAAGGCATATCTGCATATTAAATATTTACAATACTTCCAAAGGTAAAAACTAAAATTGGTTTTATAGGAATTTGGTATTAAATAAGTCTTTTGTATTTTATAAATTATTTTGGTTATAAATAAGAGATTATATCGTAAAAAACGCATACGATTTAGGTCAAAAAACGCCAATTATTACTTACAAAAAAGCTGTGTATTTTAAAATTTAATCTTTAAATTTTAAGTTTAAACTTATTAAATTTCCGGTATTATTATGCGCTTTCCCCATTAAATATTGATATTCAGATAAATTTTTAATAAAAATAATGGCCCAACTCTATTTTAGAATAATAATCATTATTTTTGCTCGCTGATAAATAAAATTATTACTTCAAATATATTATGGTAAAAGATTTATTCGAAAGAATCCAGAACAATAAAGGTCCTTTAGGAAAATGGGCGTCACAAGCAGAAGGTTATTTTGTATTTCCTAAATTAGAAGGAGAATTAGGTCCAAGAATGCAGTTTGGTGGAAAAGAAATTTTAAACTGGAGTATAAACGACTATTTAGGTCTTGCTAACCATCCGGAAGTTCGTCAGGCTGATATTGATGCTGCAACACAATTTGGAGCAGCTTACCCAATGGGTGCGCGTATGATGTCAGGACATACTAAATACCACGAACAACTAGAAAATGAATTAGCTGAGTTTGTAATGAAACCTGCTGCTTATTTATTGAACTTTGGTTACCAAGGGATGGTTTCGATAATTGATGCATTAGTTACTAAGAATGATATTATTGTTTATGATGTAGATTCTCATGCTTGTATCATTGATGGTGTTCGTTTGCATATGGGTAAGCGTTTTACTTACAAACACAATGATTTAGAAAGTATGGAGAAAAACCTGCAACGTGCTACTAAAATGGCTACCGAAACAGGTGGAGGGATTCTTTTTATTACTGAAGGTGTTTTTGGTATGAGAGGACAACAAGGAAAATTAAAAGAAATTGTTGCTTTAAAAGAAAAATATAATTTCAGATTATTAGTAGACGATGCACACGGTTTTGGTACTCTTGGTAAAACAGGAGCAGGAGCAGGTGAGGAGCAGGGAGTTCAGGATGGTATTGATGTTTACTTCTCTACTTTTGCAAAATCTATGGCAAATATTGGGGCTTTTGTAGCTGCAGATCAGGATATTATTGATTATTTAAAATATAATTTACGTTCTCAAATGTTTGCAAAAGCATTGCCAATGATCCAGACTATTGGTTCATTGAAACGTTTAGAATTATTGCGTAATAATCCTGAATTGAAAGACAAACTTTGGGAAAATGTAAATGCATTACAAAATGGTTTACGTGAAAGAAACTTCAATATTGGAGATACTAATACTTGTGTAACGCCTGTTTATTTAGAAGGAAGTGTTCCGGAAGCAATGGTGATGGTAAATGACTTAAGAGAAAACTACGGTATTTTCTTGTCTATCGTGATTTATCCGGTAATTCCGAAAGGAATTATTTTGTTGAGAATGATTCCAACTACTTCTCATACAATAGCAGATATTGATGAAACTTTGGTTGCTTTTGAAGCAATTCGTGAGAAATTAGTTAACGGAACCTATAAAGAAATTGCTAGTAGAACTACAGTTGATTTAGACGCTTAAGTAGTATTTAAAAAAAAAGAGATTTCCTTAAGTGGAAATTATGTAAAAAAATCCATTCGTTATACGAGTGGATTTTTTTTATTTGGGGTAACTTTATAATTCAAAATAAGTAAATAATAAGAATTATGAAAAAAGTATCAGCATTAATAATCGTTATTTTAAGTGTTTTTATTTCTTGTAAAAAAGAAACAACACTTCCACCTCCCCAAATAGAGCCAAATCCTCCTAAAGAAGCAGAAATTGCAGAGCCTGCAGGAGATCAATGTTATACTTCAAGACTTAATGGTAATATTGTAGCGTTAAGTTTTAATGTGAACTCACATCAGGAAGTAAACGGAAAATTAAGTTATAATATAACAGGAAAAGATAAAAATGAAGGAACTTTAATCGGTAATATGAAAGGAGATACGCTTATTGCAGATTACACTTTCATGTCTGAAGGAGTTTCTTCGGTTAGAGAGGTTGTTTTTTTACAAAAAGACGGTACTCTTATTGAAGGATATGGAGATGTAGTTGATGCTAATAATAAGGTTACTTTTAAAGATAAAAGGAAATTAAAATTTGATGCAAAAAATACGTTGACAAAGTCAGATTGTCCACAATAAAGAAAAAAATGTAAAAAAGAAAAATCCATTCCAATATGTTGGAATGGATTTTTTATTGAAAACGGTCATGATGCTACTCTTCTTAGAGATCTTTTCTATATGTTTTTCTCTGACAATGAATTTTTGGATCAAAGTTCTTCCAAAGTAAATGAATTGCGTTATTTTCTAATAACTCCGGAGTTCTAATACAGTTTTGAATTCCTTTTTCTGAAAAGGTTTTGTAATATTCATCAAAAATAATAGCGGTAACACCTTTGTTTTGATAATCAGGATGAACGCCGATAAGGTAAAAAACAACATCTTTACTGTGTTTTTTTGCTTTTAATAACTGTAAAAAACCAAATGGGAATAATTTACCTTTTATTTTTTGCAATGCCTCTGTAAAACTTGGCATAACAATACTAAAGGCAACTAAATTATCGTCTTTATCAACTACAAACTTAATATATTCAGGATTGATAAAGCTGATGTATTTCTTTTTAAAATATGCTTTCTGAACATCAGAAATGGCAACAAAAGAAGCAAGATTAGCATAAGTTTCATTAAACAAATCAAACATTTTGTCTACATGAGGCATAATGTCTTTAGTCTTAGTAAAATTTAACGCTCTTAACTCATAGCGTTTTTTTATCAAAGCCTGTGCTTTTAAGAAGAACTCAGGTTTTACATTTGAAAAAGGAAATATACTTTCGATATATTGTTTCTCAACCAGAAACCCTAATTGCTCTAAATGTGTTACATAATACGCATGATTGTACCAGGTAATCATGGTTCCAACCTGATCATAACCTTCGGTAAGAACGCCAACTTTATCTAGGTTAGAAAATCCCATTGGACCTTCAGCATGCTCCAGATTATGTTTTCTACCTAATTCATATACTTTTTCAAGCAAAGCCTTCGTTACTTCGATATCATCAATAACGTCAAACCATCCAAAACGAACTTTTCTTTTATGTTGATTATTAACTTCAGACCAATTTATAATTGCGGTAATACGACCAACAACTTCATTGTTTTTGTATGCCATAAAAAAATAGGCTTCCGCATGATCAAAAGCAGGATTTTTTGTTTTGTCAAAAGACTCTAATTCATCAGCAATAATTGGCGGAACCCAATATGGATTGTCTTTATATAATGAAAATGGAAATTTAATATATTCTGTTAATTCCTTTTTGGTTTTGGCTTCTTTAATTGTAATCATTAAAAGTCTTAATTGTTTTCTCTTTTAAGAGAAGTTCAGTTAGTAATTTATTCGTATTTAGCTTTACGCTTTCTTTCTTGCTCCTGATAGTCTATGTTTTCTTCTGTTTCTTTCTTCTTAGACTTTTTGTCTTTCTTGAATGTCATTTCTTGTTTTTCTTTATACCAGCCATCATAACGCCATGAAAATCCAACACCACCATATAATATAGAAGGTGTATCTTTAAAATTAGTACTTATAGAAGCGTCAATCTGCATGTTTGAATTAAGCAAATAGGCAGCACCACCACGAAGAATGGCATCGCTGTAAAAATCGCTTTTATAACCTTGATTTTCAATAAAACCAGACCATTTGTCGTTAAATCCGTGCGTCAAAGTTAATACATATCCGTAACTTGGATAATCAGTTGTGATATAATCGGCAATAAAGTTAGTTACAAAAACCCATTTTCCGCCTCCAAAAAGATTTTGAGTAATCAACATTACTTTAGGTGAAATGCTCGATTCAGGAGAAAAAGAATAAGGGTTATCCGCACCAACAAAATTTGCTCCGGCAAATACCGATACTGCAGGTATCAATTGATGCCAATTGAAAGAGTGATTTGCTTTATAGCTATAGATGTTAGCTGTTGGTTCGTAATTTTTATAAGGATCGTACACTAAATATTTGGCCCCTAAAACAGTCTGTCTGAAATTGTTCTTTTTATAGCTAGTGTATGGAGTGTCAAAGTTTTCCATTTGATATTGTAAATCAAGAACAAATTCCAATTGTTCTAAAAAAGCACCATAACGCACTGTTAAATCGGTTCCAAAACCGCTTGCGTCATAATCTAGTAAATCGTGTTTTTCTTTAATTCCGTAAACACCAATTTCGCCCTGAATAACTGATTTTCCAACGGCATAAGCAGACATTGTTTCGCCGGGACGATTTGAATTGATAACATCTGTGTATTGTGCAAAGAAAAGTTGGGATGATAATAAAAGAGTTGTAATAAATAAGTTTTTAATTTTTAACATAAATGTATTTTTTGATTAAAAAACTATAACGCATTTCAAATGTACTATATTTTATTATTTATTTAAGATTGATATTTTAATTTTAAACAACGGATTTATTAATTTTGGCAAAAATTATACGATTATGCAAGAAGCATCTTTTACAAATTTGTTTAAAACGATAATGTGGATCATTGCGTTTTATTATATTTTTAAATTTTTAGCCAGAATCTTTTTGCCAGTATTGGTAAAAAAAGCGGTTGAAAAAGCAGGTGAAAATTTTCAGAGACAGCAACAATATACCCAGGATAATTCATGGCAAAAAACGCGTACTAATAATGATGAGATAATCATCAACACCGCTAATGCAAAAAATCCTCGCGAAACCAAAAAGGTTGGCGATTATGTTGATTACGAAGAAATAGATTAAGTTTGTGTCCTAGTTAATAGGATTCATCATTTAACCCAAACCAACCTAAATTGAAAATAGTAAATAAGTTCTATCCGCACGCCCTTGTTATATTGGGTTTTATTCTCGTTTCGTTAATTTATTTTTATCCAGTCTTACAAGGAAAACAAATTTTCCAATCGGATATTGCACAATACACCGGAATGGCAAAAGAGCAAAATGACTTTAGAGCCGTTGAACATGCGGAACCTTATTGGACAAACTCTGCTTTTGGTGGAATGCCAACTTACCAGTTAGGAGCTAATTATCCTAATGATTTTGTGGGTAAGCTAGATGATGTTTTACGTTTTTTACCTCGTCCTTCTGATTACCTGTTTTTATACTTTTTAGGTTTTTATGGTTTGTTATTAGTTTTAAAAACAGATCCGCTTAAAGCATTTATCGGCGCAATTGCGTTTGGATTTTCTACGTATTTAATTATTATTCTGGGAGTTGGTCATAATGCAAAAGCGCATGCGATTGCTTATATGCCTCTGGTTATTGCCGGTTTCATATTGGTCTTCCAGAAAAAATATATTTGGGGAGGTTTACTTACCATGTTTGCAGTTGCGTTAGAAGTCAATGCAAACCACTTTCAAATGACGTATTATCTTTTGATTTTCTTACTGATTCTTTCGGGATATTTTGCTTTTCAGTTTATTAAGGGAAAAGATTATAAAGGACTTTTAAAAGCTATTGGAGCTTTAACTGTGGCTGGAATTTTTGCAATTGGTGCCAATGCCGGAAATTTATTAGCAACGAGTGAATATGCAAAGTATAGTATTCGTGATAAAAGTGAATTGACTTTTAATCCTGACGGATCTAAAAATGAAACAACTGCTTCAATGACAACAGACTATATTACAGAATATAGTTATGGAATTGCAGAAAGTTTAAATTTAATTGCACCAAGAATCTTCGGTGGTTCAAGCCATGAAAATGTAGGGACAGACAGTCGAATGTATTCGTTTATGATCGAGCAGGGAGTTCCTTCAGATCAGGCACAGGATTTTGTTTCGGGAATGCCAACATATTGGGGAGATCAGCCTATTGTATCAGCGCCAGCATATATTGGTGTAGTGGTTTTCTTTTTGGCGGTTCTGGCGATGTTTATTGATGAAAGAAAAATAAAATATGTATTTCTTGGTGGAGCTTTATTTACGTTGATGCTATCCTGGGGGAAAAATTTCTCATTGCTGACTAACTTTTTTATAGAATACGTTCCGATGTACGATAAGTTTAGAGCAGTATCTTCGATTCAGGTTATATTAGAATTATGTATTCCTGTACTTGCAGTGATGGGATTACAATCCTTTTTTAAAGCTAAAGATGAACCAAAACTACAGCAAAAAGCTCTAGTTCAGACAGGAGTTTTTGGACTAGGGGTTTTATTGATTTTAGTTATTGCTAAAGGGATGTTCCACTTTACTGGAATGAGTGACAATGCTTACTTGCAAAGTTATGGACCTGCATTTGTAGATGCTTTAAAAGAAGACAGGATGAGTTTATATTCTGCAGATTTATTGCGTTCTGGATTTTTTATTGTGATTACATTTGGAATTTTATGGCTATTTATCAAAAATAAATTTTCGCAAAATACAACTTTAATTATAGTTGGAATTTTAATGATTTTCGACTTGTTTTTTGTTGATAAAAGATACGTTTCTGCTAAAGATTTTGTGAGCCCGGTGCAAATTGCGGCTCCTTTTCAGGAGACTCCAATTGACGCTAAAATTTTAGAAGATAAATCAATCTATCGTGTTTTTGATGTACAGGGACAGTTACAGGGAAGATCTTCTTACTTTCATAAAACCATTGGGGGTTATAGTGCTGTACGCCCGAGAAGAATGCAGCAGTTAATGGATTATCAAATTCAAAAAGGAAATATTGAAGTGCTTAATATGTTAAATGTTAAGTATGTAATTCAAACAGATAAAGAAGGAAATGAAGTTCCTGTTGCAAATCCTGAAGCAAACGGAAACGCATGGTTTGTAAGTGCGGTAAAGCTGGTTAACAAACCAGACGATGTTATGAAAGCTTTGAATAACATCGATACAAAAAAGGTAGCAGTTTTTAACGTTCATGATTATGAAAGTAAATTTGAAAATGCACGAGCCAAAAAACAATGGGATACCACCGGAACAATAAAAGTAGTAGAATATAAACCAAACTACATTAAATATCAATCAGATAATGGAAAAGAAGGTTTAGCTGTTTTCTCTGAAATGTACTATAAAAATGGATGGAATGCTTACGTTGATGGTAAATTGACTGATCATTTTCCTGTAGATTACGTTTTAAGAGCTATGGAAGTTCCAGGCGGAAAACACACTATTGAGTTTAAATTTGAACCACAAGTTGTAAAAACCGGAGGTACAATTACTTTAATAAGTTCTATAGGAATGTTATTGCTTTTGATTGGTGGGATTTATTTTGAAAAATTCTTTCGTAAAGATTCACAAAGAAATCACGGAGATACTGAAAAGTAATTTTAAATAATCTTTGAAAAACTTTGCGGGAACTTTGCTTCTCTGTGAAACCAATTCAATCTAATGGAACCAAAAAAACTCTTAATTATTACTTACTATTTTCCACCTGCTGGAGGTCCTGGCGTTCAGCGATGGTTAAAATTTGTAAAGTATCTACCTGAATTTAATGTTCAGCCAATTGTTTATGTTCCTGAAAATCCGACCTATCCAATTATTGATGAAGGTTTGGTAAGTGAAATATCAGATAAAGTAATTGTTCTTAAAAATAAAATTTGGGAGCCTTATCAACTGGCTTCCATTTTTTCAAAAAAGAAAACCAAGAAAATCAGTTCCGGAATTTTTCCACATCAAAAAAAGCAAACTTTTTTAGATAAAACTTTTCTTTGGGTTCGTGGTAATCTTTTTATTCCGGACGCCCGTGTATTTTGGGTGAAGCCTTCTGTAACTTACCTTGAGAAATATATTAAAGAAAACAATATCGATACAATTGTTACATCTGGACCGCCGCACAGTTTGCATTTGATTGGTCTGGAATTACAAGAAAAATTAAATGTAAAATGGTTTGCAGATTTCCGTGATCCCTGGACCACAATAGGATACCACAAAGCATTACGTTTGTCTGCTTACGCTGCTAAAAAACATAAAAAGTTAGAGCATAAAGTATTAAATAGTGCTGATACGATTATTGTAACCAGTAAAACGACTAAAACCGAATTCCAGGCTATTACCAATAAGCCAATTTCGGTAATTACAAACGGTTACGATATTGAGAATATTGAAAAACAAACTTTAGATGCTAAATTTACTTTAGCTCATATCGGATCTTTTTTATCAGACAGAAATCCTAAGTTTTTATGGGAGTGTCTGGTAGAATTGCTTCAGGAAATACCGGATTTTAAATCGCATTTAGAAATCAAATTGATTGGAGCAGTAAGTCAGGAAGTTCTTGATTCTATTCAGGAGTTTGATTTAAATTCTTATCTAAATCTTCTGGGTTATGTTTCGCACCATGAAGCCATTGCGCATCAAAAGAAATCTCAGGTTTTACTTTTAATCGAAATAAATTCGGATGATACTAAAAGTATTATTCCGGGTAAATTGTTCGAATATATGGTGTCTAACCGCCCAATAATCGCTATTGGTCCACAAGGTTCTGATTTTGCAGATATTATAAAAGAAACCAATACAGGAGTATTTTTTGATTATTCTGAAAAAGCGAGGTTAAAAAGTGTAATTTTGGACTTTTATAATCAATTTTTGGAAGGGAAATTACAAGCTAATGGAGTTGGTTTGCAGCAATATTCTAGAAAAAACCTTACCAAACAATTGGCACAATTGATTAATGAATCATAAGATTACAATAATCTAAAATCTAAAATCTAAATTCAGCAATCAAAAACATGGGTATTGTTTTAAATCAGTCTTTCAAAAATACAATTATTACTTATATAGGCTTCGGAATTGGAGCTATCAATACACTTTATTTGTACCCAATTTATTTAGGGGCAACCTATTATGCCCTTACTAATTACATATTATCTGCCGCAAATGTGATCATGCCATTGTTTGCCATTGGAATGCAAAATACCCTTGTCAAGTTTTATTCACAATATAAAACCGAAGAAGAACGAGAGCAGTTTTTGTCTTTTACTGCGTTATTTCCAATCTTAATGTGTATTCCATTAGGTATAATCGGTATTTTTTTCTTTGATGATATTACTGCTTTTGTTTCTAAGGAAAATCCTGTAGTAAGAGAGTTTATGCTTTTAATTCCGTTCGTGGGATTATGCATGGCTTACTTTGAAATTTTTTATGCTTGGGCAAGAGTTCACATGCATTCTGTTTTTGGGAATTTTATAAAGGAGGTCGGTCTGCGCTTAGTTTCTACTATTGCATTAATCGGTTTGTATTTTAATTGGATGACTTTAATTCAGTTCGTTTACTTTACTGCGGCGATTTATTTTGTAGCATTTTTGATTACAATGTTTTATGCTTTCTATATTAAAAAGCCTAATTTTCAAATAGCAATACCTGCTAATGTAAAAAGTGTTATGGAATATACTTTTTATATTATTTTATCGGGAAGTGTGGCTAATTTGCTTTTAGATGGTGATAAATTAATATTGAATCAATATATGGAAATCGAAAATATTGCATATTATTCGGTTGCGACCTATATTGCTTTAGTTATTTCAGTTCCAAGTCGTGCAATGCACCAAATTGTATATCCAATCACTGCTAAATTAATGCATGAAAATAAACATGATGAACTTAATAGTTTGTATAAAAAAACATCTATAAATCTTCAAATTGTTGGCGGTTTTGTAATGTTGTGTATATTCGTGAATATTAATCAATTGTATGAGATTGTTCCTGAGGATTATAGAGGTGGTATTCCTGTAGTTTTTATGATTGGTTTGTCAAAATATTTTGATCTGATTTTAGGGAATAATAATGCTATTATTTTTAATACAAAATATTACCGCACTGTATTATTTTTAGGATTAGGACTGGTTGTTTTGACTTTTGTTTTAAATGTGATTTTTATACCAATTTTTGGTATTATGGGTTCTGCATTTGCTACGTTATTATCTATAACTTGCTATAGTTTGGCTAAATTACTTTTTGTGGTAAAAAAGCTTGATTTATATCCTTTTACAAAACAAAACTTATATTCTCTTGCAATAACAACGCTTCTGTTTTTGATTTTTTACTTTTGGGAATTTCCAGTTTATCCTTTAGTTGGAATAGCATTAAAATCTATTTTGGTTACAATTGTATATGTTTATCTAAATTATAAATTTAATATTTCTCCGGATATTAATGAGGTGCTAAACAATTTATTGAAAAAGGCAAAAATTAGAATTTAACACGATTTTATTGAGAAAGTAAGAAGTAATTAAATTTCGAAGCTATTTTGTTTTTATATTTGTTAGAAAGGATAATCAATTTATTTCTAGCATTCTATGAAAAAGAAATTACTTTGTTTTTTACTATTGTTTTTTATTTTATTTTCTTCAGTAGTCTCCGCTCAAAAAGACACTTTAAAAACGGGACAAACCACTATTCCTGATTTGAAATTAAAAGGATATCCAATAGTTCCTTTTAAAGACACGCTTTTTTATGTTTATAATAAGGTAGGTTCTTTTTCCGCAGAAAACAGAGCAAACGCTATTACTGAAAAAATCAGGAAACTTTATCATGATTCTTTTTTTGAAAGTGATTCGATTGTTGTTGTTCCTTCAGATATTTCTCAGGATATCACTTATAAAGGAGATTTTATTATAATGTCCGTTTTGGATATTGATGCCAAGGTTGAAAATGAAACCCCTGCATTTATTGCAAAACGTAATTTAAGTTTAATAAAAAATGCTGTTGTTTATCAAAATGCAAACTATTCCCAACTTCCGAAGCGCCTTGGGTACACGGTTTTATTGATTTTAATAATTGGTTTGGTTTTATACTTTGTTGGTAAAATTTTTAATTGGATAAAATACCGAATTTTAAAAAAGAGTGATAAATATTTTAAAGGTTTCAATTATAATAATATCAATATTTTGTCTCCTCATAAACAGCAGTTTGTGTTGATGCGATTATTTGGGGTTATTAAAATCATTACCCTTATTTTTATTGTTTATCTCTCATTGCCAGTTTTATTTAGCATATTTCCGGCAACAGAAGCTTATACAACGACTTTATTACGTTGGATATTGACTCCTGCAAAATTGGCTATAATGGGCTTTGTAGACTTTTTGCCTAGTCTGATCACGATTATTGTTATTATTGTCATTTTTAGATGTAGTATAAAAATTATCAAATTCTTCTTTGATGAGATAAAAAAGGAAAACATAAAAATTGATGGATTTTATAATGATTGGGCCATGCCAACATTTAATATTATCAGATTGTTAATGTACGCTTTTATGCTGGTAATTATTTTCCCCTATTTGCCAGGTTCTGATTCTCCTATTTTTAAAGGTGTTTCCGTATTTGTTGGGGTTTTATTTTCATTAGGTTCCTCCAATGCTATTGCTAATATGGTAGCGGGTTTGGTAATTACGTATATGCGTCCGTTTAAAATTGGCGATTTTATTAAGATTGGCGATGTAAGTGGCGAAGTAATAGAAAAAACAGCATTGGTTACACGTATCAGAACGCCTAAGTTTGAAGATATTACTATTCCAAATGCGACAGTTTTATCCAGTACTTCAACCAACTTTTCAGCCAATACGAAACATGCAACAAATGGACTATTAATTCATACTACCGTTACTATTGGTTATGATGTGCCATGGAAGGGCATTCATAAAGCACTAATTGATGCGGCTTTAAAGACAGACATGACAGAGAAAACGCCAGAGCCTTTTGTTCTGCAAACAAGCCTGGATGATTTTTATGTATCCTATCAAATAAATGTTTATACGAAAGAACCTACGAAGCAGCCAAGAATTTATTCGTCACTGCATCAGAATATTCAGGACTCGTTTAATGCGGCCGGAATCGAAATCATGTCGCCACATTATAATGCGCTACGTGACGGAAATACTACAACTATTCCTGAAAATTATTTAAAACCTGACTACGAATCCCCGTCGTTTAGTTTTAAGAAGAATGATTGATAAAATGATAAGGTATTGATATGGTGTTGTTAATATGTTAAATTTTAACAGTTATTCGCTTTGTAGTTTAATTTATTAAAATTAACTTTATGTTCAATTTTTGACAGCGTTTTATTTGATTAGATATAGAATATGTTATAAAAATGCAATAAAAATAGAACTATAAAGTTTTTATCTGAATTGTTTACCTACTAGAATTGTTAAAGTTAAAGAAGTGTTTATTAATTTTAAAAAAGGAGGGTTATGAAAAAGAATCAACTGAGTCAGGAAAGTTTACAAGTATTTTCTAATATGATATCCAGTAAGGTTCACAAAGGATTTACACTAGAAGAAAGAAATGATAAATTACTTTTTGCAGTTCTTTCTAAGGGAGGAAAGGTTGTTAATCATGGTTTAAATTTTACCATTTTTTGCTTAACCTTAGGATTATGGTCATTTGCCTGGTTATATCTCACCGTACACGCATCTAAAAAGAAAAAAATATTGGTAGCTATCGATGAAGATGGTTATCCATTTGAAGAGAAATGTTTGGTTGCTTAAAAAAAACTACTTTAATCAAAATGTATTAGCCATAAATTACGTATAATCACCGTAATTTATGGCTAATTTATTTATAGCGATTTTGATTTATTAAAGTTTATCTTTTAAATAAATTCCGGTAACAGATTCCTTTATTTTTACAATATCTTCAGGTGTTCCAACTGCTAATAAGTGTCCTCCATTTTCTCCGCCTTCCGGACCAAGATCAATAATCCAGTCTGCACATTTTATTAGATCGAGATTGTGTTCTATTACAATTATTGAATGTCCTTTTTCTATTAAGGCATCAAATGATGCTAATAATTTTTTAATATCGTGAAAATGCAATCCCGTTGTTGGCTCATCGAAAACAAATAGTGCTTTATCTTTTGTGGCTCCTTTTACTAAAAAGGAGGCCAATTTAATACGTTGCGCCTCACCACCTGACAATGTTGAAGAAGATTGCCCTAACTGTACATACCCTAAACCAACATCTTGTAAAGGTTGCAATTTTTGAGTTATTTTAGTTTGTTTGTTTTTTTCAAAGAAAGCAATGGCGTCATCAATAGTCATAGTTAGAATATCATTGATGTTTTTTTCGTCAAAATTGATTTCCAGGATTTCTTTTTTGAAACGTTTTCCTCCACAAGTTTCACACGGTAAAGAAACATCGGCCATAAAGACCATCTCCACGTTTATTGAGCCTTCTCCTTTACAAGTTTCACATCGGCCTCCATCAACATTAAAAGAAAAATGTTTTGCCTGATAACCTCTTATTTTAGATAATTTTTCTTTGGCATACAAATCACGTATATCATCGTAAGCTTTAATATAAGTTACGGGATTCGATCTTGAGCTTCTTCCAATAGGATTTTGATCTACATATTCAATATGTTTGATCTGAGAAAAAGAACCTTTTATTTCGGTAAACTGACCCGCTTTTTCAGCAGCGTTTTCCAGTTTTTTCTGCATAGCAGGAAATAAAATTTTCTTTATTAAGGTGCTTTTTCCACTTCCTGAAACTCCTGTAACAACCGTTAGAACATCTAAAGGAAACGTTACATCAATATTTTTTAAGTTATTTTCCCTCGCGCCAACAATATCGATATGGTTTTTGAATTTTCGTCTTTTCTTCGGAACCGAAATTTCTAAATCTCCATTTAAATATTTGGCAGTAAGTGATTCTGATTTCAGGATTTCGTCATAAGTTCCCTGAGCTACTAAATTCCCTCCAAAAGTTCCTGCTTCGGGACCAATATCAATAATCATATCAGCCGCTTTCATGATGTCTTCATCATGTTCCACTACAATAACCGTATTCCCTAAATCACGAAGCGAAAGTAATACTTTGATCAATCGTTCTGAGTCTTTTGGATGTAAACCTATACTTGGTTCATCCAGAATATACATTGACCCAACCAAACTACTTCCAAGTGAAGTTGCCAAATTAATACGCTGTGACTCTCCTCCTGAAAGTGTTGAAGAGTTTCTGTTTAATGTAAGATAATCCAATCCAACTTCGGTCAAAAACGATAGACGATTGTTGATTTCAACCATCAAACGTTTAGCGATTTGCTGTTCGTATTTGTTTAATTGAAGATCTTTGAAGAATGTAACCAAATGTTTAATCGGAAGATCAACTAAATCTGAAACTGTTCTTCCGCCTATTTTTACATAAGAAGCTTCTTCGCGTAAACGTTTTCCGCGACAAGCATGACATTTTGTTTTTCCACGATAGCGAGACAACATTACACGGTTTTGAATTTTATAATTTTTCTCCTCTAATTCTCTAAAGAAATCATTTAATCCCTGGAAATATTGATTTCCTTTCCAGATTAAATCTTTTTGATCTTCTGTTAATTGGAAATAAGGTTTGTGGATTGGGAAATCGAATTTGTAGGCATGTTTCACCAATTCGTCTTTATACCAGCTCATGCTATCACCTCTCCAAGGATAAATCGCACTTTCAAAAACAGATAAAGAAGTGTTTGGAACCACTAAATCAGCATCAATACCAATTATATTTCCGTAGCCTTCACAAACCGGACATGCACCATATGGATTATTAAAACTGAATAAATGCACATTGGGTTCTAAGAAAGTAATTCCGTCCAATTCAAAATTATTTGAATAGGTAAATCTTTTATCTGAATTTAATTCCTGTAAGTAACAAATACCTTTTCCTTCAAAAAAAGCAGTTTGTACGGCATCGGCTAAACGATTATAGAATTCTTCTTCCTCCTTAACAACAATTCGGTCAATAATCAGGAGAATATCTTTATTATCTAATTTATGGATTTCTGTTGGTGTAAATTCATCTAAACGAACCATTTCGTTATCAACTAAAATACGGGCAAAACCTTGCTGTAAAAGTACTTTTAATTTGTCTTCAAGCTGCCTTCCTTCCTCTAAATGAATAGGAGAAAGTAAAAGCCATTTGCTGTCTAATTCTAATGTTTTTACATCAGAAACAACATCGGTAACCGTATTTTTTTTGACTTCAAGTCCTGAAATTGGCGAATAGGTACGACCAATTCTGGCGAATAAAAGTTTAATGTAATCGTAGATTTCAGTTGATGTTCCAACAGTCGAACGCGCATTGGTAGTATTGACTTTTTGTTCAATAGCAATGGCAGGCGCAATACCTTTTATATATTCAACTTTTGGTTTGTCTAAACGGCCAAGAAATTGACGTGCATATGATGATAAACTTTCAACATAACGACGCTGCCCTTCAGCATATAAAGTATCAAATGCCAAACTTGATTTACCTGATCCTGAAAGACCTGTGATGACAACAAGTTTGTTTCGGGGAATAGCGACATCTACATTTTTTAGATTGTGTACCTGCGCTCCTTTAATGATAATATTATGTTTTGGGTCGAGTGTCGAAAGATCAATTTGCATAAAAAAAGTCAATTTTTACAAAAGTAATCAATTTTGAATTGAGTTTTGTTAATGAGATTGTTCCAAATTTTAACTAAATCTACCAAGTATAGTTGCTTTTTGCCATTGATGCTTTTTTTGCCAAAAACTTGCTGGTTCAACATAAAATAAACTATTTTAGAACTGTTTTTATACTAAATTAATACAATCGTAATTTTGAAAACAAAACTAGCTACACTATTCTTTCTGATGAGTTTTTTCCTGTTTTCTCAGGAGTTTCCACCAATCGTAAAATATTCTTCTTCTGCTTATGGTGCAGGAAATCAAAGTTGGATGATTTCACAGGATGATCAAAACTATTTGTATTTTGCCAATAATGACGGACTTCTGGAATATAACGGAACAACCTGGCAATTGTATCCGGCTCCAAATGAAACTATTATTCGCTCCGTTAAAGTCATCGGAACAAAAATTTATACGGGTTGTTATATGAATTTTGGTTATTGGACCCGACAAGCAAATGGTAAATTAAAATATACTTCGCTTAGCGATACCATTAAAAATAAAATACTAGACGACGAACAGTTTTGGAATATTCTGAAGTACGATCAATGGATTCTGTTTCAATCTTTAAACCGAATCTATATTTATGATACTAAAACAGGAAAGTTCAAAATCATTGCCCCAAAAAATGGCGTTATAAAATCGTTTGCCCCAAAAAATGCCATCTATTTTCAGACGATAAAAGAAGGCCTTTTTGAAATTGAAAGCGGTAAAGCGAAATTAGTTTCAGATCATCCAATTCTTAAGAAATTTACGATTGTCAATATTTTTACTACAGATGATGGATTGCTTATTCAAACCCAATTGGATGGTATTTATAAGTTAGTTGGAAATACAATAAGTCGTTTTGTTACCGATGTTGATGCCGAATTAAAGTCAAGTTTTGTGTATAGCAGTCAATTTCTTCAGAACGGGAGTTTCGCGTTAGGAACAGTTTCGAATGGAATTTTTATTTTATCAAATAACGGAAAATTAAAATATCATATTTCACAGCGCAAAGGGTTAAGTAATAATACCGCCCTTTCACTTTTTGAAGATAAAGATCAGAATTTATGGGCAGGATTAGATAACGGAATCAATTGTATTAATATTAATTCTCCAGTACATAGTTTTACAGACGATTCCGGCGTTTTGGGAACTGTTTATGCATCGGCAACTTTTAATGCTATGCTATATGTTGGAACGAATCAGGGGCTATTTTGTAAACCAAATCAGAGTAATACGGAGTTTAAATTTATAAATGGTACAAAAGGACAAGTCTGGTCGCTTTTTGTGTATGATAATACACTTTTTTGCGGACACGATTCCGGAACTTTTATCATTACAAATGATGCTGCCCGAAGCATATTTTCAGCGTCCGGAACCTGGAAGTTTGAATCTGTACCAAATAATAAAAATCAATTGCTCCAGGGAAATTATTATGGAATTTCAGTTCTTGAAAAAATAAACAATCAATGGGTTTTTAAAAATAAAATTGAAGGTTTTGATTATTCGTCAAGGTACTTTGAGATCACAAATAATTTTGATGTTTATGTAAGTCATGAATATAAAGGGATATTTAGGTTGAAATTAGATAAATCATTATTAAAAACACGTGGTTTTTACACTTATAAATCTCCTCTTAAAGGAATAAATGCAAGTCTTACTAAATTTAATAATCAGATTTATTATGCTTATAAAGGTGGGATTTTTAAGCTAAATCCAAATACAAAATTATTTGAAAAGGATAATTTACTGAGCTCTATTTTTGAAAAAGACGAATATACTTCGGGTAAATTAATTGTCGATAATTCAAATAAAATCTGGCTTTTTTCTAAAAATTATATTCATTATTTCTCTGCCAGCAAATTGAGCAATCAGTTAAAACAAAATGTCATTCCGATTCCTTCTTCTTTGACCAATTCAATGCTTGGTTTTGAAAATATTACGCAAATTTCAAAATCAACTTATTTAATAGGTACAACAGATGGTTATTATACTTTAAATATTGAGGATCTAAGTTTTAAAAATTATACCGTTTTTATAACGGATATCACAATTAACAAACAAAACGAAACGCTTAAAAATGTGGTAATTCAAAATGAGGGAAGTTTTCATTTTAATGAAAATAATATCACTTTAAATTACACGGTTCCGGAGTACAATAAATATATTAATTCAGAATATCAATATTTACTGGAAGGTTTCCAGAATGATTGGAGCGAGTGGAGCACTAAAGCCACAGTAAATTTTAAAAATTTATCTCCTGGGAAGTATACCTTTAAAGTAAGAGCACGATACGCTAATACAATTCTGCAAAATACAGCTACGTACACATTTATCGTTTTAAAACCCTGGTATTTGACTAATTTGGCCTGGTTTATTTATTTTCTGTTTTTTTTAGTGTTAGCCTATTTTATCAATAAGGCCTATATAAATTACTATCATAAACAAAAAGAGAAATTGATTGAAGAAAATAATCTCTTACTTGAGATTAAAGAATTGGAAAATGAAAGACAATTAATGAAAGTAAGAAACGAACAGCTTTCTCAGGATGTAGATAGTAAAAATCGGGAATTAGCTGTTTCCACAATGAGTTTAAATAGTAAAAACGAATTGTTAGCCTTTATTAAAGAAGATTTAAAGAAAACGAGTCAGGACGATAATAAAAACATCAAATCTGTAATCAGTACCATTAATAAAAATATAACGGAAGAAGATTCCTGGAATGTTTTTAAAGAAGCATTTGATAATGCTGATAAAGATTTTCTAAAAAGAATCAAACAGCTTCATCCTTTATTAACTCCTAATGATTTGAGACTTTGTGCTTACCTGCGACTAAATCTTTCTTCGAAGGAAATAGCTCCTTTATTTAATATCTCTGTTCGAAGTGTAGAGATAAAAAGATATCGTTTGCGTAAAAAAATGGATTTACAGCATGAAATTGGCTTAGTCGAATATATTCTAGCTGTATAGGAAGCTTAAAATCGCTTTCAAAAAACTATACATTACCTCAACATTAACGTTTTGTTGTGCTTTTGTCGTGTTTTTGTTAAATAAATTAACATTTGTAATTTATAGTTAAACCAAGGGTTTTTTTGATATATATGTAATTAAGTGATATTTTTTTTGTGATGTATGTTTTTTGTTGAGGTTAACTTTGTCGTTTTCCTAATTGGATCAGATAAATTTATCTTTCAATAAAAACTAACTAATTATGAAATCAAAATTATTACTAACCGTACTATTACTGTTTACATCTTTTGCGTTTTCGCAATCTTTTGATGTTAACGGAACTGTACAAGATGGCGCTGGGTTATCATTACCAGGCGTAAATGTAAAAGTTAAAAATTCGTCAAAAAGTACAACCACAGACTTTGACGGATCCTTTAAACTTTCTGGTGTTTCAACCGGAACCACAATTGTTTTAAGTTATATTGGTTATCGAACGCAGGAAGTTGTTGTTTCAGCTGCCAAAATTACAGTCAAAATGAGCGATGATACCAGATCTCTCGAAGAAGTCGTTGTAATTGGTTATGGATCTCAAAAGAAGAGAGAAGTAACAGGAGCAGTTTCTATAGTAGACAGTAAAACATTAGATCTTTTAAAACCTATAAAGGTAGAACAAGCTTTACAAGGAACTGTTTCAGGAGTAAATGTAACTACCCAATCCGGAGCTCCCGGTGCAAAATTGGATATTCGTATTCGTGGTATTGCAACCAATGGAGAAAATGGCCCGCAAGCAATTATTGATGGTTATGTAGGCGATCTAAGCTTATTAAATCCTAATGACATTGAAACTATTACTGTTTTAAAAGATGCACAAGCTGCCATTTATGGAACTATTGCGGCAAACGGAATTATTTTGATTACTACTAAAATGGGAAAGAAAAATTCAAAAACAAAAGTCTCTCTTAATAGTTATTCAGGATTTCAGGAAGCTTCAAGAAAATTACCAATGCTAGATGCCACTGAATATGCTTTATTATTAAATGAAAGTTATGCTAATGGAGGAAAAGCACTTCCTTATCCAAATGTAAGTGGTTTAGGAAAAGGAACGAACTGGCAAAAAGAAGTTTTAGGAACAGGTGTACCTATTTTAAACACTGATTTAACAATATCCGGAGGATCTGAAAAGATTACGTATTCTATCAGTGGTTCACATTTAGATCAGGAAGGTATAGTGGGACAGGATAAATCAGGTTTCTTAAGAAATACGGCCAGATTAGCTTTGGGAGCTGATTTAAGTGATAAATTCAAAGTAAAAACTAATGTAATTTACACTTATTTTAATAGAAAATCCATTAATGAAAATGGATTAGGATCTGTATTGTTTAATGCTTTAAACGTACCGGCAACTTTTGTTCCTTATGATGCAAATGGCGATTTTACTTTAGTGCCAAGTACAACAGGATTGGGAACAGAAATTATAAATCCGTTAGCGCAAATCGCGAATACTTACAACGATTACAACTATAAAAAACTGAATGGTAATTTTGGTTTGGATTATAAAATTTTCAAAGGATTTACCCTTTCAAGCTCAATAGGATTTAATACCTCAAACAGTGAAGGCAAAACGTTTGGAAAAAAAATAAGTTATGGCGGAAAAGTTTTTGATGTACAAAGAAGTTCTGTAACACAAACCACAACAAATGATAATGATTATTCATTTGATATTTATGGAACATATGTTACGAAAATCGGAGAGAATCATAATATCACAGCAACATTAGGTAATACGATTTACAAGCAATGGGGGAATTCTATGAATGCAACTGGCTTTGATGTTCCTAATAATTCATGGGATTATGCAGATCTTTCTTTAACCAAAGGGTTACCAACAGCCTTGAATACCGGAGGTTATGTTTACGATCAAAGAAGGTTATCTTATTTTGCAAGAGCACAATACGATTATAAAGGGAAATATCTTCTTTCTGCAATGATCAGACGTGATTCCTCGACAAAATTTGGACCAGATAATAAAACGGGATATTTTCCGTCATTTACAGCGGGATGGGTGATTTCTGATGAAGATTTCTTTGGTGAATCGAAAACATTTAATTTCATGAAACTAAGAGCTAGTTATGGTACATTAGGAAATGATCAAATTCCGAATAATGGTTATTTGAGCCTTTTAAATGGAGAAGCGACCTATTTATTTGATGGTAATTTGGTTAGTGGAGTAGCTACAGGGCAAATACCAAATCCTAACTTGAAATGGGAAGAAGCCAAAAAATTTGATGTTGGTTTAGATCTTCGATTATTCAACGATAAAATATCTATAGTAACAGATTATTTTATTGATACCAGAAAAGACTTATTGATACCGGATATTCCAGTTTCAGGGATTACAGGCGTTGGTGCTCCGGGTGCAACCCCACCAACCTTAAATGCGGGTACAGTTAGAAATTCAGGAATTGAATTTGCAATTGATTATAAAGAGAGATTTTCAGAAAACTTTAGCTTGAGTGTAGGTTATAATGCAACCTTTATCAAAAATGAAGTGCTTGAAGTAAAAAACGGAACCGGAATTATTGAACAGGGAAATTTTGGAGTAGGACAGCCAGCGGCATCGCGCATGGAAGCCGGAAAACCAATTGGATATTTCTATGGTTATAAAACTGACGGATTGTTTCAAAATCAGGCCGAAGTCGATGCCCATCCCTCACAATTAGCTTTAGGAGCAAATGCGTCACCAGGAGATATTCGTTATGTAGATGTAAATGGTGATGGAGTGATTGATACTAAAGATAAAACCAATATTGGAGATCCAATTCCAAATGCTACAATGGGTTTTAATATTCAATTAAATTATAAAAATGTTGATTTTGCACTTTATAGCTTCGCTTCTATAGAAAATGGTATGGTTCGTAACTACGAACGTGTACTTTCTGATGCTAATCGATTAGATTATGTTTTGGATAGATGGACAGGTCCCGGAACAAGCAATTCTGTACCTAGAGTAACTACAGGAGCAACTGCAAACAATGTGCTTTCAGATTATTTTGTTGAAGATGCTTCTTACTTCAGAATTCAAAATATACAATTAGGATATACAATTGATCCAAAAGTAACTCAAAAAGCGGGAATTACTAAACTAAGACTTTATACAGGCGTAAATAATTTATACACTTTTACTAAATATAAAGGTTTTGATCCAGGCGCTTCATTTGGGCCAACTAATAAAGATGGAGTTTCTCAATCACCAATTGGTGCCGGAATTGATTATGGATTTTACCCAGTTCCAAGAACCTATTTATTGGGTTTAAACATTAATTTTTAATTTCAATAAAAATGAAAAAGTATTTAATTACAACCATTATAACACTTGCACTGTTCTCGACAATTAGTATTTCTTGTTCAGATGAGTTTGTAAGTCCAAGACCTCAATATTCTATTGATTCTGAAAATTATTTCAATTCAAAAGAAGACTATAATGATGCCTTAGTTGCTGCTTATGATTTATTGCAGTCCTCTTATGCTAATGCTTTATTGGGAGAAATTGCTTCAGATAATACATTAGCAGGAGGTGAGAGCCCAACAGATGTAATTGGCTGGCAGCAAATAGACGACATGATTCATACACCAGTAAACAGTAACTTGAGAGATATATGGAATTGGATGTTTGCAGGAGTTCAGAGAGCGAATTATATTCTTGAATTTAAAGATAAAACCGATTTTGAAGGAAAAAACCAGCTACTTGCAGAAACACGTTTTCTAAGAGCGTATTACCAGTTTGAGTTAGTGAAATGGTTTGGTGGAATCCCGATGAAAGGAGATGTTAGATTTAAAGTTGGAGATGAAAAAATAGTGCCACGTTCATCAGTTGAAGAAGTTTATGCTTCGATAGAAGCTGATTTGATTTTTGCGGTTGCTAATTTATCTCCAACAGCATCTCAAAAAGGGCGTGTTACTAAAGGTGCCGCTCAGGCATTATTAGGAAAAGCTTATCTATACCAAAATAAATTTGCACAGGCGGCTACGGCTCTTGACGGCGTAATAACTTCTGGGGAATATAGTTTGCAAACGGATTATAATGCAATGTTCGAATTGGATGGAGAAAATGGAAGTGAATCTGTTTTTGAAGTACAATATACAGATGTTGAAGGAGCTGGTTTTACATGTTTACAATGTAGTGAAGGTAACGTCGCAGTTGGTTTTAGCGGAGTAAGAAATTATTCAGGACCACTTTTTTCTTCGGGATTTAGTTTTAATGTTCCTACTGCAGAAGCTGCAAGCTCTTTTGAAGTTGGAGATAAACGTAAAGATGTTGCCATACTGGACATTGCAGCATGGGCAGCAGCAAATACAAATTATGATGGAGGAAAAGGAGTTTCATTTGGAAAAGGAAATGAGGACACTGGTTATTTTAATAGAAAATATTTGCCAAGAAAAAGAAGTGATAATGCTCAGGGAGATTTGAATTTGACAAATCCTAACAATTACAGAGCGATACGTTATGCAGATGTTTTATTAATGGCGGCTGAAGCATACAACCGTAGCGCAATTGATGACGGAAAAGCAAGAACTTATTTAAATCAAGTCAGAAGACGTGCTTTTGGCGACAATAACCATGACATTACAGTTTCTGGTGCAGCCCTTACTGATTTTATTTGGGCTGAAAGAAGAGCAGAACTTTTTGGAGAAGGGCAACGTTTCTTTGACTTGGTTAGAACAGGAAAAGCAGTTGGGAAAATCCCGGGTTTTACTGCTAATAAAAATGAATTATTTCCGCTTCCAATTGAAGAAATTCAATTCGCAAATGGAAATTGGCAACAAAACCCTGGATACTAAATAAAAACACTATTATGAAAAAAATACATTTTATTATAAGTCTTTTCGTTATAACCATTTTCAGTGGTTGTTCAAGCGATGAAAGCAGCAATATTGATTTAGATGGTGTAAGCACACCAACTAATATATCTGCTTTGACCACCATAGCACAAGATAATTCAGGTAAGGTCACTTTTTTGCCTAAAGGAGAAGGTGTTACACAGTACAAAGTAAATTTTGGAGATGGAAGTTCAGAATCAGAATATCTGGCGCCGGGAGCTACGGTTGATCACACCTATCCTGAAGGAGTTTATCAAGCCAAAATTAAGGCTATGGGAATTAATGGAAAAATAACAGAGGTAACTCAGGAAGTAGCCGTTTCGTTTTTGGCACCAACTAATTTACAAGTGACATTGGCACATGTTATAGGAGATAATTTGTCAGCCTCAGTTACTGCAAAAGCAAACTTAGAAACTTTCTTTCAGGTTTATTTTGGTGAAACTCCAGATGAAACTCCAGTAGATTTCATGGAAGGCGAAACCATTAAACATACGTATGCTAATGTTGGAGAGTATAATGTAAAAGTGGTAGCATTGAGCGGTGGTGTTGCAACCACAACTTATGAAGAAACAATTACAATCTCGAATCCGGTTTTATTACCAGTTGATTTTGAATCTACAACCCTGAATTATGCTTTTACTAATTTTGGAGGAGCAAACACAGTTGTGGCTAATAATCCAGGTGTAAACGAAGAAAATCCAAGCGCAAAAGTGGCTAAGTTAAATAAAAGTGCAGGTTCAGAAGTTTGGGCCGGTTCGTTTATGGAATTAGGCGCACCAATTGATTTTTCAACATTGAAAAAAATCAAACTGAAAGCATGGTCGCCAAAAGCAGGAATTGTAGTTAAGATGAAATTAGAGAACTTAACAAATCCTGATATTAATGCAGAAGTGGATGTAACTAATACAATTGCAAACGGTTGGGAAGAATTAACTTTCGATTTCTCTGCAGTTGATAATGCTAAGAATTATCAAAGACTGGTAGTGTTCTTCGATTTTGGAAATAATGGAACAGGAGCTGATTACTATTTTGATGATATAGAATTGACTGCAGGTGTGGAAACATTAAAATTACCATTAACTTTTGAATCTTCTGTATTGACCTATGGGTTTACCAGTTTTGGAGGAGCTAATTCAGTATTAGCTGATAATCCGGATAAAGCAGGAATTAATACATCTGCAAAAGTAGGAGCTTTAACAAAAGGAAGTGGTGCTGAAACCTGGGCTGGATCGTTCATTGAATTGGCAAATCCGCTTAATTTTTCTACTTTCAAAAAGATGAAGATGAAAGTATGGTCGCCTCAGGCAGGAATTGTTGTAAAAATGAAGTTTGAAAACATGTCTGATAGTGCAATTAATAAAGAAGTAGATGCAACTACAACTGTAGCGAACGGATGGGAAGAACTAACTTTTGATTTCAATGGAGCCACAACAGCCAATCAATTTCAGCGAGTAGTAGTATTCTTTGACTTTGGAGTTAACGGCACAGGAAAGACCTATTATTTTGATGACATTAAACAATCCAATTAAAAAAACGAAATCATGAGTAAAAAGATAATTATAAATATAATAGGATTACTGTCACTATTTTTGACAGTAAGTTGCCAGAAAGATGATTATGCATTTGGCGATTTGTCAGCACCATCAAATCTTAAAGTAACAGCTGAAATTGTCGGAAAAACTGCCGATGCTCCGGATGGAGATGGTTCAGGAATGGTAAAGCTAATTGCAACCGCAGATAATGCAGTATCTTATAAATATGTATTTAGTGACGGAACCTCAGAAAATTCTCCAAGCGGTGTGTTTACTAAGCGTTTTACAAAAACAGGAGTGAATACTTATACTGTTACAGTAATCGCATCAGGTAAAGGCGGTATAGCTACCAACACGACATTGGATGTTACGGTACTTAGTAACTTTAATGATGAAGAAGCTGTTCAGTTCCTGACCGCCGGAACCTCTAAGAAATGGTATTGGTCAGCCTCAGAACCAGCACATTTAGGAGTAGGTCAAAATGATGGAGATGCTACCAAAAATTACTATTCAAATTATTATTCAGCTGCACCTTTTGAAAAAGCAGGATCACCAACAAGCAGCTGTTTATACGACAACGTATTGACATTCTCTCTCGTAGAAGGACAATTGAAATTCGAACTAGATAATGGAGGAGCAACCTTCTTTAATGCATCATTCAAAAATGTAGCAGGAGGAAGCGGAGATGGAGATGATTGTTTGGCTTATGATGCATCAGGAGTTAAAACAGTTTCATTGAGTCCTTCGGAATCAGTTGTAACAAAAAATCCGGATCATGCAACGCAGACAAGAGGAACAATGTTAAACTTCTCTGATGGTGGATTTATGGGCTACTATATTGGTCAGAGTTCGTATGAGATCTTATCAATTACAGAAAACAGAATGGTGGTTAGAGCTGTTATGGGCGGAAACTCAAGTTTGGCATGGTATCATATTTTTACAACTACAAAACCAACTCAAACTCCACCGGCAGATTTTACAGAACTAGTTTGGTCAGATGAGTTCAATACTGATGGAGCTCCCGATGCAACAAAATGGAACTATGATTTAGGCAGAGGTGATAATGGTTGGGGAAATAATGAGAAACAGAATTACACTAACTCAGCAACAAATGTAATTGTACAAGGAGGAAACCTTAAAATTACAGCGAAAAAGGAAGCTTCTGGTGGTGCAGAATATTCTTCGGCAAGATTAAAAACAGATGCTAAATTTGCCTTTACTTATGGAAAAGTTGAGGTTAGGGCTAAACTTCCAATTGGTGTAGGGACATGGCCGGCAATCTGGATGTTGGGCCAGAATTATGCGACTAAACCGTGGCCTGCCTGCGGAGAGATTGATATTATGGAACATGTTGGGAAAAATCAAAATGTTATTTTGAGTACACTCCATTATCCTGGACATTCAGGAGGAGAAGGGAATACAGGTTCTAAAACAATTCCAAATGTTTCAACTGAATTTCATGTTTATAAAGCAATTTGGAGTCCTGCATCAGTTACAACATTTGTAGATGATGTGCAGATTCATTCCGTTCCTAATGATGGTTCTTTGCCTTTTAATAGCGACTTTTTCTTAATTTTAAATGTCGCAATGGGAGGTAATTTGGGTGGCAATATTGATGCAGCTTTCACACAGTCTTCTTTGGAGATTGATTACGTTAGAGTGTATCAATAGATTATAGATTAATTAGTAATAATGAAATGAGAAGGTCAGTTTTAGGCTGACCTTCTTAATTTTTGTAATTTTAAAATGATACTATGAAAAAAATAATGGTATTGCTATTGATTAGCAGTTTTTGCCTTGCACAAGAAGTAAAAAGAAAACTGGTGTGGGAGGAAAATTTCACTGATAAAAATTTAAATGAGAAGGATTGGAATTTCGAAATAGGCGATGGTTGTCCAAATCTTTGTGGCTTCGGTAATAACGAAAGGCAAATTTATACCAAAACAAACCACGAATTTAAAGATGGAAATTTAATAATAGAGGCTAAAAAAGAAGATAATAAATATACTTCTACCAAAATTACCACGAAAGGTAAAAAAGAGTTTCTGTACGGCCGAATCGAAGCAAGAGCAAAATTACCAGTTGGTCACGGTTTGTGGCCGGCATTCTGGATGTTGGGTGCTAATATAGATGAGGTTCATTGGCCAAAAACAGGTGAAATAGATATTCTGGAATATATTGGTAGAGATCCGGGCATGGTGTATACAACCTTACATACACAAGACAGTCATGGAAATACAATTAATACTAAAAGAACACCTTCTCCTAACATTGAAGAAGGATATCACGTTTATGCAATTGAATGGACAAAAGATAAAATTGCTTTTTTTGTAGATACTGCCTTGGTATATACTTTTAATCCAATAGAAAAAAATGAAAATACCTGGCCTTTTGATAAACCTTTTTATATCATCGTTAATTTAGCAATAGGAGGTAATTTTGGAGGTCCTCAAGTAGATGATAAAGTGTTACCGCAAAAGTTTTATGTAGATTATGTACGTGTATATCAGTAGCAAATAAATGATGAAAAAGTTAGATGTAAATAGTATAAGTGTTTAATTGTAAGTTATTTATGTCTAACTTTTTATAGCATCGCTATTTGTAAAAACTAATGTTTTAACGCACTTTATCGATAAAGTTTAACTTTTGTTTATTTTTTTTACTATATTTCTATTAATTATTCTCGCTTTTATTTGCTTTTTAAAATAATTATTTGTTAAATTTGGTCACGATATTAACATAAACTAAAAAAGATCCGCCTATACAATAAAATTACTTTTTAGAAAAATTACTCCAAATTATAAAAACTAAAAAAGTAGTATTATGGCTGATCTGCATATTCCAGACGCTCTATTAGTAAAGAATTATATCGAAGGCAATGAAACCGCTCTTTCGATACTAATTAAAAGGCACGAGTCTAAAATATATGGATTTATATATTCAAAGATTGCTGATAGAGATATTTCAAATGATATTTTTCAAGATACTTTTATTAAGGTAATTAAAACCTTAAAAAGCAATTCATATAATGAAGAAGGTAAATTTTTGCCTTGGGTTATGCGTATTTCTCACAATTTAATTGTAGATCACTTTCGTAAAACTAAAAAAATGCCAATGTACAGAGAGACAGAAGAGTTTTCTATTTTTTCTGTAATGTCTGACGATTCTCTAACAATCGAAGGAAAAATGATCGTTGATCAGGTCGAAGTTGATCTAAAAAGATTGATTGAAGAACTTCCAGAAGATCAAAAAGAAGTGTTGGTAATGCGTATGTATCAGGATATGAGTTTTAAGGAAATCTCTGAACTTACGAATGTTAGCATCAATACAGCTCTAGGAAGAATGCGTTACGCGCTAATGAATTTAAGAAAAATAATTGATAAACATCAAATTATTTTAACCAACTAATACTATTTTGTAAATTAGCTCGTTATACTTTATATAAACATATTTATAGTATGGCGAAAATTTACTCTAAGAAGGAATTAGCTTCTGAAAATCTAAAACCGAAGAAAGAAGTTGTTTCTTTCTTATTAAACTATTCACAAGCATTGACAGTCGTGAAAGTTAAAGATAAAAGTTTTGAGATTATAGCTAATTAAACAGCCCACTATTTTAGTCGGATGTTTATTTTCAAAACCAATTAACTCTTGGTTTGAAAAACTCACTATTTGCAAATAAATGCAGATAGTGAGTTTTTTTATTTATAAGTAAATTGAAAGTAAGATTATTATTTCTTTTTTGTTTTCACTTATGCAATAGCAGCTGTTTTTGTCTGATTTTTCTCGTGCTTTAGTTAAAATGTTATATTTAGGTTAAAATTTATTTGTTTATTCGGTATTTAGTTTTATTTTAGTTAAAAAAGTTGGATTTAATACTGTTAATTGGGGTAAATGAGGTTTTTTTCGTATTAAAACAATTAAATGAATAGAAACTTAATAATGATAGCGAATAATAAATGTTTAACCAATAACCAATAATCTATGAAGAAAAACTACACTGAATTGTTTTGTTTGTTTGTTGTAAGCGTATTAATGTTTTAAAAAAAAACAATAATGAATGGAGCGTTTTGCCAGCTATTCTTAGTTTGCAATAATAAATTTACGCTGAACTTAACTCCTCTTAAAATTTTGTTCTGCATAAATTGCTCAAAAAAACAGAAGCATTTAACAACCAAACCAAACCCAAATGAAGAAGAACCTACAGATATTATCATTTTTTTTATTGATAAATATTGGAGCATTCGCTCAACAAGACCAGATCAAAGAGGCACAGTCTCTGTACGATAAAGGAAAAAGCCAGGAAGCGCTGGCAATTTTAAATAAAACAGAATATCTTATTCTTAATGCAACTGATGAAGCTAAATCAGATTATTATTTCTTAAAAGGAAATGTTTTAAAAGATTTAGCTGTCAAAAATATAGAGGCGGCTAACAATTTTACGTTGGCTTCTCAGGCGTATCAGGATGTATTTTTATACGAGAATGAATCAGGAAAATTCAAATTTACTATTAAGGCGAATGCAGCATTAAAAGAAATGAAATCTAGCCTTGTAAATGGAGCAATGGCCGATTTTAATAGTGGTAAGTTCAAAGAAAGTGCTGAGAAAAGCTATAAAGTGTATTTGTTTGATAAAAAAGATACCTTAAATCTTTGTAATGCAGCATCTTCCTCTCTAAACGCAAAGGATTTTGATACAGCCATTAAATATTATGAACACCTAAAAAAGATTAATTATTCCGGAAAAGGAGTTTTGTATTACGCTACAAACAAGAAAACAAAAGAAGAAGATGTTTTCGTTTCTCCAAAAGCCAGAGAGTCAGCTATTCAACAAGGATTTTACGAAAAACCAAGAACCGAATCAGTTCCTTCTAAAAAAATAGAGATCAATGGTAATTTAGCTTATGCTTATCTAGAGAAAAAAGAGTACGCCAAATCAGAAAATATTTATAATTATGTTTTAGAGTTAGATCCTAATAATGTTGATGCCTATATTAATATGGCTTACTTGAAGTTAGAAGAGAAAAAAGATTTAGCTAATGAAATAGCGGCTTTAGGAACTTCGGCTGCAGAAATGCAAAAGTACGATCAGTTAAATGCAAAAAAAGATGATATAGCGCGCAGTGCAATTCCATATCTTAAAAAAGCGCTTACTTTAGAGCCTAAAAATACAGATGCGACAAAATCACTTTTAGGTATTTACAGGTCATTAGATATGACAAATGAATACAATGCCTTAAAAGGAAGCATGTAAAAAATAAAAAGAAGCTGCTAGATTATTTTTTAGCAGCTTCTTCTATTATTGATTTTTTGCCAACAGCTCGGGTAATAATATCTTTCTCCAGACTCCAGCCACGCGCAGGCGAATATTCTCTTCCGTACCAAATAATCTGAAGATGTAAATCGTTCCATATTTCTCTGGGGAATAATCTTTTTGCGTCTTTCTCTGTCTGAACCACGTTTTTTCCATTCGAAAGATTCCATCGATACATCAACCTGTGAATATGAGTGTCTACCGGAAATGCAGGAACGCCAAAAGCCTGAGACATGACAACACTGGCCGTTTTATGTCCAACAGCTGGCAACTCTTCAAGAGCTTCAAAACTCTGTGGAACTTTCCCGTCATGTTTGTCAATTAAAATATGTGATAAACCATGAATTCCTTTCGATTTCATTGGAGATAAACCACAAGGTCTAATAATTTCCTTAATTTCTTCCACAGACATTTTGATCATATCATACGGATTGTCAGCCTTTGCAAAAAGTAACGGAGTAATCTGGTTCACACGTACATCAGTACATTGCGCCGATAGCAAAACTGCAATTAATAAAGTATAAGGGTCTTTGTGATCAAGTGGAACAGGGATAGTAGGGTAGAGTTCTTTTAACGTATTTATAACAAATTGTACGCGGGCTTCTTTATTCATTTCCGTATTTTTAATCTCGTAAAAATAGTATAATTTTAATGATGTGCCTAATCCAGCTTTCCGTTTCAACTCCTCATTGTGTTAGTAATATTTTTAAGTAATAAAAAGAGCTTCCGTTGGTCGCTTTTTTATTGCAAAAAATGTAAACTACCACAATTCCGGGGTTTCCACGTCAATCTGGGGCAAAAAAACATATAAAGTATAAGTTATGAATTAATAAGTTAGTAGTAGAAATATTGAACCAAATCCAAAAACTAAAATCTTTATTCTGTACTCTATATTCTTTACTCTAAAAAAACTAAAAACTAAAATAAGAACATGGTAACATTACAAAAAGGCGATAAAGCACCAAACTTTTCCGGAGTAGATCAGGATGGAAAAACACATAAACTGGCCGATTATGCCGGAAAAAAATTAGTCGTTTTCTTTTACCCAAAAGCAAGTACACCTGGCTGTACAGCAGAAGCTTGTGATCTAAGAGATAATTTTGAGCGTTTTAAAGCAAACAATTATGAGCTTTTAGGAGTTAGTGCCGACAGTCAAAAAGCACAATTAAAATTCAAAGACAAATACGAATTTCCTTTTCCATTATTGGCAGACGAAGACAAGTCAGTTATCAATGCATTTGGCGTTTGGGGACCAAAGAAATTCATGGGAAGAGAATACGATGGTATCAATAGAACCACTTTCGTAATCGATGAAAAAGGAATTATCGAAGAAGTAATCGAAAAAGTAAAAACAAAAGAACACGCTTCACAGATTTTGAAGTAGAAGTTTAGTTTCAGGTTTCAGGTTAAGAATGTAAAACAACCCTGAGCGAAAACTTGAAACTTGAAACAAAAAAAACTTGAAACAAAAAAAAATCCCCGAAAGAAAAACTTTTCTTTCAGGGATTTTTTTAAGTATTCTGTTCTAATTCCTTTTCCGGATGATATCCAAAAAGGTGATGTTCCTTTATAATTTCGGCAACTCCGGAAGGAAGCATTGGTTCCCAGCCTGTTTTTCCCTGACTGATCATTTTCAAAACTTCTCTCGAGAATACATTTAATATGTTTGGATCGTAATCTTTAATGTCAACTACTTTTCCGTTGAATTTAAAGAATTTATACAATTCTTTCATTCGTGGATGTACTTTTAGATTGTCAGAAGTAATAATTTCTCCATTTTCACCCAACATTGGATATAAGAATACTTTCATATCACGGTAGAATAGTTTTCCGAAAGCTTCCAGAATTCCTCCACTTAAATGACGGTAGTATTTCTCATCAAAAATATCAACTAAGTTGTTTACACCCATTGCTAATCCCATTCTTGCTTTGGTATAATTAGCAAAATATTCCACAACTTTATAATATTCCTGGAAATTAGAAATCATTACAGTTTGACCTAATGAACATAACAATTCTGCTCTGTCCATGAAATCGCGTTCATCAATTTCACCATCAGAACGTAAATTCGAAAGTGTAATTTCAAAAACAACTAAAGTATTATCTTTTTCAACCTTGTTTTCTTCCAGAAACATTGTTAATGATTTCTGATACATATCAAGATTTACATTGGTAACCGGACGGAAACTTCCTCTAAAGGCAAGAAGGTTTTTCTTGTACAAAACGGCAGCAGGCAATACGTTTTTCCCTTCAGGGTTAAACATTACGGCATCTGTCATTCCGTTTTTAACCAGTTGTAAACTCATCAAACGATTATCAACATCTGCAAAACGAGGTCCTGAGAAGTTAATAGTATCGATTTCAAGCTGGTCTTTGTCTAAGTGATCGTATAAATAACGAAGTAATCGTTTTGGATCATTGTATTTGTAAAAAGCACCGTAAATTAAGTTTACACCTAAAATTCCCAGTGTTTCTTGTTGTAGTCGGGCATCAGTCTCTTTAAAACGAATATGAAGAATAATTTCGTTATAAGCTTCGTCTGGCTCAATTTGGTATCGTATTCCAACCCAGCCGTGACCTTTAAATTGTTTTGCAAAATCAATAGTAGCAACCGTATTGGCGTAACTAAAGAAAAGTTTATTAGGGTGTTTTTCTCTACTTAAACGCTCTTCAATAAGTTCACCTTCAAAGGTCAACATTTTTTTAAGTCGGTTTTCAGTAACGTAACGACCGTCGCCTTCAATTCCGTAAACGGCATCACTAAAATCTTTGTCATAGGCAGACATTGCTTTTGCAATAGTTCCCGATGAACCTCCGGATCTGAAAAAATGCCTAACCGTTTCTTGTCCAGCACCAATTTCAGCAAATGTTCCGTAAATATTCTCGTTTAAATTAATGCGTAACGCTTTGTCTTTTATAGAAGGAATCTGTTCGATGACCTTGTCACCTTTGAGTTTTATTTCTGTACCCATTTTATTTTAAATAGATTTGTTACAAAGTTAGCAAATTAGGCTTCTAATGAAAGAGAAATAATCCTATTTTTGTAAAAAAAATAAGTTCAATTGAAGGTATATTTTTTAGGCACTGGTACTTCTCAAGGTATCCCGATTATTGGGGTTGATCATCCCGTTTGTAAAAGCACTGATGTTAAGGACAAAAGGCTTCGCGTTTCTATTTGGATAAGGTGGGATGAACACTCATATGTAATCGATTGTGGGCCCGATTTTAGGCAGCAAATGCTTTCGTGTGGCTGCCGAAAACTCGATGCTATTCTATTTACGCATGAACACGCAGATCATACAGCTGGTTTAGATGATATTCGTCCGTTTAATTTCCGTCAGGGAGAAATTCCGGTTTACGGACACGAACGTGTAATCGACAATCTAAAACGTCGTTTTGAATATGTTTTTGAAACCGTAAACAAATATCCGGGAGCCCCAAGCGTTAAAACTATCGAAGTTGTAAATAACGAACCGTTTGCCGTGGGAGATAAAATGGCAATTCCGGTTAACGTAATGCACGGCGATTTACAGGTTTTTGGTTATCGTATTGATGATTTTGCCTATTTAACCGATGTCAAAACAATTGACGAGGTCGAAGTTGAAAAATTAAAAAACCTTAAAGTTTTAGTGGTAAACGCTTTGCGTGTCGAACCTCATGATACGCATTTTAATTTGCAGGAAGCACTTGATTTTATAAATTTAGTCAAACCAGAGAAAGCTTATTTAACGCACATTAGCCATGTTTTAGGGTTTCACGAAGAAGTACAAAAACAACTTCCTGAAAACGTCTTCCTGGCTTATGATAATCTAGAAATTACAATTTAATATAATACACAAAATGAAAAAATCCTTAATGCTTTACCTTTTTATCCTTGCGATATTAATGAATATTTTTACTTATATGTTCTACAGCCGAGAAGTAAAATTTGGACAAGAACGATATGATAAAACAACTAAGAAGCTTAGAGATAGTATAAATTTAGTGTCGGGAAAATTGGCCGAAGCCGATTATTTTTCTTTAGAACACAATGAAAATGCTCAGAATTATTTTGACAACAGCGCTTCTGGTGGAAAAGTAATTTTATATGAAAAATTAATTCCGGTTGTAACCGAAAAGTTATTGGATTTAAATGCTAATCCAAACGGGAATCCTTATACAGGTCAGGATAAAATTGGTCCGAACAAATTTATTATCAATAAAATAAAAATTCTAAACCACAGATGGATCATTGCAGATTACAGTAATGGAGAATTATGGGGAGAAGTCTTGTTAAAATATTTTGTTGATAACGATGATAATATTACTTTTGAAGTTAATCAAAGCTGGTTGTATCAAAAATAGTATTTAAAATGCTATTTTTTATCACCACTTTTTAAAAAATAGGATTTATGAAAAAGATATTTTTATTTTCAATTATTATTGGTCTTTCATTTTCTTGTGCCAAAAAAGTTTCTGAAGAAAAGAAGCCATCACAAGAAACTACAAAAGCAGCAAAAGAAGAAACTGACTCACAGGCTGTAGTTGGTGGTGATTCAGATTCTCATGGTTGTAAAGGGTCTGCAGGTTATACCTGGTCCATTCTTAAAAAGGAATGCATTCGAATTTTTGAAAACAGCACTAAATTATCTCACGCCGAAGACGGAAAAACCTATACAACAGTTGCCTACGTAATCTTTGATGGTGATAAAGCGGAACTTTTCTTAGATACACAAAAGGAATCTATTATTCTGGAAAGAAAATCAGAAGGAGAGCCCTGGATTAAAGATGATTTTCAGTTAATTCCCTGGAAAGGTTATGTTTTGCAAAAAGGAGAGAAGATTATTTATACAGGGGAATAGCAATTCTAAAAGTTAAAAACCATTTTAATATAAAATATAAAAGGCGAGAACTATTTCTCGCCTTTTGTATTTAAAGGAGTTTCTATTAAACTATTTCTTTTATAAAATCAGAAGTAACAACCTGCGCAAATTCCTCATTTAAACTTGCTAAAGCGGTTTGATGAATTGTTTCTGCAGAAAAATCTTCTCCGTTTATGCCTTTTTTATTAAAAGTTGCCGTTGCATCAGCAACTAAATACGTCGAATAACCAAAATTTCCAGCCATTCTGGTAGTTGTAGAAACACAATGATCTGTTGTTAAGCCTACAATCACAAGATTTGTAATTTTTGCATCATCAAGTAGCTCTTTTAAATTTGTTCCTATAAAAGCACTGTTTACGTTCTTTTTGATGATGGTTTCACCTGCAATCGGTTTTACAACATCCTGGAATTCGTTTCCGGGATTTGTTTCGTTTAAAATGGAATTCGGATTAGAGGAGCAATGTTGAATATGGAAAATAGGCAGCTTTTTAGCTCTCCAGATTTCCAGAAGTTCACCAGCTTTTTGTTCTGCATTTACATTATTGCGATCGCCACCCCAATAAGAAACATCATTAAATCCTTTTTGAATATCGATTAAGACTAATGCCGGATTTTCAAGTTTTGTAATGCTCATTTTTTAAGGATTTAGATTGTTGTAAACTGAGACTGAAAACTAACCCACAAGCCAGTTTTTAAAATCAAAGAAATTCTGAGGTGCAACTCCATGCCCGACAGGATATTCTTTATAAGTAATTGGAATATTTAAGCTTTCTAAAGCTGCAGGCGTTTTTCTTGCCCAATCTACAGGAATCACCTGATCGACAGTTCCGTGTGAAGCAAATATTTTAAGATTTTTGAAGTCGTTTTTCTCGAAACCTTCCCTGATAATTTCGTTATTAAAATAACCACTCATTGCAACTACTCTCTGAATCTTTTCAGGATAAGAAAGTGCAACTGAATAGCTCAAAATAGAACCTTGGCTAAAACCAATTAAAGTTACATTGTTGGCATCAATTGGATAATTAGCCACTAATTCGTCAATGAATTTCGCAATTAAATCGCGTGAAGTTTTGGCTTGTTCGTTATCTGAAAATTTATTCTGATCAGCATCAAAATTGATTGCGTACCAGGCGTAAGCTCCGTATTGTAAATCATAAGGCGCTCTGGCAGAAATAATATAATAATTATCCGGAAGTTCAGTTGCAAATGAGAATAAATCAGCTTCGTTGCTTCCGTATCCGTGTAATAATATTAAAACGGGATTTTTGTCTAAAATGACTTTTGGTTCTTGTATTTTATATTCTAAAGATAGATTCATTTTTTTAATTGTGAATTGTAAGTTGTGAATTGTGAATTGTTGGAATTTGGAATTTAAAAAGATTGGAATTTTACTATCCGATAGATTTAAACCATTTCTGAAAAAGATTTCCAACTAACGGAATCGGTCTTGTTTGTCCCTGAATAGCACTAAAAATTCCGTAAGTCCATAAAATTGAAATACAGATCCACATTGGGAAAGTAATCATAAAACTATCAAAGTTGCTGATAATAGCTCCGAAAGAAATAAAAGTCAAAGACAAACCTAAAGCCTGACGGATATGAAAAGAGGCAAAACTGTTTTTATTTTCAGAGTTCATCGACATCGCAATTAAAACACCAATGATCAAAATGTAACTGGTTATTGCGATTGATTTTCCCTCTTGTATTGAATTATTCATTTTAATTATTTTGTGGTAACAAGTTTATTTTGATTTAAAATCCCGTAAACTGAGCCTTTAATTTCAGTTCCTAAAAAGGTAGAATTTTTAGATTTTGAAAGAATATTTTCTTTCGTAAAAGTTGATTTTCCTTCCGGTGTAAAGAAAGTAAAGTTAGCTTTAGAACCTTCAGCAATTGAATTGTTTTCGATTCCAAAAACCGCTTTTCCTAAGGTTAGTTTTTCAATAACCGTTTCTAAAGGTAAAACAGTTAACAAAGCTCCAAAAGCACTTTCTAAACCAATTGTCCCGTTTTTAGCGGTATCAAATTCCATTTTCTTGAACTCAATATCAATCGGATTGTGATCTGAAGTAATTATGTCGATTGTTCCGTCAAGAACAGCGTTAATAAGCGCTTTTCTGTCGGTTTCAGTTCGCAACGGTGGAGTTACTTTAAATCTCGTATCAAATCCTTCTAATTTTTCATCAGTAAGAACTAAATGATGTACAGATACGCTACAGGTAACTTGTAATCCTTTGGCTTTAGCTTCCTTAATTAATTCAACTGATTTTGCTGTAGAAATTGTCGGAATATGAAGTTTTCCTCCGGCATATTCTAATAAAAATAAGTTTCGGGCTACTTGCAATTCTTCGGCTAAATTTGGAATTCCTTTTAAGCCTAATTTTGTCGATACGATTCCTTCATTGGCAACGCCATTTCCTTTGATGTTAGCATCTTGAGAATAACCAATTACCAAACCATCAAAGTCCTGAACATATTGTAAAGCGATTTTTAGCAGATTGGCGTTATCAAGACTTTTATTATAATCTCCAAAAGCGATTGCTCCTGCTTTTTTCATGTCAAATAATTCTGCCATATCTTTTCCTTCGCTGGCTTTGGTTAAAGCTCCTATCGGGAAAAGTTCTGTAGCAAAACCATTTGCTTTGTTTTTTACAAAATTTACCTGCGATTGATTGTCGATAACAGGGAAGGAGTTGGGTTGTAAAGCCACGCCTGTAAATCCGCTTTTTGCAGCGACATTTAAGCCGTTTGCAATAGTTTCTCTGTCTTCGTAACCTGGTTCTCCAAACGAAACACTACTGTCAAACCAACCTTGAGAAAGATGTAAATTATCAAATTTCACTTCCGTTGTGTCCTCAATGTCAAGAATTGAAGTTCCAATTTTTTCTATTAAACCATCTGCAATTAAAAGATCAACAGTCTGGTTATGAAACGGACTTTTTGAATCGATAATTTTGGCGCTTCTGATGATTATTTTCATATGTAGATAAATTTATTTTGTACTTAAATCGTAAAATGATTTTTGTAAAAAGTAAGAAGCTTTAAAGAAATCTAAGCTTTACTTTACAAATTTGATAATTGCCATTTCTAATGCTAAAAATAACAGTGCAAAGATAACAAACCATTTCCAAATTTGGCTGTCAGTTCGTTCAGTTTGTAAGGTGTTAAATATGGTCGAAATTGTATCGGCAGTTTTAAAATTGGAAACAGCATTTGTATTTACCTGGCTCAAATCACTTTCACTTCGTTTGTAATTGAAACTCAAGTTTTCAATCGATTCTTTTTTATCAAAAACAGTATAATTTCCAGCCGTTTCAGGAAAGTCGTTGAAGGTTAATTTTACCTTACTATTCAATATCTGTTGAATCGGAATGAAAGAATCTTCGTTTCCTTTCACTTCCAAAATAGCATCTTTTGTCAATAAAACATCCACAAAATAAGGTTGATTATTGCCGATCGTTAACGCATTTACACCTGTTTTTTGATTGTTCTGTCCCATTTTATAAAAAAGAGGTACAATTAAAGGGGATTGCTGAAAGTTTGAATTCTCAGAATTTATTGGTGCTGAGAAAACAGTAATTCCTGAAACCGGATTTTGAATCGCCGTTACAAATACACTTTGATCTTCATAAGATAAAACGGCCGGATAGGGACTTGAAATAGCAAAAGAACTATTTGTCTTTGGATATTGAAAATTAGTGATTTTATTCTCAAAAACTCCTGAAAATAAAGGATGATCAAAGTTGATTTGGGTAATTAACTTGCTTTTGGCTTCAAGATTTTGAAACTGAACCTTCCCAAAATTCCCAAGAAAAGAATTAAGATTTGAAACCGAAGTTTTTTCAGAAGGAATTACAACTAAATTTCCACCTTTAGCAACAAATGCTTTTAAAGTAGTTTGCAAAGCCTGTGGAACTTCAGCTAATTCATTTAGAATAATGGTATTTTGTTCTTCAAGACTATTGTAATCTAAACTGCTGATGGAATAATTATGATAATTGAACTCGGCTGAAGTATAAATTCTCGATAAGAAATTGCTTTTTTCAGGCTCTCCAATACTAATTACGTTTGTTTTTTTTGCTTTTGAAATACTGAAATAAAGTTTGTTATCGTACGTCAGGCCATTATCTTCAATACTTACATAACCATGAAAAGCTTCTTTTGGAATTGTAAAATTGATTTCTTTTTTCTTGGTGTCAAAAGTAATAATGGTTTTGGCAATCAGTTTGTTTTGATTGTATAATGCCATCGAAATGGGCTTAAAATCATCGCCATAAGCCGATAAATTAATTCCGATTTCATAAAAATTTTCTAATGTTTGATTTATGAAAACGCTATCAATGGCGACATTGTTTTTTTGTTCGGCTTCCGGAATGATAAAATAAGGCTTCTCTTCAGTATCAATATTTTTCACATCTTTTTCGGCTAAACCTACAGCATCCGTAATAATAACAATATCTTTTTTATGCGCCGATTTATGCGCTTTGATTTTTGACATTATCGCAGAAAGTTCGAAAGGTGTGGCACTGTATTTTAAATTCTGCAAAGTACTTTTTGAAGATTTTATATCGGTATTCCAGAAATTTTCAGTGTTGGTTAATAAAGAAAATTGAGCTGTTTCCGGCGTGTTTTCTAATAATTCCTGAACGGCACGTTTTAATAGTTCCCCTTTTTTACCTTTGGCCTGCATACTAAACGAATTATCTAATATAATATACATTTCGTTTGAGGCATTTTTACTGTCTTTGGCTTCGAAAAAAGGCTGAGCAAAAGCCACTATAACGCATGTCAACAATAATAATCGGGTAGCTAATAATAATCTTTTTTTAATTTTAGAACTTTTACGCGTCTGAATAGCAAGTTCTTTTAAGAATTTGACGTTTGTAAAATAAGAAGTCTTAAAACGTCGTAATTGAAACAAATGCACCAAAATTGGAACAATCAATAAAAACAGAAAGTATAGAATTTCGGGGTGTTTAAAATGCATTCCGGCTTCGATTTATTTCACTACGTTTTGTAGATACTGGTCAAAAATACAAATTTTTGATCAAACCCATATAAGTAATATAAGAGATTATAAACAAAGATTAATATGTGCTAAAATTTAAATGAACTTATATTTCTTATATGGTTTAAAACTTTACAATGACCTTTTAAAAATGTAATTTTTGATAATTCATTTGTAACAGAAAATGTAATTTCTAATGATATTATTGAGTATTTTAGCATATTCAAAAAACCACAAAAAACTATGAAAGGATTATATATGCTGCTTTTTTCAGCGTTAGCTTTTACCACTCAGGCCCAGAATAAATTTAATTTATTGATTGGGACGTATACTAATACTTGCCCGAGCAAGGGAATTTATGTTTATGAATTTAATGCTGCTTCAGGCGAATTTAAGTTTAAAAATTCTTCAGAAGGTGTTATTAGTCCGAGTTATTTATCGGTTTCAGCAGATAATAAATTTATTTATGCTGTAAATGAAAATGGAGATCAAAGTGCCGTGAGCGCTTTTGGATATAATGCAAAGTCAGGAAAAGTTACTTTTTTAAATACGAATAAAGCTCTAGGAGCTGACCCTTGTCATTTAATAAATGACGATAAAAACGTTATTGTGGCCAATTATTCAGGCGGTAATATTGTTGTTTTTAAGAAAAAAGCGGATGGAAGTATTACTGAAGTGCAACAGCTAATTCAGCACGAAGGAAAAGGACCTAAGGCAGCGCGTCAGGAGAAAGCGCACGTACATATGGTGATGTTTTCTCCGGATAAAAAGTTCGTTTTGTCTAATGATTTAGGTTTAGATAAAGTGTTTATTTATAAATATAACCCGAATTCTAAGAACGAAATGCTGACATTAAAAGGAAGTGTTGATGTAAAACCAGGAAGTGGACCAAGACATTTGACATTTAGTAAAGATGGTAAATTTGTCTATTTAATTCAGGAATTAGATGCCACTCTGACAACTTTTAGCTATGATAAAAACGGAAGCTTAAAAAAGATTGCTGAAACAAATATTCTGGCTAAAGATTTTAAAGGAGGGACTGGAGCAGCGGCAATCAAAATTTCGCCTGACGGAAAGTTTTTATATGTAACAGATAGAGTAGATGCTAATAACATCACAGTTTATAAAATTCTCAAAAACGGAGCTATTGAATTAGTAGAACAACAAAGTACTTTAGGAAAAGGTCCACGAGATTTTGCAATTGACCCAACAGGAAATTACCTTTTAGTAGGGCATCAATACACCAATAATATCGTGATATTCAAAAGAGATAAAACAACTGGAAAACTTACTGACACAGGAAAAAGAATAGAATTGTGTTCGCCAGTTGGATTGGTGTTTACTAAATAATAGATGATCAGTTTAGAAAAAATTGCAAAAGCATTAGGATTGCTTTTGGTTATTTGTTCAATTGTCTTTATTTTAATTGATTTACAACTTTTAATGACCAATTGGAAAGAACTATCTTTTCAATCTTATAAGATGGTTGGAAGTGGAATTCCGCAACGAAATGTTTTATTATTTGATATTTTTCGTTGGACATTATTACTTGTAGGGGGAATTGGTTTAATTGAAAAAAACATTCTTGGATGGATTTTTCCGCAAGCTTTCTTACTACTAAGTTTTATTAATTCGTTTAATAGTTTGGTTGTATCTTACAGCATACATCAACAGATTAATTTAAGTTCTTTTGCTGCCTTGATTATTGTTATATCCTTTATGGTTGTTGTATTCAGGTTTATGAATTTGAGAGAGGTAAAAGAATATTTAGAATTTAATAAATATAAAAGAACGTGGCTTTGGGTGAGTATTTTTATTTTGAATAGTATTGGCCTTCTAATTCACACTATATTTTAAATAAAAAATCCAAATTCCTATCTTTACTAAGTTTGGAATTTGGATTTTTTTTATTGGAATTTTATATCTTATTTGTCCTTATCTTTTCTCTTCTTGTCTCTCGTTTTCAACATATTTCGATTGACAGATCCATGAGTTTTCTTTTTTGTTTTAGAAGGTCCTCCAAGGTTGACTTTCTTGTTCTTTTTTGCTTTATCATGGAAAGCACCATCGCCATCAAGTTTCACTTTTTTCATTAAAAACTTAATAGGCTGTTTGTCTTTTTCAGGTTCAATTAATTTGGTCGAAATTTCAACTTCTTCAGGGAATTCTGCTATTTCTAATTCCTGATTCATTAAAACTTCCACTTCTACTTTAAATTCTTCCTCACGAGGTGTGATAAAACTAATGGCAGTTCCTGTAGCATCTGCACGACCTGTACGACCAATTCTGTGCATGTATAATTCAGGAAACTCAGGAAGCTCGAAGTTAATTACGTGAGAGATATTCGAAATATCCAAACCTCTCGCCATAATATCAGTAGTAATCAATCCACGAAGATTTCCTTCCTGGAATTCAGCCATGGTGCTTAAACGGTAATTTTGAGATTTGTTAGAGTGAATTACACCAAACTGACCTTCGAAATCTTCTTCAATACGCGTGTGAAGCATATCTGAAATCTTTTTATTATTCACAAAAACCAAAACACGTTCCATGCTTTCGTTTGTTTCTAATAAATGTTTTAACAAATTTACTTTTGTATTGAAATTCGGAACGTTATAAGTGATCTGAGTTATATTTTCAAGCGGAGTTCCTGAAGCGGCAAGGGTAACTTCTTCTGGGAAATCAAAAAAGTCATTCAAAACAGCATCAACTTCATCAGTCATGGTTGCAGAGAATAAGATGTTTTGACGTTTTGTTTTCATCATTGCCAAAAGCGCCGTTAATTGCGTACGAAAACCTAAATTCAGCATTTCATCAAACTCATCGATAACTAATTTTTGAGTTTCATCAAAACGAACTACGGCATCCAAAGCCAAATCCATCATTCTACCTGGCGTTCCAACTAAAACGTCAACACCTTCGTAAACAGCTTTTTTTTGTGTATTAATGTTTACACCACCAAAAATACCAAGCGTACTAACCGACATGTATTTGGTCAATTTCTCGATTTCATCTACAACCTGAACAACTAGTTCACGTGTCGGAACCAGAATTACAATTTTAGGTGTATTGGTTGGTGTAAATTTATATAGTTTTAAAAGTGGCAATAAATAAGCAAATGTTTTACCGGTCCCGGTTTGTGCAATTCCCATCATATCTCGGCCAGACATAATCACAGAGAAAGATTTTTCCTGAATAGGAGTAGGCGTAACAAATCCTAATTCGTCGATTGCTTTTTGTACTGATTTTGGAAGATTGAATTTTTCGAAAGTGCTCATTTGCATTAAATTTTGTGCAAAGATAGCTATAAATAGCTGAAAAATTGATGTTTCTTAGAAATTACGACAGTTTGGGGCATTCGTATTTCTCAAAATTAGGCTTTAAATTGCTATAAAAATCGTTTTATTCGCAATAAAAGCTCATTTGGATTAAAAGGTTTTGCTATAAAATCATCAACACCCAATTCAAAAGCTTCTTCAACAGTGCTTTCTTCTTCACCAAGTGAAGAAAGCGCAATAACCTTAATATTTTTGAAATTTTGTTTGATCTCACTAATAATTTGCATCCCCGATTTTAGTGGAATAATTATGGTAGTAATAACTAAGTCAGGCATAATGATCGGAATCCGTTCCAATGCACTAACCCCATCATTGGCAATACTTACATTATACCCTTCTTTTTTCAGAATAAATTTTAGAATTTCGATAGTCATTTCATCATTATCGATAATCAGAATTTTTTTTTCGCTGCTATCCATGTTGGCTTTTATTTTTTATATAACTCAATTTCGTCCATCATTAGCATAGGTTTTTTATTTTTTCGTTTCCTCCAGCTAGGTAGTTCAGTTTGGGGTTTAATAAGTATTTTGATTTTTATAAAGCTACTAAATTTTTGATTTATAATTTCCCATGATTTTGTTGTAATTTGGTCATTTTCAGTTAAATTATCACAAGTTTTTTCTTCTAAAAGTACCCATTTTTGATTTTCATAACCATAAACAAATATTTTTTTTGGTGTAAAAATCCAATGCCTCTGATCATCGAGAAAGTTTAATTTCAACGTATTAAAGTTTAACTTTTTTGTTTCTATTTCAAGAGAAGGCTCAGTTCCATACCATCCAATCCAGTTGATATTGAAGTCTTTATAGCCTTTATTTCCATCAACTAAGCCTACGCTTCCTTTTCCTTTAAAATCATCTGATGGAGGTGTTAGAAAACTCACTTTCAAATCCTCTCCCAAATGAGTTGTTGTATTTTTGCAGATTTCCAGCCATTCTTTGTAATAGTTATCTGGTGAAAGTCCCCCTTCACTTAATTCGTAAATTCCAAATTCATTGCAGGCTTTCGTAAATTTTAAAACTCGTTCTGTTAATCCCTTTTTTACTTCTTTATTACCTTTATCATTTACGATAAACATTCCATGTTGGTTTTTTCCATAAAATTTAGATTGCTCGAAATAAACAAATTCCAAGGCTAAGCGTAATTTTTGAATTCTGAGATTTAGTGTTTTATCGTCTTCAACTGCGATTGATGCTTTCTCGAGTAATTTATCATATTGATCCATTGCTTCCGGAGTCAAAAAGGAATTTCTGGATTGGACAGGACCAGAATAAATATCTAAATAGGTATTGCTTTTGTTTTGATTTTCAGATAAAAGAGTTAAATAATTTCCAACAAATGGTGCTGCTTTTCCATAAAAACCTCTCAAAAAATCGGCAGTTATAGCTTTAATATCAATATCAGTATCCCACAGTAATTTGGCGAGAAGATATTGTCTTAATTCTGAAAAATCCCCAGGAACATCAGCGTACCCCTGCACAAACATACCCTTTACCTTATTTTTTTTAAAGAGTTGATAGTTGCTCTGAAAAGGTTCTAAATTGGGAAACGGCGACATATAATTAGAAAACTGAACCGTATAATCCCAAAGAAATAAATGTGGAGAGGTAACACTCCAGTTTTCCAGCATTTTTATAAATGAAGCGGAATTATGAGCTGTAATTGCTTTTCCGCGATTTAATTCAATCGGACAAAAAATAGTATAAATGTTAGCTTCTATTTTTAGATTTACCGGCGGTTTTAGAGTATGTAAATAGGCTAGTGTGGTGATTTTTGTTTTTGGAAAATGTTTTGCTATTTTATTTAAGAAATAATAAAAAGAGCCTTGAGGACCACCATATTTGTCATTCAATTTTTTGCATTCAGCACATTCACAATAAACCACATCATCATTCTGGCTAACCGAATAAAATTGGGCAGTTGGTGTATCGGAAATAATTTTAGTCATCTTTTTTTGCACCAAATCCACGACAGTATCATTGCTCATGCACAATGATTCTCCATTTCTTTTTCCTTCGTACAAAGCAAAAAGTTTGGGATTATTTTTGAAATATTCTTTTGGAGAAACCAGGACACTAAACGAATGTCCCCAAATACCAAAATCATCGACCTGCCAATCGAGTTTATGCCAGTCTCTAAAATCTTCATCATAACTATCAGGATAAAAAAGGGCTCTGTAATCAAATGCGGGCTGATAGATTTTTTTGAAATTTTTCGGAAATGTCAGCTGTTCCACTTTTGGAATATAGGTTTCAGTGCCAGTAAATTTTCTGAATTCCCAAATTTCAAGTAAGGTGTAAACCGCGTAACGAAGATATTTAGAGTTTTGTGCTATTAAATAGATAGATTTTGAATCACTTTTGATGATAAATTCGTTTGCTTTTAGTTTTTCCTGATCTGATATTTCTAAGATTATGGCAGATGAATCGTCGCTACTATTTCCGGAGATCTCTCCAAATGGTTTTAGAAATGCTTTATCCAGGTATTTTTTCAAAAGTAAAGCAGCGCTTTCGGCATTTTCAGACTTTAAAATAATGCTGTTTTTGTTTGATATAATGATTTCAGATTGTGCCATGATAGTATAGCTGATTAAGAAAAAAAAGAGTTGAAGTAAACAGATGTAATGCTTTTTTTTCATAATATTTAAAATTTGTATTGCAATAAAAAGGCAAAATCAAGTTCGGTTTGAAATTTATTTGCCGTGTATTCCTGTTCATTATCTGTAATTAGAATTCCAACAATATAGTGGCTTTTAATCAATTTAAAAAAACCGGCACTTAATCGATAGGACCGTAAAGACATTCTCGCTTGATATTCTATTGCCCTTGTCCTGTCGTCCGGAGAAGTCCCATAACCAGCAATAAGGGTAAGATAATCATATTTCGTTTTATAATAATATCTCGAAGTCAATGTAAATGAAGTGCCATCTTCCTGAATAAAGGATCTTAAGTTTAGCCAATAAGATCCAAAATATTTCCCAATTCCAACATTTAGTGTTTTTACATTACTATTATCCTGCATTAAAATATAACGTGCTCCCAAATCGGATTCCCAACCTTTGTTAAAATTATAAAAATAAGAATAAGCCAGCCTCCATTGGGGAAAAGCATTGTCTTTACTAAAAGCAACGTCAATATAGGAGTAATTATTTTTTTTTGAAAAAATATAAGATTCTCCTTCAAACTGGAGGCCACTTGCCATAACCTGATCAGAGGAAAGTCTTTTTGCATAATTTATTTTTCCACTTACACTTCCCCAAATACGCTGTCTTACATAGTCGGTACTTACAAAATGCCACGGACCAGCGCCGTCACGATCAATTGTTGTTATATTATAATAAACACCAATCCGGTCAAAATTTGTTTTTGAATACAATAGAAAAAGGCGCTGTCCAATATCCGGATCATTAGGATATTTAGATTTTATTGATTTAAGATATTTTTCTTCGTTGTAAGTGTCGTTCTGCAAAGAATAAATAGCAATTCTTCTTATTCGAAATGGTTTGCTGTCTGGAAATAATTCAATGGCCTTATTAGTAGTATTTAAAGCCTCATCGTATTTTTTTTCTTCAATGTCTAAATTGATAAGATATAGAAAAGCATCTTCATATCCTGGATTTTTATCAATTACGTAGTTATAATAATATCTCGCGCTGTCTTTTACCCTGTTTAAATCATAATTACGACCTAAAACCAAATGAAAATCAAGATAATCCGGGGCTAATTTTTTTCCCAGCAATGCTCTCTGAATGTTCAGCTTATAATTTGGTTTGCTTGTTTTCATGTCCTGGACAATAACAGTTAAGAGACTATCAGTGTCGATTTTTTTTTGCGCTTCTATATTTTGATTAGAAAATAAAAACAAGCAAAAAAACATTTTGGCTAAATTGGTTATTTTAATGTTTTTCATCTTCAAATTATTTTTTAATTGGTTTTTCATAACCTTTTCGGACCATAACACCCCATTTTTGTTCTTTTTGAGCGAAGAAATACCAATATCCTTTTAGTGAGGCATATACATTAATAGGGTGATATACAAGAGGTTCAATAATCGCCATTCCAATCAACATTAGTAATTCTTTGTAATTGGCGTAACTTTTATATAATACTTCATCAATCAGAATGGATATTATCGTTATCGAAAGATAAAACAGATAAATTATTGTCGTAATTATTAGTAAGTATTGAAAATCGGTAGTTCCAAATATAAAACTGAAAATTAAAGTTAGGATGCCCAGAAGTTCAATTAGTGGAACTAAAAATTCAAAGGTGAAAAAAAAAGGCAAAACCAGAAAAGCCGTTCGTCCGTATTTTGGATTTAAAAACATTTTTCGATGCAAATAAAGCGTTTGAACTAATCCTCTTGCCCAGCGTATTCGTTGTCTTAAAAAAACCGTTTTAGTACTCGGAACTTCTGTCCAGCAAAGAGACTCCGGAATATATTTAATCAAAAATTTTTCATTGGTATCATGCATGTATTTTCGCATTCGGGTTACGAGCTCCATATCTTCCCCTAATGATTTATGCCAATAGCCACCTGCTTTTATAACAATATCTTTATCAAACATGCCTAATCCGCCAGACACAAGAAGAAGCCCGTTTATTTGACTCCATGCCATTCGCCCAAATATAAAAGAACGAACATATTCTAATTCCTGAAAACAGGGATACCATTCTCTTGGATAATGAACTTTAAATAAAAAGCCTTCTTTTATTTCACAGGAGTTCGAAATCCGAATTCCTGCACCGGTTGCAATAACTCTCGTTTCGTTTTCCATGAAGGGTTTTGCCAATTTTAAGATCGTATCACTTTTTAAAATACAATCGACATCAGTACACAAAAACAACGGATATTGCGAGGTGTTTATTCCTGCGTTGGAGGCGTCAGCCTTACTTTTTCCGTTTACTTTGTCAACAACCAGTAATTTTGAATATACAGGGTTTTTAGATCTGTAATGCCCTTTTACGGGTTGGGTTGCAATTTTTTCCTGATAATAAAAGTCAATTTTAACCAAATCAAATTCGGTAATTAACTTATCAAGTGTATCATCAGTACTTCCATCATTTACAATGATAATTTCGAATTTTGGATAAGTTAAGGAAAGCAATGATTTTACATTGTATACAATATTTACTCCCTCATTAAAGGCTGGTGCTACCACCGACACACCCCAGATGTGGTTAGAACGAAGGAGAACCTCTTCTTCCAGATATTTTTGTTCTTTTAAATGTTTAATAATGGCCAAATACGATAATATGGCTAAAAAAATATAAAACAGTATGTAGGCAAGAGAAAAAGACGCGACAAAAATATCATAAATGCGAACCAGATAAGATAAAAACTCATATATCATAATGCTAACTTTCTAGTGTGATTAATCATTTTTTGTGTGTCAGCATCCTGATTTCCTAATAAATCTAAACCTACAGGATCTAAATTGTTTAACGAACAAACCATTCTCAATTTAATATCCTTTATTTCTTGTTTTGGAATTTCATTTTTTAAAAAAGCTATTGTTTTTTCAGAACCTATAACGCCGAGAGCCTCCAACATTTCCAGCTGAATTACTAGTTGTTCATTAGGAAACAAAAACAATAAATCATCCTCGGCTTCTTCTAAAAAAAGATCCTGCACAGCTGTAATTACATCTATTTTCAAGACTGTATTTTCATGATAAAGCAATTTTATTATTTCGGCTGATTTATTTCTATAATTGTAAAAAACCATCGTCATGACCGCTAATTTTAAAACCATTGGATCTTGAGACTGAATCCAAAGATCCAGATGTATTGGCTGCGGAATTTTTTCTTTGTGTAAAACATCCATTACTTTTATTGTAGCAATGATGGAACGTTTAATGGGAACTTTACCAACTGCCTTCCAATCACCTTTTGAGAGGGCTAAATAAGCAATATTTACATTAGAGCGAATCACCTTGTTAGGATGAAATAGGTATTTTTGTAAAAGTGAAACCCCAGGTTTATAACCTAAAGCCTGAAAATGACGGATTCCTTCGTATTTTTTATATTTTCTAAAGTCCCGAATTAAACTGGCCGAATAGTGGTTTAAGTCTAATGCTTTATAAATTATGAGAATGTTTTTGGCTGTTTTACCTTTCAGATTGTTTTTTATTTTGATAAGATCCTCTACGAGTATCTCTTTGCACCATGTTTTATGAATTGGAATCTGAGATTTAAATTCGGCTATTTTTTGTTTAATCGTATTTTTATCATAGTTTGATAATGTGATTTCAGTTAAAAATCGCTGTGATTCAAGTGTAACGTGATATCTGTAAGGTAAATTATATTGATAATAGATTCTATTCAATAATAGAAAAATAACAAGTGCTAAAGCTAAAACTAAAAAAAACGGAATTACATAGTAATGTTTAATGTTGTGGATAACATATTCCATATAAGCAGCTTTTATATCGTAATATTACGAAAAAAAAGCGAGAAATCCGAATATTATGGGTTGATATTCAGGTTAAAAGCCTTCGAATACGCCTAATCCGAAAAGTGCAAAATCATATTTTACGGGATCTTTTGAGTCCATTTGGCGAAGCTTAAAATCCAATTCTGCTAAAGCTTTTCCGTCATTTTGTTTTCTTGAAAGGATCCCTAATTTTCGGGCTACATTTCCGGAATGAACATCAAGCGGACAGGATAATGAGGATGGAGAAATGGTTTTCCAAATGCCTAAATCGACACCTTTTGTGTCCTGACGGACCATCCAGCGAAGATACATGTTAATTCTTTTTGCTGCCGAATTGTTTACTGGATCTGAAATGTGCTTTTGTGTTCGAGGTAAATGATCAATTTCGAAGAAGATTTTTTTGAATTCATGTATGCTTTTCTGCAAACTATTTTGTTCCTGATTTTTTGCAAATACTGCTTCCAGACCATTGTGATTTTTATAAATATGCTGTAATCCTTTTATAAATCCGCCTAAATCTTTTCCGTTGAAAGTACGATGTACGAAGTTTTCCAATCTTTCTAAATCTTCATCAGAATGCGACATGACAAAATCATATGGTGTGTTACCCATTAATTCCATCATTTGGTGCGAGTTTTTAATGATCATTTTTCGATTTCCCCAGGCAATAGTTGCGCTTAAAAAACCGGCAATTTCAATATCCTCTTTTTGAGTAAACAAATGAGGAATCTGTACAGGATCACTCTCAATAAAATCCTGATTATTGTATTGAATGACTTTTTCGTCTAGAAATTCTTTGAGTTCTGCTTTATTCATTTTTAGATATTTTTTTGGCGTAGAATCCGTCTTTTAGATCGTTTGTACGCATTTGTGGAATAATGTGAAAAAAATTTTCAAAATAATCCAGCTGTTCCTTATTTACACAAGGCAGGTTACCATTTCCATTCGCCCAGAAAAATTCATTTTTTATGGGTGAATTGTATTTTAAATTTTCAAGCTGAATGGTTTCAAAAGCGGTGCTATTCTTAGTATTTTGATAAGGTGAAACAAGATTTTTGACCGAAAAATTACTGATTTCAAGCATAAATTTATGATTGGAAAACTGATTTAAATTTATTGGTAAAAATAAAATAACGATAGTTGGTATAAGCGTAAGCACTAATAATGAATTGATTATTTTTTTATCCTGAACAATAGAAATAAAACAAAACAAAGAGAAGAACAATATGAAATTCATGAAAAATCGATATTGTGGTGACGTTATAAAAAGTAAAAAAAGCTGTAGTAGCATAATGAAATACAGCATCCATAATGCTTTTTTATTTTGAAATTTAAAAATGAAGAAGGGCACAGCCAAAATTAATAAAATACTTAGTTTGTTGAATATACCATTTAGCTTTGGCATTGAAATCCATTTTTTGAATAAATCAAAAACTGACATAGAATTGTATTGGTCCATATCAACAAAAAAGCCATAATATTTGATTTGGTCATAGTAAAAATGAGCCATCGAATTAGGGATTGCATAATTTGTTGAGAAAGAATCACCTATTTTTGAAGGGAAAATTGGTGCCCCGCATACAATCATGTTTTTTATGACAAAAAGGGAAAGTATTAAGGTGGCTAAAATAACCGGTATTAAAAGCTTCTTAGACAAAAAATGAAAATGAAGAACTAGCAATATAATAGGAATAATGGCAAAAGTTAAGGTTGTATTTTTAATGTAAAGCAAAAACAAAACTAATATCATTATTAAATAAAAGTTCTCCACAGTTATTTTTTTAAAGTTCTCTAAGAAATAGAAAAAGAGAATAAAAGAGAAAACATACACAGGGATGTCTGGTGATGGTGCACTAATAAATTGAAAGAAAAAAATATTAAAGACAGGTAATAGCCCGGTTAAGATGAAATTTTTGTTTCCATTTTTGTAAAACTCATTTAATTTTTGAATAGCGAAAATATTTCCCAACAATAAGCAAAAGCCACTTAAGTCATTGAAATTTTGATATAAAAAGGAGAAATTAAAAGCACTTTGGGCAATATGCCAGCCACTCATTTGACCGTAAAATAAATGCAGGTTTACAAGTCCTTTTACAAAACCATATTCATTAAGCCATTTTATAGTCTGAATGTAATAGGATTCATTATCTATCACATAGGGAATTGAGGAGCATTGTGCGATTATCAAAAAAGAAATAAGCGCTAAAAAGACTTTTAGAATATTTTGTAAATCGCAGATTTCTAGTAGAAATGATTTATAGGTTTGAACAATTTGATTTCGAAATCTAAGTAATAAAATAACATTAAGTAGTAATAAGAAGGCATGAAATTCAATATTAATCCTGCCAAAAATAGCCCAAATGGAGGTAATAATAGTTGCTGAAAATAATCCAAGAATGGATGTGATTACAAAATTATTGTTTTTTAAACCTAAAATTTTATCAAAACCAAAACCTAAATTTATGGTTGTAAATAAAATGTAAATCCAACTGATTAAAATTAAAATCATTAAGAAAGAATTTGCCCATCAGACATTATCAATTTTCTATCAGCCATATTAGCTAATTCTTCATTGTGTGTTACGATCACAAAGGTTTGTCCGAACTCATCACGAAGCTGGAAAAATAACTGATGCAAATTTTCAGCAGAATGAGTGTCTAAATTTCCTGAAGGTTCATCTGCAAAAATAACATCAGGTTTATTGATTAAAGCCCTCGCAACAGCGACACGTTGTTGTTCACCGCCCGAAAGTTCGTTTGGTTTATGATGGATACGATGTGATAATCCTAAAAAAGTCAATAATTTTTTGGCTTCAGCTTCGGTTTCAGATGGTTTTTTACCAGCAATATAAGCCGGAATACATACGTTTTCTAAGGCCGTAAATTCAGGTAAAAGCTGGTGAAACTGAAAAATGAAACCTAAATTTAAATTTCTGAATTTAGATAATGTTTTATCATTCAGTCCTAAAATATTTTCACCATTAATAGTTAATGTAGTTTCGGTTTCAGATTTTGACGGTTTATCTAAAGTCCCTAAAATCTGTAATAAAGTTGTTTTTCCGGCACCAGAAGCGCCAACTATAGAAACAATTTCACCCTTTTTAATATGCAGATCAACTCCTTTTAAAACTTCAAGCTGATCGTAGAATTTATGTATATTTTTTGCGTGTATCATTTTTGAAACTGTTTCTACAAAGAAACAAAGATTCTGATTAGAATCAAATTCCAATCCCGAAGTTTCGGATAAATTCCAAATTCTAATTTGAAAAATAAAATTGGCTTGAAAATTGAATAAGTGGTAATTAAAGAAAAAAACAGGCATTAGAAATAAATTACTTTGCCAATTTCTTTTTAAATTCGAATAATCTCTAATTGAATTGAAAATGCAGGATTTAAAAGTTATAAATGAAGAAGATAAAATGAGGAAACTCCTTTTAGGTTTGCTTTTGGATGGAATTGGTATGATTTCTTTCAGCATTCCTTTAATTGGTGAGTTTTCAGATGTGATTTGGGCGCCAATTGCCGCATTTATCATGACCAGAATGTATAAAGGAAGAGTAGGAAAAGTGGCGAGTATTTTGACTTTTGTCGAAGAGATAGTTCCGTTTACAGATGTGATTCCCTCTTTTACACTTATGTGGATTTATACTTACTATTTTCAGAAAAGCAGTAAGGAAATTTAGTTTTTGAAAAGAAATCCGAGTCCCATATTTTTGAGCATTTTCTTTTCGAAGTTCCAAAAGAAACGAAATTGACCAAAAATGGTTCCAATAGCAACTAATAGAACCTGATAAATAGGGAAGATAATTAACAAACGAATTAAAGTAAACCAACCACCAAAATCTTCTTTGGTGATGCCTAGCCAAACACAAAAAGGTTTAGACAACCACGCAGATGCCGATCCTGTGATGGCAAAAACGATTAGTATAATTATGGCTTGTACATTTGAGGTAATACCCCAACGTTTCTTTAATTTATCCATGCTTTATTTAAAACGATTACAAATATAGCAACATTATCTGGATGGAACATACCCCCAAAGCTTTTGTTTGTAAGTATTTTGAAAATAAATCATATAGTTGTAAATCAAGTAATTTACTTCGTAACCATAATGAATGTCAGGTCTATAATCAATTGACATTTCGTATAAATTTGGATCGAAACGTTGTGGTTGCAGCACACGATTATTCCATTCGGTTACGTACAAATAATTTTTTTGCTCAAGATAAGACAAAGCATGATAATTTCTTGGATATGCCCGCGAAGCCAGCCAGGTATTAAAACCGACATCTATAATAATAACTTCGTATTCTAAAGAATCATTTGCAATTCGAACAGTATCATTCACTCCCGAATTTGATTTAGGAGAAGTTGAAACAACTGCATTACTTTTCGAAGCCGTAGAACATGCGACGATAGTAAAAATTAAGATCAATATGTAAATTATCTTTTTCATGATCTACTTTTGAACCTTAAATTTACGAATAAATTTTGGAAAAGGCCCTAAGGTTCTGAGATACTAAGTTGTTAAGGTTTTTTTAAAACACAAAAAAAGCTGTTAGAAACAGCTTTTTATATTTATAAAGTTGAGAAAATTCAGAATCTTAGTACCTTCTTTCTTATTTACTTCCAAAGATTTTCCCAATAAAACCAGCTATACCACCTTTAGTTTTAGCAACTACCATAACATCAGCTACATCCAGTTTTCCATCGGCGTTTTGATCTAAACCAAATTGAGTTCCGTATTTAGAAATAGTATCCATTATGTTAGAAGCTTGTCCGCTATTTCCGGAAATCGAACTTATAATGTCTGAAATATTAAAGCTGCTATCATTTGGGTCTTTTGCTTTATTTACAAGTGAGTTAAGAATTTGTGGAATCATACTTGCTGCAACTCCTGAAGAAGCCTCGCTGCTTAATCCAAATTTTTCACCAAGCTTTCCACTCACTTGTTGTGTTAGTTGCTGCACAACCGGATTAGAACTGTCGATTGATGATGTTCCGTTAAATAAGCCTGCCAATTGTTCTGCACCGCCTTCTGAAGCAATTTTTTGCAAGCCTGCGAATATTGAATTACTAGTCTCACCAATTACGGCTTCATTATGCTCATTTGGGACAGCAGTGTTGTTTACAACAGCATCGCCTCCGTATTGTTGTACTAATTGTGTTAATTGTTCAAACATGATTTAAAGAATTTAGATTAGATTTAAACTCAAATTTAATCAAAAAAAGAAAGGGATTTATTAAACGATGTTAATAAATCCCTTCTAAATAATTTAATTATAATTAATTAACTCAACAAAGAAATAATTTGTGATGCTAATTCGGTACCAATTCTGTCTTGTGCTTCTCCAGTCGCAGCTCCAATATGAGGAGTCAACGAAATTTTAGTGTGCATTAAAATTGCCATTTCTGGTTTTGGTTCGCTTTCGAAAACGTCTAAACCTGCAAAAGCAACTTTTCCTGAGTCTAAAGCTTTTACTAAAGCAACTTCATCAATAACACCACCACGAGCGCAGTTTACGATTCCAACACCATCTTTCATGATTGCTAATTCTTTCTCACCAATGATGTAACCATCCTGAGCAGGAACGTGCAATGTAATGAAATCAGCTTCTTTAAATAAAGATTCTAATGATTGGGAAACGATTGTTGTAGTTATAGATTGTCCGTCAAAGAATTCTACTTTTACATCAACTTGCGGAATAAAACTATCTGCAGCGATAACTTTCATACCTAAACCAAGCGCCATTTTTGCAGTAGCTTGCCCGATACGACCGATACCAACGATACCAAGAGTTTTTCCTCTTAATTCAGTTCCGTTTGCGTAAGCTTTTTTCAAGCCATCAAAGTTTGAATCTCCTTCAAGAGGCATATTTCTGTTAGAATCGTGTAAAAAACGAACACCAGAAAACAAGTGACCGAATACCAACTCAGCAACAGATTCTGATGATGAAGCAGGTGTGTTAATTACGTGGATTCCTTTACTTTTAGCATAATCAACATCGATATTATCCATACCAACACCACCACGTCCAATAATTTTAAGACCAGGACAAGCGTCAATAATATCTTTACGAACTTTAGTCGCACTACGCACTAAAACTACGTCTACATTGTTTTCATTCACAAAATTAGCTACTTGTTCCTGAGCTACTTTTGTAGTTATAACTTCAAATCCACCTTTTTCTAAAGCCAGAATTCCACTTTTAGAAATTCCATCATTCGCTAATACTTTCATTGTGTATATTTTGTTTATTTGGTTTGTCGTTTAATTGTTTAATCGACGAACCAACTATTATAGTTTTTTCTTTTTTGATATTTTAAAGGAAGCATTTTTACGATTAAACAGTTAAACAAATTAACGATTAAACGTATAAAACGATTAAACTTTAGACTCCAAAGCTTTCATCACATCCACTAAAACCTGAACACTTTCGATAGGCATGGCGTTGTAAATAGAAGCTCTGTAACCACCAACAGAACGGTGTCCTGGCAATCCTGAAATTCCGGCTTCTTTCCATAAAGCATCAAAAGTAGCAGTATGGTCAGCGTTGTTTAACAAGAAAGTAACGTTCATTTTAGAACGATCTTCAACCGCTGCAGCACCTTTGAATAATGGGTTTCTGTCGATTTCAGTATAAAGTAAATCAGCTTTTGCGTTGTTTAATTTTTCAACAGCAGCAATTCCGCCTTTTTCTTTGATCCATTGTAATGTCAATAATGAAACGTAAACAGCAAAAACAGGTGGCGTATTGTACATACTCTCTGCTTTAATGTGTTTAGCGTAATCTAACATACTTGGAATTGTTCTTCCGCTTTTTTCTAAAATTTCCTCTTTAACGACTACCAAAGTAGTTCCTGCAGGACCCATATTTTTTTGAGCTCCGGCATAGATTAAGTCAAATTTTGAGAAATCTAATTCGCGTGAAAAGATATCAGAACTCATGTCACAAACAACAGGCACGTTAGTTGCCGGAAATTCTTTCATTTGAGTTCCAAATATGGTATTGTTACTTGTGCAGTGAAAATAATCTGCATCACTTGGTATTGTGTATCCTTTTGGAATATGGTTGTAATTTTCTTCTTTTGAAGAAGCTACAACAACAGTTTCTCCAAAATACTTAGCTTCTTTTATTGCAGCAGTCGCCCATGTACCTGAATCTAAATAAGCTGCTTTTCCGTTTTCTTTCATCAAGTTGTACGGAGCCATTAAGAATGCTGTACTTGCACCACCTTGTAAAAATAATGCCTGATATCCTTTTCCCTGAAGTCCTAATAACTCTAAAGCAAGGGAGCGAGCTTCATCCATAACAGCAACGAAATCTTTACTTCGGTGCGAAATTTCAAGGATTGATAATCCTGAATCATTAAAGTTTAAAACTGCTTTTGATGCTTTCTCAAAAACTTCCTGAGGTAAAATACTTGGACCTGCGCTGTAGTTGTGTTTTTTCATGGTTCTTGTTAATAGTCGAAAATTTTAAAGATGCAAATTTCGGCAATAGGAGCTGAAAAAGCGATAAATTATTCGAAATAATTAAACATATTTTTACTTTGTTGTTAACAAAAACGTTATAGTATCTACGTTATCTGCGTAATCCCACAATTGCGGATTTTGCGTTTGGCCGAATGGGATGCTATTTTTGATTAAATCGTTGCTAACGATGCATTGAATTTGTTCAGAATCAGCCTCAAGGCGAGTCTGTAAATCTTCGATATTTTCATAAAATTCATAAAAAACACTCGAAATAGGTGAGGCGTAGCTTGAATCTTCTTTTATAGTCAAAAATCCATTATCCAATAATTTGAAATTACTCATTAAAAATACGGCTTTGTTGTAGTCGTAATTATTAGCATACTTTTCATAATGAATAACATCCTGAAATTTGAAAATAGCTTCAAAAAAAGCATCAAAAGAATAACCCTTTGGAACAAAAATCTTGGAAACATTACGGCATCCTAATCCGAAATAACGGAAAATATCCTCGCCTAAAGCTTCTAATTCTTCTTTAGATTCTTTTCCGTTTAAAACAGCTGCCGAATTTCTGTTTTTTCGAATGATCGACGGTTTATCTTTAAAGTAATATTCAAAATAGCGTGCTGTATTATTGCTTCCGGTGGCGATAACGGTGTCAAAATTCTCCAGTTTGCCTTCCACGAAAGTGATTTTATCTTTTAAATTTTCATCAACAGCGATAAGATATTTAGCTAAAAAAGGCAATAAATGCTGATCATTTGATGATGTTTTAATTAAAGCTTTGTTTCCTGTTATTAAAACCGATAAAAAATCATGAAAACCTACTAACGGAATATTTCCGGCTAAAATTAAAGCAACATTTTTTTCGTTTTCATTGTTTTTAGAAAACTCGGTCTGGTAATTTGAAAGCCATTTATCAAGATTTTCTTCGGTCAAGGCCTCTGCCCAGGAATGTATTGCAAAATACACTTGTTCAGGTGTGTACCATCCATTATGAGATTGCGATAAATAGATCAGCTTTTCGAAATCATCAAAAAATAAATCGTTATGCAGAACATTCGATTTTCGAATTGTATCGTTTTCGGAAAATTGTTTCAGAAATTTTCCTAATTCAACAAAAACACTTTTTTTTGTTTCTAATGTCATAATGTTTGTTTATGAATAGTTTTGATTGTAATTTTGCACAAAAATAAGCTATATTAAGTTATAAGACAAAGCAGAATAAAATCTTCGCATTATTATTTCTGAACTTGTAACTTTTAACTCGTAACTAAGAAAAAAATGGCAATAATTATAACAGACGAATGCATCAATTGTGGGGCTTGTGAACCAGAGTGCCCAAATACAGCAATTTATGAAGGTGCTGATGATTGGAGATACAAAGATGGAACTAGTCTTAAAGGAAAAGTGATTTTACCTGACGGAACTGAAGTGGATGCAGAAGATGCTCAAACTCCAATTTCTGACGAAGTGTATTACATTGTACCTGGAAAATGTACAGAGTGTAAGGGTTTCCATGACGAACCTCAATGTGCTGCAGTATGTCCTGTGGATTGTTGTGTGCCAGATGATAATCACGTAGAAGATGAAGAAACCTTGTTGAATAGACAAGCGTTTTTACATGGTGAATAAACGTAAAGCGTTTATTAGGAATAATGCCAAAACTATCGCTTTCCTTCTTGTCTATATTGTGTTTATTTATTTGAAGGTTACTAATCTTGATAATTATTATTTTTATGATGGAAAAGTAACTGGATTATATAAAGTAGTTAAAAGTCACTCTACAGGTGCTCGCGGTTCAGTATTAATTGGACGAGAAATTCCTGAAATTGAATATTACAAAAATAATGATACAATAAAATGTGATCAAGGAGATTTAAGATTAGTAAGTAATTTTGAAGTAAACGAAAAAATAAAAGTTTTAGAAGATAAGGATAACAATTACGAAACGAAAATTTATAGCCTATTTTATTATTGGATTGACTTTAATGAATTAATACTGTTCTTGTTTGCTTTCCTGTTTATTTTAGGGTTTATTAAAAATTTTATATAACAAAATCCTGAGTTTAGTTACTCAGGATTTTTTTTATTTATTAATATAAGTTTTTTTTGATTTTTTTGAGGTAGTTTACTGTTACTTAATTATTTATTTTGTTAATTTGATGATAATATTTTAAGAATTGCCTATGAGAGGATTACTACTATTATTAATTATTTTCGTTAACACTACTGCTTTTGCTCAAAAAGCGGAATATTCTATTGTCATAAAAGATATTGAAACACAATTACCGATAGAAAATGCAATAGTGTTTATCATGAAAACGAAACAGACATTAATAAGTAATCAGGAAGGAAAGGTAACTTTTGAATTGAACGGCGCCTCTAGTCTTCAGGTTTCGGAGACCAACTATGAAACAGTGACACTTCGTTGGGGGCCCTTAAAACCAGATCTGTTTGTAGTTTATCTTAAAAATAACAACAATAAACTAGAGGAAATTGTTGTTTCAAAAGAAAAACCGGAAAAAAATCTTCAAAAAATTGTTTCGAATTCTAGGCAGAAATTAGCCAGTGCTTATCGGTTAAAAGTATATGTAAGAGAGTTTTTTATGTTAGATAATAAATACTCTTATTATAATGACGGATTGGTAAATTTTCAATTTGAAGGAAGCCAAAAAAAGGCAACTACAACCTTATTAGTAGAACAAAATAGGTCTTACGGATTGTTAGAAACAGATGTTTCCGCCGATTTAATGGGATATAATTTGAATAATATCATGGAGAATTATGCAAATTTAAAATATTTTGATCCTCTTCTTGATTCAAAAACAAAAAAAGAATACGAGTTCACAACAACAGGGCATCCAAATAATAAAGAGTATTATATAATGTCTGTAACACCTTTGGATAAATCTAAAAAAGCGCTGGATACGTTTGAGATTATTTATGATCCTGTTAAAAAGTTAATTGTAGAGTTTAGTATTCTTATTGCACCCGGAAATCTTGCCCAAATTGAAGAACAAACAAAAGCGGGTTCTAAGAATGTTACCCGATCACAAGTTAAGGTAACGTACAGAATTGATGGTGAAGATTATTATTTATTAAGTGCAAATGAAGAAATTGCATATGATCTGATTTTAAAAGATCAGGCCAAAAAAAATATTCAGGTTCGTAATAATTTTATCACAACCAATTTCAACAGACAAAACTTTACTTATAAAGAAAGTGATGTTTTTAAAGAGAAAACTCTTTTTAATAAACAGAATAAAATTCTAACCAAGTACTGGGATATATCCGGATTTACTGCTACTGAGGAAGAAAAGGGAATTATATCTTCATTAGAATTTAAGCTGTAAATTTTTAAAGAAAACAATAAAAAAAATCCTGAGTGTGAACTCAGGATTTTTTGTTTTATAGTTTTTTTGAAACGCATAGAAGATAGACTAGACTAGCGATCTAAAGAACGCATTTTACTTTTAAATCATAGAATAGAACTATGCGAAAATAAGTTCTTACCTATACTAATTCGATGAAAGAGAGAAGATCTACGTTTCTATGTGTTTTGAAATTTTGATTAGAAATTAAATCCAAGTCTGGCATAGTAATAAGCGCCGCTGAAACCCATTTGAACGGCATCCCAGTAACCTCCGGCTTCTGTATTACCTTGTTCATCTTGTTTCGTTGGATATACGTTGAATAAGTTATTGCTACCAATACTCAATTTTAGATTTTTGTTAATTCTGTAACCTAATGTTAAATCAGTTACCAATCTTGGGTTGTAAACATCATCCTCATCAGCATAATCAACCAAAACTACTTTGCTGAAACGAGTAAAAGCTAATCCTCCATCAAATTTGTTTTTCGAGTAAGTCAGGTTTAATCCAAATTTGCTGTCAGGAGCAGAAGCTAATAAGAATGCTTTTTCACGTTTTCCAAAGAAAGTATCTGCATCTAAATTGCCATTTTTAACTTCATCGATTTTCATATCATTGATGTTTCCAACTAAAGTTGCTCCAATATTTCCAAAATCATATGTTTTTTTCCACGAGAAAACTAAATCTAAACCATGTGTATTAGTATCAACACCATTGGCAAAAAATTGAGCTTCAGAAACACCAAGATTTAAACTGCTCGCATCAAAATATCCTGTAAGAACGATACGATCTTTTACTTTAATGTAATAGCCATCAACAGTTGCTGTGAAATCTCCAAAAGTACCAGTTAAACCCAAAGAAGCATTTACTGCTTTTTCTTCGTTTAATTTTTCAATTCCAAAAGCTCTTGTTACAGGACTGTCGTTTGGAGCTAAAAGCACTTCAGTTGCACCACTTGCATTAAAGTTGGTGAAGCGTAAATTATAATAAATTTGAGCTAATGAAGGTGCACGGAAGCCAGTACTGATAGATCCTCTAGCGTTGATTTGGTCACTAAGTTTAACTCTTGAAGCTAATTTTCCGTTTAAAGTACTTCCAAAATCGCTGTAGTTTTCAAAACGAACAGCTCCACTTACCATAAAACCTTCAGTAACATCTAACTCTGCGTCCGTATATAAAGAGAAGTTATTACGGCTTTTGTTTACCTCATTTGCAGGGCTGTATCCAGGGAAACCCTGAGAGCTTCCAGGTCTTGGCTCTCCAGAAATAGGATCAATTGGGGCACTTTGAGTTGTTGGGTCTGTAATTGGCTGCCCGTTAGTGTCGTAAGTAGTGTAGGAACCTTCTTCACCTGCAAATATTTTGAATTGCTCTACTCTAAATTCTGTTCCAAAAGCGATATTAAAACCGCTCATCACATCAGTATAGTTTTTTGAAACGTCAAAATTGGTTGTGTTTTGCAATAAACTATGTCCTCCTGCATCAAATTCTGTTGGAGAATTTTCTTCAAGAGACGCATTTAAAGTTCCTTTAATATCGTATTGAAATTTATTTTGCCCTAAAGTATTGCTAAAATCTAATTTCCATCCGCCAGAAGTTTCTGTTCTAATTCCGGCTGCAATCGAATTGTCATTTATTTTTGAGGTAATTCTTGGCGTATAACCACCTGGGTAAATTTCTTCTACAACCCTCTCTCCGTCATTTCTTGTAAAGGCGTAGGCGTCGGTATTTCTAAAGTTACTGCCGCCAAAAGCATAAAATTCTGTTTTATCAGAAATCGGAATAGCTATATTAGCAAATAAGTTCACACCTTGAATTTCAGCATCACCAAAACCTTTTCTAAAATCATAGCTAGGTCTTAAAGTTTTGTTTTTGTTTAAAAATTCACCGGTAACGTTTACATAACCGCCTTTACTTCCAATTGATGTACCGTAATTGGCTGCTATTTTTACAGACCCTCCGTCAAAATCCTGGTCTTTTCCATAAGAATTTCCGTTACCATCCTGATCTAATCTAAATCCTTTTGTATTTGGAGTGCCCGGTAAAAAATCGCCTTTTGCATTGGTATTGAAAACGCCATAAGTTATAGAACCTGTAAGTTCATTTACGTTGTCATTAGTTACAATATTAATAACCCCTGCAATAGCATCAGAACCGTATTGTGCGGCAGCACCATCTCTCAAAATTTCAATTCTTTTAATAGAAGCCGCTGGAATCGCATTCAAATCGGTTCCTGTATTTCCACGTCCACGTGTTCCAAATAAATTGATTAAAGAAGATTGGTGTCTTCTTTTTCCGTTGATCAAAACTAAAGTTTGATCAGGTCCCATACCTCTTAATGAAGCAGGGTCAACGTGATCGGCTCCATCAGAACCAGATTGTTTGTTGGCATTAAACGATGGCGCGACATATTGTAAAAGCTCGTTGATTTCTAACTTTCCACTTTGTGTTGTAACATCTTTTACATTTATAACATCAATTGGAACAGCAGAATTTACAACAGTTCTTTTAGTATTTCTCGAACCCACAACGACAACATCATTTAAAACCTGTCCGCCGCTTTCATCTAGAGTAACTTCAATTTTACCTTCTGTAGTTGATTTTTCAATGGTTGAATAACCAACATAAGTAAAAATTAAAGTTGCACCTTCTTTTACTTTTATAGTAAAACCACCTTCATAATCAGTAGAAACTCCATTTGTTGTTCCTTTTTCAACAATATTAACCCCTGGTAATGGTGTGCCAGTTTTGTCTTTAACGATTCCCGTAACTTCTTTTTGAGCAAAAAGAAATGCCGTATTTAATAGAAATAATAATAATACAATCTTTTTCATGGTTTGGTTAAGTTTGGTTTACTGTTTTGTTTGTTATTTGCTAAAAGTAATGTTTTTTAACAAAAACTTAATAAAAAGTTTATTTTTTTTTAAGACGATATTTTAAAATACATTAATCGTCATTTTTACTTCACTTACGAGCTATTAAATCTTATATTTGCAAAATTTTAAAGCCAAAAAATATCATTTTGGCAGAAACAAAAAATGAGATACAAAATATAAATCAGTAAAATTGACTCTTTTATAGTTTAAAGAAGAGTACTATTGCTGTAACCCTGAAAACTTCAGGATCAAAAAAAAATAAACAAAAACAACATATGAAAGCAGGAATTGTAGGATTACCAAATGTTGGAAAATCAACATTATTTAATTGTTTATCTAATGCAAAAGCGCAAAGTGCCAACTTTCCGTTTTGTACAATCGAACCTAATATTGGTGTTGTAAACGTTCCGGATCCAAGAATCAACAAATTAGAAGAATTGGTAAAACCAGAACGTGTACAAATGGCAACAGTTGATATCGTAGATATCGCAGGTTTGGTAAAAGGGGCTAGTAAAGGTGAAGGTCTTGGAAACCAGTTTTTAGGAAACATTAGAGAGTGTAATGCTATCATTCACGTTTTGCGTTGTTTTGATAATGACAATATCGTTCACGTTGACGGAAATGTAAATCCAATTCGTGATAAAGAAACAATTGATATCGAATTACAGCTAAAAGATTTAGAAACGGTTGAAAAACGTTTAGAGAAAGTAAATCGTGCTGCTAAAACCGGAAATAAAGAAGCGCAAACTGAAAAAGCACTTTTAGACAGAATCAGAGAGGCATTATTACAGGCTAAATCGGCTCGTACTATTACTCCTCAAGGAAATGACGAAGAAGTTTTAATGGAATCTTTCCAGTTAATTACTGCTAAGCCAGTATTATACGTTTGTAATGTTGATGAAAATTCAGCAGTAAACGGAAACAAATATGTAGATCAGGTTCGTGAATTAGTAAAAGACGAAGAGGCTGAAGTTATCATTCTTTCAGTAGGAGCAGAAGCTGATATTACAGAGTTAGAAAGCTACGAGGAGCGTCAGGTTTTTCTTGAAGATATGGGATTAACTGAGCCAGGAGCATCAGTATTAATTCGTGCAGCTTATAAATTATTGAAACAACAAACTTATTTTACGGCAGGAGTAAAAGAAGTTCGTGCCTGGACAATTAATATTGGAGCTACAGCGCCACAGGCTGCCGGAGTTATCCATACTGATTTTGAAAAAGGTTTCATCCGTGCAGAAGTTATCTCATACGAAGATTACGTTCAATACGGCTCTGAAGCAAAAGCAAAAGAAGCAGGAAAATTCAAAGTGGAAGGAAAAGAATATATTGTTAAGGATGGAGATGTAATGCACTTCCGTTTTAACGTGTAATTTTTTTAGAACATAGAATAGAGAATAAAGAGAATAGATTTGAACTGCTGGAGAAATTCAGCAGTTTTTTTATGTTTAAAATAATCTGCTAAATCTGCAGAAACTGCGAGAGAAAATAAAATAAAAAAATCCGTCTAAATCCGCGTTTTCGGTTTAGTGAATCCATCTCATCCGCGTGCCATTTCCAAACTTTACTCTCCAATATTTTTCGTGAATTAATTTTTGGCTCAAAAATTGGTTACCACAAAATAACCTAATTCATTAATCTAAAAACAATCAACCAAATGCTAAAAAAATCTTTTAAATTTCTCGGCTGGATAATCCTCGGAATTATTACTTTTCTCGTTTTATATTTAATCTCGATGTATCTGATTTCGAAAATTACGGTCAATGCAGATATTGCAAAAGTTGAAGAAAAAGACGCAATTCCTATTTACATTCTTTCCAACGGAGTTCATACGGATATTGTAGTTCCGGTTGCAAATGAAATTAAAGATTGGCGAAAAGAAATACAATTCAGCCAGACACAGTCTAAAGATTCATTAGCAAACCTAGTAGCTTTTGGCTGGGGCGATAAAGGTTTTTATTTACATACACCGGAATGGTCCGATTTAAAAGCGAGTACGGCTTTAAAAGCAATCTTTGGAGTGAGTTCTTCGGCTATGCATACTTCATTTTATAAAGGTCTTGCCGAAAATGAAAATTGCAAACGCATTTATATTTCAAAAGAAAATTATCAAAAATTAGTCTCCTACATTTCTGAAAGTTTCAATAATCCAACAAATCCAGAATGGATTCAAGGTTACAGCTATGGTAAAAAAGATGCTTTTTATGAAGCAAAAGGAAGTTACAGCCTTTTTTATACTTGCAATACCTGGGCAAATAGCGCTTTGAAAGCCGCCAATCAAAAAGCAAGTTTATGGACGGTTTATGATAGAGGAATTTTTTGTCATTATCAATAAGAACGATTATGAAAAAGATGATTTTAGTTGTGATTTTAATGGTGCTATCAAGTTCATGTAAAAAAGCAGAAGCAGCAGCCGAACCTTATGGAAGTTTTTCATTTTATTTTGAGAGCCCTCAGCCTATTAATGATTCAGAATTAAATAGTTTTCCTTCTAAATTTAAAGGATTATATATGACCTCAGATTCTACTTTTTTAAGAATTGAAGATTCCAGAATTGTAAGGGAGTATTTTTATAAATTTAAGGTTCACAGAAAAGAAATGGATTCCTTAAAATCTGAATATGATCTTGTTGATGGAAAATTAATTACCAGGGACACTAAAGATAAATTTGATATAAAAGTAGTTGGTGATTCTATAGAATTGTCTCAAAAAAATACGGATGTATTATATAGATTATCATATAATCAAAAGGTAAAACGTGTCGATGGAAACTTGGTTTTAAGTACAAGGGATTCTATTTTTTGGGAGGCTGAAATAGTTTCATTAGAACACAATGTACTTAGATTTAAGAGTATTTATCAACCAGAAGACTTATCGAAATTAGACTCCGTTACCGCCATAAAAGGGAAAATGTTAGATTCACTTTCCTATTTGATGAAGCCAACAAGAAAAGAATTCAAGACTATTTTAAAAATTAAAAATTTGGGTGTAGATCGCGAATATACCAAAGTTTCAAAATAACATTATTTTAAAAAAAACAATATGGTAAAAATATAAGATTTCCTCAAAAAGCCACAATTCAAAATTTTTGAGTAAATCTTAAATTTGAGAGAATATCAAAAAGACAGCAAATGAACATTAAAAACATATTCGCAAAAACATGGTTTCTTCTAAAAAATACTTTTTTAGAGTTTAACGATGATAATGCTATTAAGCTAAGTGCGGCATTGGCTTATTATACCATATTTGCATTACCGCCTTTATTAATTATTATCATCACGATTTGTGGTTTCTTTTTTGGAGAAGAAGCTGTAACAGGAGAATTGTACGGACAAATTAATGGTTTGGTAGGTAACGGCGCGGCGAGTCAGATTCAGGAAGCGATAAAAAACGTGCAATTATCGGGCGATAATGTTTTTGCAACCGTATTTGGAATTGTGATGTTATTAATAGGAGCGTCTGGAGTTTTTGCAGAAATACAAAGCTCTATAAATTATATTTGGGGATTACGAGCAAAACCAGATAAGGGAATTAAGAAATTTATTCAAAACCGTTTAATGTCATTCTCGATGATTGCTTCGGTTGGATTTTTAATGTTGGTCAGCCTTTTTATAAGTACAACTTTAGATTTACTTAGTTCGCGTTTAAAAGTATATTTTCCGGAGAGTACCGTTTATTTATTTTATGTGGTTAATATAGTTATTGTGCTAGCGAGTATTACAACTCTCTTTGCGATTATTTTTAGAACATTGCCTGATGGAAAAATAAGATGGAAGGATGCTTTTATAGGATCAGGAGTTACAGCTATACTTTTTATGATTGGTAAGTTTGCCATCGGATTTTATTTAGGGAGTTCCACGGTTGCCTCGGTTTATGGTGCAGCGGGATCTGTAATTATTATTTTGGTTTGGGTCTATTATTCGGCAATAATTCTGTATTTTGGAGCAGAATTTACGAAAGTTTACGCAAAATCTTACGGAGGGAAAATCTATCCAAATGAGTATTCCGTAGAAATTGCTAAAGAGATTTATGAAATCGACAAACCAAAAAAAGAACCAATAGAAGAAACATTACAAAAAGAGAAACCATGAAAATAGTAGCCTTTGGAGGAAGTAACAGTACGCAGTCAATTAATAAACATTTAGCCACTTATGCGGCGAGTTTATTCGAAAATGCCGAAGTTGAAGTTTTAGATTTAAACAATTTTGCAATGCCATTATTTAGCGTTGATCTTGAAAAAGAAGTTGGGCAGCATGATCTTGCAAAAGCATTTCTGGCTAAACTGGGAAGTGCAGATATTTTAGTAGTTTCTCTGGCAGAGAATAACAATAACTATTCAGCAGCATTTAAAAATCTATTTGATTGGTGCTCCCGAATTGCTAAAGAAGTTTTTCAGCAAAAGCCAATGTTGTTATTAGCGACGTCACCTGGCGCAAGAGGAGGTGCTTCCGTTTTAGAAATCGGGCGCAATGCTTTACCAAGATATGGCGCAGATATAAAAGCGACTTTTTCATTGCCTGCTTTTAATGCCAATTTTGATTTAGACCAAAATAAAATCACAAATGCTGAGTTAGATAAAGAACTCAGAAACCTTATTAAAGAATGTTTCTAATTCCATGAAAATAAAAAAGATTTTTTTTCTGTTCCTTTTTTTGAATTTATTTTTTCTCCAGTATTCTCATGCGCAAAAATATAGCGCTGTGGATAAGGCTGTTTTGAAATATCCAAAAAGTTTTGATACCACAGAAGATCTAGCGCAAAGAATCGATAAAGATTTTAATTCAGATTATGACAAAGCGAGGGCTATTTACAGTTGGATAGCCTTCAATATTAAATATGATTTTAACGCTTATCTTAATCCTCCAAGAACGCAAAGTTTTTCTTATCGTAATGAGGCTGAAAAGCAGCGAAAACTGCAAGAATTGAATGATAATATGCTTCAAAAAACATTCAGGTCTCGAAAAGCTGTTTGCGAGGGATTCACACTTTTGTACCAGCATTTGGCAGCGTTAGTCGGAATAAAAGCGGAAATTATTCGTGGCGATTCCAAAATCAGACTGGCAGACATTGGTCGAAAAAACACCACATCAAATCATGCCTGGAATACCGTTTTAATTGATGGGAAATGGCGTTTGGTTGACGTTACCTGGGGGCAGGGCTATTATGATAATTCTAAAGGCAGAATGGTAAAAGATTTTGAACCTGCCTATTTCGATACGGAACCCGATTACTTTTTTGCAAAACATTTCCCGGATTCAGGCTCCTATTTAGGTCATAGATTAAGTAAAGATGATTTTCTAGATGGACCTTTAATTTATAATAAAACAATAGCCGGAGATAATAAAATTATTGCTCCCGAATCTGGAATTATTGAAGTTAATAAAGGTCAAAAAATAACATTTCAGATAAAAAATATTTCAAAATCTAGTCAGTTTTTTTATTTAAACAAAAGAAATCAGGCTGTTAGAGTTGTAAATGCAAAAGAAAAAAGAGGAGGTTTGGAATTTCAAATTACGTTTGACAATACGATAGGAGATTATATCACATTTTTCCTGGATACCAATAGTATTGCATCTTTTAAAATAGTTTCAAAATAAGTACAGAAGGATCTTTGTTATGACAATTTTATTCTTTTCTCAAATTGCCGTATCTTAGCAGTTAAGGAATTTGAAAAAGAACTTGTCTTATGGAAACTACTTTTTTGAAATCAATCTTAGATAATGATTTCTATAAATTTACGATGCAGCACGCCGTAATAAGGCTTTTTCCAAAAGCAAAAGTACGTTATGGTTTTATTAATCGCGGTAAACATATTTTTCCGGCGGGTTTTGCAGATTTGCTCCGAAAGTCGGTTGACGCAATGGCTGATCTCCGATTGACAAAAGACGAGAAAAATTATTTGTCACATCATTGCCCTTATCTTGATCCCACTTATTTAGATTTTCTGCAAGGATATAGTTATGATCCGACTGAAGTTCATATTTCTCAGGAAGGTTCTGATATAAAAGTTACTGTTGAAGGTTTTTGGTATCGTACTGTTTTATGGGAGGTACCCTTAATGTCTTTAATCTCTGAAATTTTTTATAAATCAAATCATTTAATTCGTTTGAATGATGAAGCTGTCAAAGAGCTGACAAAAAATAAAATTGACAATTATAATAAACTTGGAGTGTCAATATTAGAATTCGGCACAAGACGTCGTCATTCTTACGATGTGCATGTTTTAGTCAACGAAACATTAAACGCTTACGGTTCTCAAAGTTTTATTGGCACAAGCAATGTGCATTTTGCCATGGTCAATAATAAAAGACCTTTAGGTACTCACGCACACGAATGGTTTATGTTTCATGCCGCACAATATGGCTTTAAAATGGCGAATTTGATGAGCCTGGAACATTGGACACAAGTGTATGGCGGTGATCTCGGAATCGCACTTACAGACACCTATACAACAGATATCTTTTTTAATCAGTTTGATAAAAAATATTCCAAACTTTTTGACGGTGTGCGACATGATAGTGGAGACCCGATTGAGTTTGCTCAAAAAGTGATCATGCACTATACAAAAATGGGAATTGATCCGAAATCTAAAATTATTGTTTTTTCTGATTCGCTCAATTTTGAGAAAGTAAAAACGATAACTGATTTTTGTAGGGACAAAATTAAAATGTCCTTTGGCATTGGGACCAATTTTACGAATGATGTCGGACTTCCTTCCATGAATATGGTTATTAAATTAACCGATACAAAACCTGATAATACACATTGGCAAGGCGTTGTAAAACTCTCTGATGAAAAAAATAAAAATACGGGAACTCCCGAAATGATTGCTTTAGCAAAAGAAGTACTGGGAATCAAGTAGTAATTTTTTGATTTAGAACTGATTTTTTCTACTTTTAAAGCTTGTTTTTTTTTAAAATCAATTTAAATAGAATTCAAAGCTGTTATTATTCATAACAAAAAAAAAATACGCTTTTATTTTTTGCGTAGAAATGGTACATTAGCCAAAAATCCAATTCATTTATGCTAGAGCAAAATCAATATAACGAAGATAATATCCGATCACTCGATTGGAAGGAACATATTCGTATGCGTCCCGGAATGTATATCGGGAAATTGGGAGATGGATCTTCACCGGATGACGGTATTTATATTCTTTTAAAAGAGGTTTTAGATAACTGTATCGATGAGTTCGTAATGGGCTCAGGAAAAACTATTGAAGTGACTATCAAAGACAAAACGGTTTCGGTTCGTGATTACGGACGTGGAATTCCGTTAGGAAAAGTAGTCGATGTAGTTTCGAAAATGAACACCGGTGGAAAGTACGATTCTAAAGCTTTCCAGAAATCAGTTGGTTTGAACGGTGTCGGAACAAAAGCCGTAAATGCTTTATCTAATTATTTTCGCGTAGAATCGGTTCGTGATGATAAACAAAAAGCAGCCGAATTTTCAGGTGGAAATTTGGTTTTAGAAGAAGATGTAGTTGATACAACAAAACGTAAAGGAACGAAAGTAACTTTTACGCCAGACGAAACGATCTTCAAAAACTATAAATTCCGTATGGAATATGTAATTAAAATGGTCAAAAACTATTGTTACCTAAACAATGGTTTGACGATTATTTTTAATGGAGAAAAATATATTTCTGAAAATGGTCTTCGTGATTTATTAGAAGAAACAATCAGCGAAGAAGATTTAGAATATCCAATAATTCACTTGAAAGACCATGATATTGAAATCGCTTTAACGCACAGTAAAACACAATACAGCGAAGAGTATCACTCGTTTGTAAATGGTCAGAATACCACACAAGGAGGAACGCACTTAGCAGCCTACAGAGAAGCACTTGTAAAAACCATCCGAGAGTTTTATAATAAAAACTTTGAAGCCTCAGACGTTCGTAAATCGATTGTAAGTGCGATCAGTATAAAAGTAATGGAACCTGTTTTTGAATCTCAGACCAAAACAAAATTGGGTTCTACAGATATGGGGTCTGATGATGGAACGCCTGCAGTTTCAGTTCGTACTTTTGTAAATGATTTTGTAAAGAACAAACTGGATAATTATTTACATAAAAATCCGCAGACTGCAGAAGCCTTATTGCGTAAAATTCTACAGGCCGAAAGAGAGCGTAAAGAGTTATCGGGAATTAGAAAACTGGCAACAGATCGTGCAAAAAAAGCCAATCTTCACAATAAAAAATTAAGAGATTGCCGAGCGCATCTTCCAGATACTAAGAATCCCAGAAATTTAGAAAGCACTCTTTTTATTACCGAAGGGGATTCGGCTTCCGGATCGATTACAAAGTCGCGTGACGTAAACACCCAAGCCGTGTTCAGTTTGCGTGGTAAGCCTTTGAATTCCTACGGAATGACGAAGAAAATCGTGTATGAAAATGAAGAATTCAATTTATTGCAAGCCGCTTTAGATATAGAAGATGGTTTAGAAAAATTAAGGTACAACAACATCGTAATCGCAACCGATGCCGATGTCGATGGTATGCACATTCGTTTGTTGTTAATTACTTTCTTTCTTCAGTTTTTCCCGGAATTAATCAAAGAAGGGCATTTGTATATTTTACAAACACCGCTTTTCAGGGTTCGAAATAAAAAAGAAACCATCTATTGTTATTCTGAAGAAGAAAGAAAAGACGCGATCGAAAAACTAAAACCAAAACCAGAAATTACCCGATTTAAAGGTTTGGGAGAAATTTCGCCAGATGAGTTCAAGAATTTCATTGGAGAAACGATTCGCCTTGACCCAATTATGATGGATAAAAACACTTCAATTGAGCAGTTATTGTCTTTTTATATGGGAAAAAATACGCCGGACAGGCAAGAGTTTATTATCAAGAATTTGAAGGTGGAGTTGGATGCCGTTGAAGATGTTGCTATTTAAAAAGTAATATTATAAAAAAAACCGCATCAAATGATTGCGGTTTTTGAGATTTTGAATTTTGTCAACAGTGTCGACGAAATTTATGCTTTTATAATTAGAAATTGAATAACTATATGAAGAGAATACTGTTTTTGATCATAATGTTAGGTTTAATTTCATGTAATAAGAATAAAGATTCTGAGGACAATGTTGAAGTTGACCAAATAATGGATTATTCTGATAATATTGATTTCGAGCTAGAACAAATTCAAAAGGTAGAAATACTTTCTTATCCAGACAGATTATCTTGGGATACACTGAGGCATAGAGAAGAAATTATTAGAAACAATAAAATTGATTTTGATACTTCAATGATTAATGAAAAAATAACATTATTGAAGAAACCAAAAATCAAAGAATTATTTGATTTAATAAAAAATCATTGTAAAATTGAAGGGGATGTTGCTCCTTACTCTACATGTATATGCCTAGAAATTTGATGCTTTTTTATAATAACAAAAATAAAATAATTGCTCATATTGAACTTTGTTTTACGTGTGGAACCTCAAGTAATTCTAATAACTTAAAAGAAAATTTGGATTATTGTAAAGATGATTTAAAAGTTTTTTTGAAAAAAGAAGGGATTAAATATTTTGTTGATACCGAAGAATTGGAGAAAAAAGAAATATTATTTTTAGATAGCTTAAAAGCAAAGAAGAAAATAGTTGACTAAATAATATAAAGTTATACATATAAATACTGAAATAATTCAGCATATAAAATGAAAGACGAAGAAGACGATAACATAATTCCAAACGACGACGAAAATAATTCAGATGAAAACCCTCTTGATGAAAATCAGGAAGGAGATGAAATTATCAACGTAGATGCTAAACATTTTGAGGGACAGCATTTTTACGAAAATCAGGAAGAAGAAGGCGAAGATGTAATCACCAAAGTAACCGGGATGTACAAAGACTGGTTTTTGGATTATGCTTCGTACGTAATTCTGGAACGTGCAGTTCCGGCAATTGAAGATGGATTCAAACCTGTTCAGCGTCGTATAATGCACTCTTTAAAAGAGCTGGATGATGGTCGTTATAATAAAGTTGCCAATGTTGTTGGTCACACCATGCAGTATCACCCACACGGAGATGCAAGTATTGGAGATGCTATGGTACAAATTGGACAGAAAGACTTATTAATTGATTGCCAGGGAAACTGGGGAAATATTCTAACAGGCGATGGAGCGGCAGCTTCTCGTTACATTGAGGCACGTTTGTCTAAATTTGCTTTAGAGGTTTTATATTCGCCAAAAATTACCGATTGGGGTGTTTCGTATGACGGTCGTCGTGCTGAACCAAATAATCTTCCGGTAAAGTTTCCGTTGCTTTTGGCACAAGGAGCAGAGGGAATTGCAGTTGGTTTGTCAACCAAAGTTTTGCCTCACAACTTCAATGAGTTAATTGATGCTTCTGTTAAAATTTTAAAAGGAAAACCTTTTACATTATATCCTGATTTCATGACACAAGGTATTGCCGATGTGTCTAATTATAATGACGGATTGCGTGGCGGACGTGTGCGTGTGCGTGCTAAAATTGCGCAATTAGACAAAAATACTTTGGTAATTACGCAAATTCCGTTTTCGACCAATACAACGACTTTGATTGATAGTATTTTGAAAGCCAATGACAAAGGTAAAATTAAAATTAAGAAAATTGAAGATAATACGGCGGCAGATGTAGAGATTTTAATTCACTTATTTCCGGGAGTTTCTCCAGATAAAACAATTGATGCATTATTTGCTTTTACTGCCTGCGAAACTTCTGTCGCACCTTTAGGCTGTGTTATTGAAGATAACAAACCCTTGTTTATTGGAGTTTCTGAAATGTTGAAAATTTCAACACACAGAACAGTAGATTTGTTGCGTCAGGAATTGGAAATTCAGTTAGAAGAATTAAAGAATAAATGGCATTTCTCTACTTTGGAGAAAATCTTCATTCGTGAAGAAATGTACATTGATTTCAAATTGTATTCTGATAGAGAATCGCTTTATAAATATTTATACGATCGTTTTGAGCCTTTCAAAAAATCATTCGTCAGAGAAATCAATGACGATGATTTACAAAGATTGACTCAGATTCCGATGATTCGTATTACTCGTTTTGACTCTGATAAAGCCGATGATTTTATCTCTAAGTTAGAAGAGGAAATGAAAGAAGTAGAGCATAATTTGGCTAATTTAACCGATTTTGCTATTGCTTATTTCACAAAATTAAAAGAGAAATACGGGAAAGGTCGTGAACGTCAGACAGAACTTCGTGTTTTTGATAATGTTGAGGCTACAAAAGTAGTTTTAAGAAATACAAAACTTTACGTAAATCGCGAAGAAGGTTTTGTTGGAACAAGTTTGAAAAAAGACGAATATCTTACCGATTGTTCTGATATTGATGATGTAATTGTGTTTTTACGAGATGGTAAAATGATTATTACTAAAGTCGACGCCAAGACATTTGTAGGCAAAGATATTATACACGTTGCGATTTTCGATAAGAGCGATAAACGTACAATTTACAATATGATTTATCGTGACGGGAAATCTGGACCTTCGTATATTAAACGTTTCAATGTTACAGGAGTAACACGTGATAAGCCATACGATTTAACAAATGAAACGGCAGGGTCGCAAGTAGTTTATTTTTCACACAATCCAAATGGAGAAGCTGAGGTAATTACTATTTTATTGCGTCAGGTGGGAACGATTAAGAAATTGAAATTCGATATTGATTTTGCCAAGTTAGCCATTAAAGGACGTGCTTCAAAAGGAAATTTAGTTACTAAATATCCAATCAAGAAAATCGAATTAAAAGAAAAAGGAATTTCGACATTATTGCCAAGAAAAGTTTGGTTTGATGACACTGTAAAACGTTTGAATGTTGATGCTCGAGGAGAACTGCTAGGAGAATTTAAGCCAAGTGATAAAATTTTGATTATCAATCAAACAGGAAAATTAAAAGTTATCATTCCGGAACTGTCTACTCACTTTGATGAAGATATGATAGTGTTGGAAAAATGGAATCCAAAGAAACCAATTTCTGCAATTTATTATGATGGAGAAAAAGAACGTTATTTCTTAAAACGTTTCTTGGTTGAAAGTGAAGGAAAGGAAGAAAGCTTTATTACCGATCATCCAAATTCGCAACTAGAAATTGTATCGACAGATTATCGTCCGTTGGCACAATTGGTTTTTGCAAAAGTAAAAGGAGTTCAGAAAGAAGATTTACACATAGATGTTGAAGATTTTATAGCTGTAAAAGGTTTTAAAGCTTTAGGAAATCAATTAACGGCTGATAAATTAAAACAAGTTAATTTATTAGAGCCATTACCATATGAAGAACCAGTTGAAGAAGTTCCGGAAACGCCTGAAATTTCAGAGGATGATTCGGTTGAAACTGAATTAGACGATGATGGGCAAATAGGACTGGTATTAGAATAAAACGAAAAAACGCTAAGAGAATTTCTTAGCGTTTTTTTTAGTTTTGTTTTCAAGTTTAGGGTTCAACTAAAACTTCTTCTTTAATCCATTTAATTATATCGTTTTCAATTCTAACGACCATTTTATCGCCATCTTTAACTTCTCCTGAAATGATTTTCTTAGCCAATGGTCTTCTTAAATGACTTCTAATGTTTTTTATAAGCCAGACACTTACGTTAATGACCAATACAGTTGGAGGTTTAAACAAACAGAATAATAAAGATCGAATTTTAGCATATAGAAATGCATTACTGACAAGAGGCAGAATAGTTACTTTTGCCGACATTAAAGCATTTGGGTTTAATCATTTTAAAAACTCAATTTTAGATATTAAAATAGAAAAAGGAACGCGAAAAGAAATCTCGGTAAAAGCTGGTTTTAGCCGAACTGTAGACATTTTTATTACAAAAAAACCGAAGAAATCGAACATTTGTCAAAAAATGAATGGGATTATTTGTGTGATAGCTTTTTGAAAAATCTTAAAAACAAATCTTCAAATGTATTTCCCTATCGAATATTTGTAGATTAAAATCAAAAATGCCAGACTTTAAATTCAGGCATTTTTGATTTAATTTGTTTTCGATTTTACTGATATTTTTTATCTGTCAACGTTTTCATAAAGGTAACAAGAGCTTGTTCCTCTTTTACAGTTAAATTCAATTTATCAAAAGGGAGTGTTTGATTTTCTACTTCATAACCCAAACCTTGTCCACCTCCTTTATTGTAAAATGAAACTACTTCTTCTAAAGTTTTAAAAACTCCATTATGCATGTATGGAGCAGTTACAGCTATATTTCTAACCGTTGGTGTTTTGAACGCACCAACCAATTGTGGCATTTTATTGTATAGATACCTTCCCAAATCAGGACTTAGTTTTTTTCCTGATGCTTCGTTCGGAGTTCCTATAACTTCATGCTCGGTTTTAGAATAGCTTGGTGGAACAGTTCCATTAAATATTGGTGTGAAATGACAAGTGGCACATTTCGCTTTTCCCATAAAGAGATTCATTCCTTCAATTTCCTGATCATTCAGAGTGCTTTTTTCTCCTCTCATATAAAGATCGAATCTAGAGTCAAAAGAATTCAAAGACCGTACATAACTTGCAATAGCATTTTGAATTTGCCAGGCCTCTGTTTTTGTGGTTTTAGGAAAAGCTTTTTTAAATAGTTTTATATACTCTTTATCTACTAAAATTTTTGCGTGAATATTTTCCATTGATCCATGCATTTCATCTTTATTCTGAATTACATCAACACTTTGTTTTTCTAAATCTAATTGTCGCAAATCCCAAAACTGGGCATTTTGCAATGAAGCATATGTTAGAGTAGGAGTGTTTCTTGCTAAATTAGATCCGGTTAAGGAAACATTTGTTTTTAAACCATCTGTAAATGCTTTTTCAGGGTGATGGCATGTCGCACAGCTTCTGTCGTTATTTTTAGAAAGACTTTTGTCGTAAAATAATTTTTCTCCTAAAAGGGATTTATCCGGACTAAAATTATATTCTTTAGAAAGAACAAATCCGTTGGCATCAAAAGCATCTTTATCAAATAAAGTTTCTATGGTTGGTTTTAAGGGACTGTTTTTCTTTACGTTTTTAATATTTTCTTCTTTCTGGAAAGCTTTAATTTTCTTCGAAATTGGATTTAGGTATTCGGTTATAAAAAAGGCTCTGTTAAAGGCATTGAAATTATTGTTTTCGATACAGTAGGTTTGTGCTTTTTGTGTCAATTTTTTTATTTCGGACAATGATTTGTTCTTAGAATTGATTTTCTCCAAAGATTCAGGAATCACAATCAAACTTTCACCAGCTTCTAAAACTGAAGATTGTAAAATTGGACTATCAAAACCTGTAATTCCTAACGAAATAACTCTGAAAACATTTTGTTGTATTGCATCCAGAACATAATCATCACTTATCGTTATTACTTCAAAAGTGGTTGTGATCTGCTTAATATTAGATTGAAAAATATGTAATTCTCTGATTATATTTTTCTTGTTTTCAATTTGATATTCTGGGTAAATTGTTTCTTCAATAACCTGAAAACCATGAGGTTCAAAAGATTTGTTCTCTTCCAATTCCATTTCATCCAATGCTGGCCCATTCATAAATCGGGCAGTTTCCGGAATAAAATATTCAATTGCCCATTCGACTTTTTTATAAGCTAATCGAGACTTCTTAAATTGAGTTAAAATTTCTTTTTGTGATGAATTGCTATTTACCAACTTTTCAAACTGAATAATTTCATTATTTAGCTTGGTTAAATCAATCAGTAAATCTTGTTTAATCGTTGTTTCTGAAACTTCATTTTTTTGGCATGAAAAGAAAAAACAAAGCGTTAAAAGTACGAAGATAAAATGCTTTAATTTCATAATAGATTGTAATAGAAGCAACCCTTATTGAAAAATAAGGGTTGCTTTTAATGTTATTTTGGCTGAATTATTATCGTTGTACGTTTCTAATAATTACAGTTTGACCACCTTCTTTATTAGTGTTAATTCCAGAACCATCAGCATTTTTAAACGCATCAGTTTGCCAAGTGTGTGGGTGAATATTTACTGTGAATGTATCCGGAACACCAATGATGTCTGAAATGTCCTCCATAGCGCCAAATTCCCAGCTTCCGAATCTCATTTCACCAGTCTGGTTATATAAAGTATTCCACGCAGTATCTGTTCTCTTATGGTTCATGTTTAACCATGGCTTATTTTGTTTTGTAGCGATGTTAAATTGCCAGATATAAGAATCATGTTTAGAATCAGCATAATAACTGTCACCATCTTCCTGAATATAAACGTAATTCTCAGTTACGCATATATTATCAGGATTGATAATCCCTGTTCCCGGTGTACTGTCCCCTTCAACGGCCAATTCCAAAGTACCTTTAAGAGGATCATTAGCATCCATTTTTAATCTGTAAACGCGTCCCCACATAGTGTAACCTTCAACCGGAGCGTTTGATGTTGCTTGTCCTGTAGCAGTGAAGTAAATTTCTCTATTATTGCTTGCACTTCCTTTTCTGTAATCTACATCTTCAACTCTTGAAAAACGAATCGCTCCTAAAGCATTTACAGTTGTATTGATAACAGCACCAGTTAGGTTTTTTGCATCTGGAATTTCAACAAATGAAACAGGATATGAATTGTTTAATTTCATTGTCGTTTCTACTTGGTTTCCGTCTGTTCTTTTTAAAGCGTATAATTTTCCATTAGATAAATCTCCAACAGCACTCATATACATAATTAATTGTCCTGCACTTGCGTGTGAAGTTGCATAAGATTGATCTTCTCCAATAAGAATAACAGTTTTCCCAGGATAAGCTTCTTTTGGAAGTGGAACCGCATTTTCCATACTTGCTTTTCCTAGTGCTGGTAAAACCCTGTCGGTTTTGCTTTTATCAGCTGATGAACCTAAAGGATTAATCCCGTGTACCATACTTTCCTGACCGCTTTCTCCAGCTGTTAAGAAAAGTGGACCAAATCCGTGCACTGCAGGAGTTGCCAAAGTTGCTGAACACAAACGTGTCATTCCACCAATTCCGTCAACAAGATAGTCTCCTTTTACAGGTTTGAATGTTTTGTCAAGATAAACTCTTGAAACAGATTGTAAAATTTCATGATTGGTAATCAAAATATAACCTTCTCCATTTGGGTCTTTCATAAGTCCGGCTCCGTCAGGCTGAGCTCCGTAAACAAAAGAAGGAGAACCTGGCAATACATCTGCACTGGTAATAAGTGTACTGATTTTTAGGCTTTCGAACCCCGTCATTGGATAAACAAAAGCAGGTACTTTTGAATGTGATGTAAAGTCAATGTCAGCATTAACATCTTTTGAAGAATCTTTGTCATCATTTTGACAACTAATTACAGAAAGACCTGTAATACCTAACAACGCAATTGATTTGAAAAAATTAAGTTTCATAACTGTTTTTTGTTTTTTTTGATTAGAGCAAAGCTATCTCTCAAAAACAAAATGTATGTTATGCTAATCTTTTAAAATTGCTAACAAATAATAAGGTATGTATTACTAAAAAGTAAATTTAATAGTTTAAATGTAAATTTAAGCCTCACAAATAAATCTTAAAAACCAGTTTTCCTTTATTTAAATAATGAGTTCAGGTTAATGGCTTTTTTCTCTTTCAGTTTTTTTACAATTTTTAGGAAAGCAATTGCGGTTATGTAAGCATCTCCCAAAGCGGTATGTCTGTCTTTTTTAGAAATATCAAATTTGTCTGCTAGATCGTCTAATGTATAATGATCTTTTCTTTCAAACAAATGAGATTTTATTAAGGTTTTTTTATACAAAAAAGCGGTGTCTAATCTATGGTTTTTCAATTCAGGTAAACCATTCCGCTCTAAAGCCTTGTTGATCATGGTAACATCAAAAACAGTGTGATGAGCGATAATAATGGAATCTCCTAAAAAAGCTAAAAATTGCTGTAAAGCCTCTAGTTCACTAGGGCGTTTCAAAATAAATGCTTTTAAGATACCGTGAATCTGAGCTGTTGATTTATCATAATGATCTTGTTCAATATAGACTTCGAAACTATTTTGAATGGAGATTACACCATTTTGCAAAACAAGTGCTCCAATGCATAAGATCCTGTCATTTTCATAATCAAAGCCTGTCGTTTCAGTATCTAAAACAACAAAACGAGTTTCTTCAATCGTGATATTTTCATCGAACAGATTTTCTTCTTTTTTCCAAAAATTAAGTAAACTCATAATTATACTACGTTTGAAACATTAAATCTTACGCTAATTAATTCCTGAAGTTCCTTTATGGTTTTAAAAGTTCTTTTGAGCTTTATTTTTTCCATTTTAGATAAAGATTCTAAGGCGATAAATTGGCCTGAATCATGATGTAAAAGCCCTTGTTTGGTCCTAAATTTCAACAAAGCTTTAAAAGAATAGGAGCAAGATAAATACAATTCACTATTAGTAGGTTCCAACTCTGCCAGTTTCTCAAAACGTTCGGCTGTGTTACTGATTCCTTTAACAGAATGGGATAGAATCAAGACACGTGCGGCATCTGTCAAAGGCATCAAAGCTCTTCTTTTTATGTCAAAATTGTCTTTGTTGGCACCGTCTTGTTCTACTAAAAATTGCCTAAAAAAGCCTGTTGGAGACGGACTTTGTAAAGCACCACTAACTAAATGAACATAAAAAATTGGATTTGCCTTTACATCTTCAAAAATAGAATCAGATAATTGACTAGCAATTTCCGTATCGCCATAAGTTACACTGTAATCAAAAAATATGAACGACAATAAAACTTCATTTTTTCCAGGATTTGTAATCCAATGATGAACCTGGCTTTTCCATTCATCCAGACTCATACACCATTTTGGGTTCGAAGCCATCATTTCAGCCGGACAATAATCATATCCAATTTCAAAAAGTCCTTTATTGACAAGGCCGGCAAATTTCAAAAAGTATATTCGGGTTTCGTCTCTAAAAACCTCAGAAACATTTTCATAAACAATTGCATTATCCTGATCGGTATGCAGCATTTGCTCACTTCGTCCCTGGCTTCCCAGGGCCAGCCATGCAAATTTTACAGGTGGCGGACTGCTCATTTTTTCAATACACATTTCAATAACACGAGTCGTGCAGGCTTCATTTAATTCGGTTATGATTTTAGAAATCAATGTCATCGGAATGTTTTGATCTAAATATCCCTGAAGCAACTGCATTATTCTGTTTCTGATAGGCTTAATCTCTTTGATTTTTTTTGCTCTTTTTAAAGCTTTAATCAAAACAGCAGGATTATTTCCCAGTGCAACCATTACATCATGTTTGGATAGTATTCCAACTGCTTTTGTATTGATAGTACCGTCTTTCGTTAAACACAAATGACTGATATTACTTTTCATCATCGCCATTTGAGCTTCCGTAACTGTCATTTTCTTCGGATAAGTAATAACTGGTTTCGTCATGATCGTTTCGGCCGTTGTCATAATCGAGTATTCTCCGGTTACGATTTTATTGCGTAAATCTTTATCAGTCAAAATACCTATTGGAAGCATTTCATCAACAATTAATATGGCTCCAACCTTCTTTTTGTTCATGATTTTGGCTACATCTCTTGCGGTAGTTGATGGCGAACAAGTAACAATTTTCTTTGAATATTTTATAGGGGTTAAATCAAAGGAATTAGTGTCTGACTGCATTGTATTATGTGCCAAATCATCGCCATATAATTTATCTTTATGTATATCAGAATAAGGATTTTTGGTGTTTGAGGCATAACTTTCGATCAGGAAATTGCCAACTGTTCTGTTCTCCAGTGCATAAGGTTTAAAAACCGCAATAGGAATGGCATATAAAATACTTTCTTCGTGCGCTACAGCTTCCATAATATAATTTTCCTGCGCCAAAAGCGGACGCAATCCAAAAATATCTCCTTCATCACACATGTCCAAAACAGTGTTTTTGGAGTTTTTCTTTAAAGCTACAGCACCTTTATGAACAACATAAAAAGAATCATGTGTTTTTTCGTTTTCGGCAAAAATCATTGCATCTTTATCTTTGTAGATAATCGAAATTTGTTCTGATAGCTTTTCTAAATCCATTTTATGTAAAAAGCTAAAAGGAGGGAAGTCCTTTAAAAAGTCGGCAACTCTATGTGATATGGTATTTTTCATGCGTGAGATTTAGGTTCTAAAATACTATTTTAAATAGAAATGTAAAAGAAACACGTTATTTTTTTATAGCCACAAAGGCGCTAAGGCACAAAGTTTATAATTCTTTGCGACTTGGCGCCTTTGCGGAAGAATTCCCAAATTGGAACTTATGATTTAGTTTTGTGATTGTTTTTTCCGAATTCGCATATTAACAAACTCAACTGCAAGTGAAAATGTAATAGCAAAGTACAAATAACCTTTTGGAACTGCTCCAATATGTTCACCAGCAAGTGTAGCATCTGATAAATGCATACTTTCAGTAATTAACATGAATCCGATAAGGATTAAAAAGGAAAGTCCTAATATTTGAATCGACGGGTTTTTATTTACAAAATTCCCAACAGGAACGGCAAATAACATCATAATTAAAACAGAAATAATAACAGCAGTAATCATTATAGTTAAAGCGCCCTGAACGCCATTTGTCATACCTACTGCAGTTAGTATTGAGTCGACAGAAAAAATTAAATCGATCAACAATATCTGAACAATAACATTTGAAAAAGATTTCTTTGCAGCCTCTTTAATCGTTTTTTCTTCTTCACCGTGATGATCTACCTTTTCGCTAATTTCTTTAGTACTTTTATAAATTAAGAATAATCCCCCTAAGAATAAAATCAAAGCCTGACCTGTAAAATCACCTTCAAACCAGCCCCAGTGAATACTAAATATTGTGGCTTTCATGGCAATCAAATACGAAATCCCCATTAAAAGTCCGATACGCATAAACATAGCCAGAAATAAACCAATTCGTGTTGCCTTTTTGCGATCTTCTTCGGGTAATTTACCGGTCACAATCGATATAAAAATGATATTGTCAATTCCTAAAACAATTTCAAGAAAAGTTAGTGTCAATAAAGCGATCCAGGCGTCAGGATTAAAAAGTATTTCCATTTTTAAAACGTATTTGTTTAATTAAACGATCAGTCTATTTTAGTAACTGTACCGCGCTGTTTTTCTTCAGAACCTACCATTCCAAATTCAAAAGTATAAGAATCTTTAGAAGTCGTTAAAATCTTCATGCTGATTGCTTTTTCCTCAGCCATGTTTTTTGGATGTTTCTTCTGTAAAACATACTCACAATCACTTACCCAGCGTACTGTTGAGGTATCTGTTTTTCCATCAAAAGTCTCGATTTCGATATTATCTTTTCGTTCAAAAATGGTTGTTTTTTTAACACCATTTACTTCAAACTCAAATTTGAACTTTCCGTTTTTAAAGTCTTTGCAATTGTGTTCTGTGTTATAACAAGAAAATAATGTGATTAACGGTAAAAGGAATATAATTTTTTTCATTTTTAAATAAGTTGTTTTTTTTAGGAGCTGTTTCCTGCTATCCTTCCAAATCTTTTGTGCCGAACCCCGGCACAAAAGGATCTTTCCTCCCATCGGGGCTAGAAGAATATCGGATATATAAGAAATAATGTTACTATAGATGCAATAATGATATTAAGAAATGCCAAAAAATATAAATTTCGTCTTCGGTTTTTATCAGACTGTTCATCGGCTAATTTTGTTCTGCAAAACCGAATCAGAATCCACCAAAGACCTCCAAAATACGCATGAAATTCTATCATTTCAATCTTTTTAGTTCATCATCTGTAAAGTTCTTGATTTCTTTTTCTTTGGCAAACTTTTCGGCATTGTAATTTCCGGATTTATTCTTCGGAATTGATAAACTTTCCCAATCGCTATTTTTCAATTGCTTGGCATAGAAAACGATTTGTCCAACATGATAAGGATAATGTGCCAATTGACGATTTACAGCTTCAATGACAGTATGGCCTTCATTTCGGATATAAATAATATCCGAAAGCTGTTCCGCTTTTAGGCTATTTAATGTATTAATAAATACATCCCAACCTTTATTCCAAACTTCTACAACTGCTTCTTTTGATTGTAAATCATTTTCGAATTCGGCATCACGATTGCGCCATTCTTTTTCTCCGTCACAAGTTAAAAAATCTGTCCAACGCGATAACATATTGCCGGAAATGTGTTTTATGATGGTTGCAATACTATTGGTGTCTTCGTTTATTGCGACAAAAAGCTGTTCTGGTTCTAATTGATCCATCGCTTTTTCACCTAACATTTTATAGTATAAAAATTGCTTTTTAACGCTTTCTAAATAGGATTCCGTTGCTTCCATATTTATACAATTTTAATGTCGTACTTATCTAATAGTCCTACAATTCCCTGATTCGAAAATTGTGCTTTTCTCATCGGATTAAATTCCGGATCAATTTTATAATTGTAAGCCGTTCTAAAATCGACCGCTGCCAATTGTGTTTCATTAAAAATTGCGCCATCCAAATCACAATTATCAAAAACCGAACTCGTTAAATTGGTTCCTATAAAAGTAACTTCTCGAACAGAACAATTAATAAATTTTGTTTTAGGCATTTTTTTGTTGGAGAAAATAGCATAATCTAAAGCGGTTTCTTCAAAATAAACCTGAAATAAAAAGTCATCACATTCGTTAAAAGCAATTCCTAAAAGTTTACAGTTTTTAAAAGTAACATTCTTTAAATTAGTACCGGCCAAACTAGTCATCGACAAATTACAGTCAATAAATTCACAGTCTAAAAAAGTATTGTAAGCAAAATTACTGTTTGAAAAATCACAGTTCTTAAAAACACAATCCTCAAACTCCCGATTGTTTATTTTTTTGTCAATATAAATGACTTTCTCGAATGTTTTCTGAATATGAATTATACCTTCCATGGATGTTTTTTGGATTTTCGTGCGTTGTGAGGTACACGAAGAATGTAGATTGAATCGTTATTTATTTGATAGGAAATGCTATAATCAGAAACACTATAAACTCTAAAACTTCCATCATTGTTAGTTTTTTGTTTATCAAGTTTGTAAATTTCTGGTTGTGTTTTTATTATTTCAGTGCTTTCAAAAATGGTATTAGCTACTTTATCTGCTATTGTGATAGACTTACTTTCAAAGAAAATATAAAAATGAATGTCTTCTAATTGATCTAAAGCATCTTTTGACCAAATTATTTTCTTCCCCATTTTTTAGCAATTTCTTTGGCTTCGTCTTCAGTATAAAAATTTCCTTTTTTGATGTTTTCTAAAGCATTTTCAATGTCTAAATTGTAAGATGCATCTGAATCAGCCGTAGTATTGTTGATTGATTGTAGAAGATGTTTTAATTTTTCTACAAAAGAAGGATCTTTTACTTTATCAATTTCTTGATGAATCCAATTTATTTCTGCTTGAATATCCATAATTGTGAATTTTAGTAAAGATACAAATTAGTCGTTAAACAAACCTTTCATAATGATTTTCAATCCGTAAAAAATCAAAAACATAGCACTTAAACAAGCGACAATCCCAATTCCTAAAACTAAATAATGCCAATTTGTATGCTGATTCATAAAAGCATTATAAATCAACGAAGGACCAATAAATAGTAGAGGCAACGAACCTGATAAATATTTAATTCCTTTTCCTAATAATTCTTTATTTGTTGCCATTTGTTTTTGTTTCAAGTTTGAAAAGTTTCAGGTTTCAAGTTGATCAACTTTGCGAACCTTGCGTAAAACCTTGCGAGCTTTGCGGTTAAATATTTTTACGCATTATAATTATCAACAGCATTTCTCACACTGCCATATTTTTTCAATAATTCAGACGCCTCATCATACGAAACCGGAATTTCGCCCATAATCATTTTCACACCACGATCGACCAATTTGATGTTGCTCAACTGCATATCGACCATTTTGTTTCCTTTCACTTTTCCAAGTTGAATCATCGCTGCAGTCGAAATCATATTTAAAACTAATTTCTGAGCTGTTCCGGCTTTCATTCTCGAACTTCCGGTAACGAATTCTGGTCCAACCACAACTTCAACTGGAAATTGCACTGTCAAAGCCAATGGGCTTCCGGCGTTATTAGTGATGCATCCTGTAAGAATATTATTTTGATTGCAAGTTTCTAAACCACCAATTACATAAGGTGTAGTTCCCGAGGCAGCAATACCAATTACAACATCATTTACACCAATATTATTTGCTTGTAAATCGATCCAGGCCTGTGTTGCATTGTCTTCGGCGTTTTCTACGGCACGACGAATCGCAGTGTCACCACCCGCAATAATTCCGTTTACCAAATCAAAAGGAACGCCAAAAGTAGGAGGGCATTCTGAAGCATCAACAACGCCTAAACGGCCAGAAGTTCCGGCTCCGATATAAAAAATTCGTCCGCCTAGTTTTAATTTAGCAACAACCTGAGCCACTAAAGCTTCAATTTGTGGTATCGCTTTTTCAACTGCATTCGGGACAGTTTTGTCTTCATTATTGATATTGGTAAGCAATTCATGAACCGACATTTTTTCTAAATGTTCGTATTTTGATGCTTGTTCTGTAGTTTTTGTAAAGGTCATTTTTCGTAGTTATAGAATAGCCCAAAAATACTCATTTTTATTGCAATTTTTAAAACCTTTTTAAAACAACTAAAATATTATATTTGTTGAATAATCAAAAGAAGGAATGGATAAATTAGGCTTTTTAGATGGCATTGCTCGGATTGCTGTTTTTGTTTCATTACTGTTGGCATTTTTTTTACTTACAGTAAAAACGGAAAATAAATTAGCCAATCGATTATTTGCCTGCTTTATTATTTTTTCAGGAATTGATTTCAGTGGACTTCTAGCTTATTCTTTTCCAGAGGAATATGTAGATTTTGAGATTTTGAGAAGTACAACATGCTTACTGGAAATGCCTTTGATTTATTTGTATGTTTTAGCGGTGTGTTATTCTGACTTTCGATTAAAATGGAAGCATCTGATATACACACTTCCTTTTGTTGTGATGAATTTGGTATTGATGCCAAGATTTTATTTTCAATCTGGAATTGAGAAAGAGCATTTTTTGGCTAATTATAGCCAAATGCCTGAAATTTACTTTTTTCAAATTTTAATTGAAATTCAATATTGGTTTTATATTATCAGCGTTTTTTTAATTTTGAGGAAATACCGAAAAATTTATCTCGAAAATTATACGAATCCCAGTACTTCGACTTATAAATGGCTTTTTCAGATGAACTGTGTTTTTGTAGTAATGCATTGTATTACCGCTTCAAAAAACTTATTGCGTTATACAGCATCAAGAGAGACTTTTCTTTGGGGAAATGTTTTTATGGTAATTATGGCGTTGTGTGTAATATGCTGGTTTGTAATGAAAGCACTAAATCATCCTGAACTTTTTAGAGGAATTAATTCTAAATTAAAGCTAACGAAAGACATTCTTCCCCAAAACAATGAAAATCCAATTGAAGTAAAAGAACATCAGGATGAAGTTGTTGATACTCAAATCTTGACATTGAAACAATATATGGCTGAGAAAGAACCTTTTCTGGATCCGTCGCTTACGATTCAGGAATTGGCAAATCAAATTGATATTCCGGTCCGGGATTTATCCGTTTTGATTAATCATAAAATGGATCAGCACTTTTTTGATTTTGTAAATGAATATCGAATCCAAAAAGCAATGAATATTTTAAAAGATGAGTCTAAAAGGGAGCTTACCGTTTTAGAAATTTTATATGAAGTTGGTTTTAATTCAAAATCCTCATTCAATACTTCTTTTAAAAAATATACAAATCTCACGCCTACAGCTTATAGAAATGCAGTATAATAAATCAGTAATCAAAAAAATAAATGGATATAGATAGCTTTTTGAGCGTTATGGGCCGGATGTCAGTTTTTGTTTCATTATTGCTGGCATTCTTTTTATTCACTGTAAAAACCCAAAATAAATTAGCAAATAGACTATTTGCTTCTTATTTACTATTTTTTGTAGTTGATGATATTGGAATTTTTATGAGTGAAGCTTTCATTAAAGATTATCTTAATTTAGAATTTTTCAGATGGACTACTTGTGCTTTGGTACTTCCTATTTTCTATCTGTATATAATCTCCGTTTGTTTTGCGGATTTTCGATTAAGAACCAAGCATTTGCTTCATGCAATTCCGTTTGTATTTATAAATGCAGTTTTTATAAGCAGCATCTATTTTTTAAATGATGTAGATAAAATGCAGTTTTATGAGCAGCGTAGTCAAATGCCTGAATTTTACTTTTTGCAGTTGATGTTGGCTTTGCAAATTGTATTGTACAGCATTGGAGTATTTTTAGTTTTAAAAAAGTATAAAGAAATATATCGGGAAAATTATACTAATCCTAAGACTTCTATTTTTAAGTGGCTGTTTCAAATATCGACTGTGTTTTTTAGTTTGTATTATTTATCAATAGCTAAGAATATTTTAAGATTTACTGATTTTGAAGTACTATGGATTTGGGCAAATGTAATCATGCAATTTTTAGCCTTAGTAGCAACTTGCTGGTTTGTGTTAAAAGCATTGAATGATCCTGAACTTTTTAGAGGTATAAATTCTAAATTGCAATTAACAAGAGATATTCTTCCTAAGGAAAATGAAAGTGCTGTTGAAACAAAGGAGCTTCAAAACGATTTAATTACAGCTCAGATTTCGACATTAAAAAAATATATGGCCGAGAAAGAACCTTTTCTTGATCCGTCGCTTACCATTCAGGAACTCTCAAATCAAATAGATATTCCGGTTCGTGATTTATCCATTTTGATTAATCATCATATGGAACAACATTTTTTTGATTTTGTAAACGAATATCGCATTCAAAAAGCCATGGGTATTTTGAAAAATCCCTTAAAAAAGGATCTTACAGTTTTAGAAATTCTCTATGAAGTAGGTTTTAATTCTAAATCGTCTTTTAATACATCTTTTAAAAAATACACTAATTTAACGCCTACAGCATACCGAAACGCTTCATAATAAAGGTTTTGTAAAAAGTCGTACGCCATGTTAAATAAAGTCGAACTAATTTCCTAAATAGAAATTGGTTCGACTTTTTTTTGTCGGTCGCCTTCTTAAAATTTCTAAGGCAACTTTGCTTCAAATTAATCGAACAAGTTAAAATTAGAAATTATGAAAAAAGTTAACCTCTTTATTTTTTTACTATTGCCTCTCTTTTGTTTAGCACAAACATCCTTTAAATTAAATGGAAAAATTGCCGATGAAAAAACACCGGTAGCATGGACAGATGTCGAAATTTTAAATCAAGACGGAAAAATTATAAATGGAACAACAACAAAAGAAGACGGAAGTTTTGAAGTGATTTTGAATAAAGGTTTCTACAGAGTCAAAATTAATGCAGCGGGATATTCTGAATTTGAGAAAGAAATTACCGTTGAAAAAGATATCAATTTAGGTTTGATTATTTTAAAGGATAATGTAACCAATTTGGGAGAAGTGGTCATTCAATCCAAAAAAAGTACAATTGAACAAAAAACAGATCGTTTGGTTTATAATCTTGAAAATAATGTAACAAACGTTGGTGGGGATGCTTTGAGCGCCATAAATACTGCGCCAGGCGTTGTAGTACAAAATAATGCTATCAACATATTAGGAAAGGGGACTTCTCGTGTTATGATTGAAGGAAGAATGATTGAATTAACTGGCGAAGAACTTAATAATTTCTTGAAATCTATTTCGGCAAGTGATATTAAAAATATTGAAATTATAAGTAACCCTTCATCAAAATATGAAGCCGAAGGAACTGGCGGACTAATCAATATTATTATGAAAAAAGGAGCTCGTAATTCCTGGAAAAATACAACTACAGCTTCCTATGACCAAAATAAATATGGAATTTATGCTTTAAGGAATAATTTCTTTTACAATAAAAACAAGTTTAGGGTTTCAGCCAGTATCAATGCAAAAACAGGTTATAGAAATATTAAGGAAGCTCTTGATATGTACTTTGTTGAAGGACCTTCGAAAATGAAGGCAGTAACGAAATTAAATGAAGATAACTTATCTGGAAAAGTAGCTTTAGATTATGATTTGTCAGAAAAAACAAGCATTGGATTTCAATTTTTAAAAGATAAAAGCAATCCTGATTTTGACTCAGATATTAGAATAGATCAGTATAATACTCAAAATCAATTAGAAAGTTATGTAATTAATGAGAGCTTTTTAGACCGAAAAACGGGTAATCAAACTTATAATCTGCATTTGATTACAAAACTGGATTCTCTAAACCGAAAATTGTCTTTTGATGTGGATTATTTTGATTATGATTCGAAATTCGACAGAGATTTTATAGCAAACAATTATGCATCAGATGGAACTTTTGTGGATGTAAATCAGGCGGGACGAAATATTTCGAATCAGGATATTAATAATTTGAGTTTTAAAGCTGATATGGAACATCCGCTTCAGGCGCTAAATTTATCTTATGGAGCAAAAATGAGTTTTACAAAAAGCAATAGCGATGTGTTTTTTTTTAATACAATCACTGGAACTCCGGTATTAGACACAAATCAATCAAATCAATTTGAATACACCGAAAACAATCAGGCGGTTTATCTTAGTGCGGATAAAAAAATCAATGAAAAATGGAATTTTCAAGCAGGACTACGATTAGAAAATACACAGACAAATGGCTTTTCAAAAACTTTAAATCAGGAAACTGTAAATAATTATTTTAAATTATTTCCAACTTTTTATACTTCTTACCAGAAAAATGAAAACAATAGCTTTAGTTTTAATTATGGAAGGAGAATTAAAAGACCAACTTTTTCTCTGTTAAATCCGTTTCGAATTTATATCAGCAGTAACAGTTATTCAGAAGGAAATCCGTTTTTAAAACCTTCTTTTAGTGACAATTTTGAGTTTGTACATTCTTATAAAAAAATATTGAGAACCAGTATTTATTTGAATTCAGTATCTGATGGATATGGCGTCATTTTTACTGCAAATCCAGAAACATTGACACAGGTGGTATCGAGAGAGAATTACTTTAAAGGCCTTAATTATGGAATTGGAGAAACGTATTCAGCCACATTTGCAGATTGGTGGGAGAGCGAGAACTCTTTGTATTTTTTAGGCTCAAATATTAAATTCATAAAAGATATTAATGCCACACCAGTAAATGGTCTTGAAGTCGATTTTTCGACCAACAATACATTTTCACTTGGCAAAACGAGTAAATTACAAATAGATTTTAATTATACTACGCCTTATAAAAGCGGTTTGTATGAAACAGGATATACATCAAGTTTAAATATTGGTTTTAAACAAGATTTGTTAAACAAAACCATGCAGATTGCCTTTTTAGTAAATGATATTTTTAATACGTCATATTTAAAAGATGATGTTTCGATTGTAAATGGTGTAAAACAAGTGTATACCCAAAATGAAAGCAACCGATTTGCCCGATTATCTGTAGTTTATAATTTTGGAAACAAAAAAATTAATGTGAGCGAGCGTACTTTAGGAAATCAAGACGAAAAGAATAGAGCTAGGTAAATTAGATAATTGAATTATGAAAATGAGAAATCGATACGTTCTTTTGTTTTGTTGCGTGAGGGAGATATGAGGAAGCTACCGAATTAGCCTGGATAGCCCGACCAGATTTGCGAAAGGCGCACATAAGCGGTTTGTTAAATAGCGCCTTTTGTGAATATGGGCACGCCCTAATTATAATACGAATGCCAATAGAATACCGAGAACGATCATGGAAACTTTAGCAACATTAAATTTGTGTCCTTCACTGCTTTCAAAAATAATAGTCGATGAAATATGGAATAGGATTCCGATAACAACGGCTGTGATTTCAGTGTAATATTTGTTTAAAACAGGTAAATATTCGGAGGCGATTGTACCAAGTGGCGTCATAATGGCGAAAGTCAGCATGAAGGCGAAAATGGCTTTTTTGTTCAGACTTGCATTGATGAAAAACGTGGTTAGAATCACGGCAATTGGCAAATGGTGAATCGCAATTCCGAGGGCTAAACCATGATGATGACTTACAGGGAAACCCTCTAAGAAGGCATGGATACACAAACTGATAAAAAGCAGCCACGGAATCTGTGACATTTGTGCGTGCCCGTGAACGTGTCCGTGTTCGGCTCCTTTAGAGAAAAATTCAAGAATGATCTGGAATAAAATCCCGACCATTATGAATAAACCAATATTGTGATTGTGTGATTCGTAAACTTCAGGCAACAAATGCATGACAGTTAACGATAATAAAAATGAACCGCTAAAAGCAAGCAATAATTTTAGATTGGTTTTGTTTTTTGGTTTTATAAATAAAGCCACAGCATAACCTAAAAGTACAGAAAATAAGGGTAGTAAATAGTTCATTTGTTATTTTGTGTAATCGTTGATTTGTTTAATCGGTTAATTGTTTTTTTTGCTTAGCGTTTAAACGGTTAAACAATTAAACGATTCACCAATTTATTTAAAAATCATGATTAATCGTTCGCTTTCGGTTTTATGAAATTTTTTGAGTTTGTAATCTCCAAAAATATCCAATAGAAAAATTCCGGCTTCGGCCATTAATTCTTCAAAATCTTTTAACTTTAAAGCTTTTACTTTTTCGGTAAAATGATATTTATGTCCTTGATCTTCAAAATCAATTTCTTTAAAAATATGTCCGTCTTCAACATATCTTTTGATTTTAAAATCGATTCCGTCAACGGTTTTTACTTCTTCTGGAACTAAAGTTTCGATTACCTGAGCCACATTCATAAAGTCAATTACGGCAAAACCATATTCAGATAAACTTTCTTTGATGGCTTTTAAAGTCGTAAGATTGTCATCATCGCTTTCGAAATAACCAAAACTGGTAAACAAATTAAAAATAGCATCGAATTTTTCTTCGAATGGCTCGCGCATATCGTGCACTTTAAAATGCAGGGTTTCGTTGCTGTTTTTGCTGGCCTCGGCAATACTGTTTTCAGACAAATCGGCGCCTAAAACATCAAATCCAAGTTGGTTTAAATAAATAGAATGACGTCCTTTTCCGCAGGCCAAATCTAATACTTTTGCTTTTTCAGGAAGATTTAGGTAATGCGTAAGATTATCCATAAAAATCTGAGCCTCACGGTAATTTCGGTCTTTATAAAGAATGTGATAATAAGGAGTATCAAACCATGAAGAGAACCAGTTTTCGGTGTTACGCTCCTGATTTGGTGTTGATGAGTTTGGTGCTTCAGACATTTATTCTATTTCAATTAATTCAAAGTACCGCAAATTTAGTGTATTTTTGCCGAAAAATAACTATTTCGCGAGGGGTAATATGCCTTTGCGATTGGAGTTGTTTTTTTAAACAAAAATAAAGATGGAAGAAAATTTTAGAATGATAGCCAAATGTTTTTTTGGTTTTGAAGAAATATTAGAAAAAGAATTACGTGATCTTGGTGCTCAGGATGTCGAAAAAGGAGTGAGAATGGTAAGCTTTAAGGGCGATAAAGGTTTTATGTACAAAGCCAATTTATCGTTGCGTACTGCACTTAAAGTTTTAAAACCAATTTATTCGTTCAGAGCAAACAACGAGCAGGCATTATACAAAGGAATTTCTGGTGTAAACTGGTCTAAGCTTTTAAATGCTAACCAAACGTTTGTAATTGATGCGACAGTGCATTCGACTTATTTTAATCACTCTGAATTTGTTTCTCAGAAATGTAAAGATGCGATTGTGGATCAGTTTAGAGAAAGAACAGGTCAGCGTCCGAGCATTGATAAAGCTTTTCCGGACTTAAGAATCAACGTTCATATCGATAAAGATCAGGTTTCGGTTGCATTGGATACTTCAGGGAATTCATTGCACCAACGTGGTTACAGAACCGCTACGAATATTGCACCAATCAACGAAGTTCTGGCAGCAGGAATTTTAATGTTATCAGGTTGGGAAGGGCAAAGTCATTTTTTAGATCCAATGTGCGGATCCGGAACATTTTTAGCGGAAGCTGCTATGATTGCTTGTAATATTCCAGCGAACATCAACAGGAAAGAATTTGCTTTCGAAAAATGGAAAGACTGGGATAATGATTTATTTGATCAGATTGTAAACAGTTTGATGAAAAAAACAAAGGAATTCCACTATACGATAAAAGGTTTTGATAAAGCACCAAGTGCGGTAAACAAAGCTAAGGATAATATCAAAAATGCTAATTTGGACGATTACGTTACCATTTCAGAAGATAACTTTTTTGATACTGAAAAAGCGGTTGAAGGAAAATTGCATATGGTTTTCAATCCTCCATACGATGAGCGTTTGGATATTCATATGGAAGAATTCTACAAAAACATCGGTGATACTTTGAAGAAAAGCTATCCGGGAACAAACGCCTGGTTTATCACGGCAAATCTTGAAGCATTGAAATTTGTTGGACTAAAACCTTCAAGAAAAATCAAGCTTTTCAACGCAAGTTTAGAAGCACGTTTGGTAAAATACGAAATGTACGAAGGAAGTAAGAGAACGAAATTTCAGGTCTAAGGTTCTAAGATTCTGAGATACTAAGATGCTAAGATTTTTGCTTTGCATTTTAATATTTTTCATAAACAAACAAAACAAATTATGGTTCAGTAAATTGAGTTTCTAAATGAAAACTTAGAAGCTTAGAGTCTTAGAACCTTAGCAACTCAAAAGAAATGACAAAACTACAAGTAAGAGGTTTTTTATATCAATTAGGATGTTTCGCGATTTTATTTATTGCGGGCAGATTTGTAATTGCAAACTATACACAATTAACGGGAATCTGGATTCCGATGACGGCTTTTATAGTGGCCACTTTGATTGCGCCTAAATTTCAGGCGGTAAAAACGAAAGATGGCGAGAAGCTTTTCATGAAATGGATTTTTATAAAGGGAATTAGAGAAATTGGATAACTAACTATTTTTTATATGAGGAAAATTGGACTTATAGGCGGTATTAGCTGGGTTTCTACAGCAGACTATTACAAACTTATAAACGAAGGAATAAACGAAAAAATGGGAGGATTGAACTTCTCAGAATGTTTGATTTATTCGTTCAATTATTCTGATATAAAAAAGAATAACGAAACCAATAATTGGGATTCGACTTTTGAAATGCTTTTTAAAGCTTGTCAATTTTTAAAATCGGGCGGGGCAGAAGCGATTGTTTTATGTGCCAATACCATGCATCTTATTGCAGATCGATTAGAAGAAGCTATTGATTTGCCTCTTATTCATATTGCAACGGCTACTGCTGTTGAAATTGAGAAACAAGAAATCAAAAAAGTCGGCTTATTGGGAACTAAGTTTACAATGGAACTCGACTTCTTTACGGATAAATTGAAAGCAAAAGGAATAGAAGCGATCATTCCGGAAAGTCAGGAAGATAAAGATTTTATTCATACTACAATTTTTGAAGAACTAGGGAGAGGACTAGTAACTGAAGAAACAAAAAAGCGTTACTTAGAAATTGCTAATAAATTAATCGAAAGAGGTGCTGAGGGAATAATTTTAGGATGTACTGAAATTCCGTTAGTAATTTTGCCAGGAGATCTTTCTGTTCCAATTTTTGATACGACTTTAATTCATTCAAATGCTGCGGTTCAATTCCAGTTATCATAATTTAATAACATACCATAAAAAAGCCCCGAATTCATGAATCCGGGGTTTTTGTTTTATCTGTAAAAATTACTTTTTAGGAGTTTCTTTTTTGATTATAGGAATAACTGTTTTCTTCTTATAAATTGGAATGAAATAAGAAACGGTATAATTAAATCCGATTCCGAAACTTCCGTCATAAGTTCTGTTGAAACCAGGTATGTAAAGATTGTCGAAACCATCTGGTTTCGTATTAGCAACCAACATTTTTAGTTGAACGCCAAAACCTACAAACACGTTATTAAAAACTTGCGCTTTTATTCCCATAGCAACTTCAAGCCATCCGGCTGTAAGGCCATTATATTTTTTGTCAGCAATAATTGCAGGCTGTTCTCCCCAATATGGGTTTGAATTATAGATTTTATAACTGTTTAAGTCCTGACTAAAAGTACTGAAACCTCCTCGTAAACCTATTGTGATTAAGTTTTCCATGTCAAGCCAGTTTTGATACAAATTATAATCAAAACCTCCTTTAATATACGTTCCTGTCGCAGTCGAATTTAATCTGTCGTCGTCTGTCGTTTTATCCTCAAATCCAAGCTCTGCAGCAATGTAGTATTTTTTAGTTAAACGAAAGTCTCCAGTAATTTCGATTCCTTTATAATCTTTGTCATAAAGACCACGTGTCAATTTATACAAATCAACCCCAACACGAAGACCATAACGATCCGTTTTTATACTGTCTGGCTTAGCAGCAGTTTGCTGAAGTTCCGGTTTGACACTTTCCGTTTTTGGTTTCGCGGGAACAGTTTCTTTTGTTACTGTTGTAGTTGATGTTTCCTGGGCCTGAACCAAAACCATTGAAAACAATAAACAACTACTAAAAAAATACTTTAATGTGTGTTTCATTTTCGTTTTCAATGTTAGGATTTATTACAAAAACTTCCTGCATCCAAAGTCCGTTCCCGTCTGTATCACTTTGAACAAAAGGAACGCTTAATGGAGGGCTTGTTGAGAGCGGGTCTAGCGTAAATGTGGTTTTAAAACCACAAGCTCTGGAAACATATACATCATTATGCGTATAATTGATTTTTATAGCATCAGTGTTTATGGCAGCAGGATTATCATTTTGCGAATCTAAAACAAAAGTATAAGTTGTTGAAAGTGCATTTGTTTTTAATGGAATAGAAATAGTACTTCCGTTAGCTAAATATTTTGTTGTATCAGTTGCAGTTTCATTAAAAATAATTCCGGCCTTTTCACCTTCACCAATAACCATTAAATCAGTTACATTTTGAAGTTCGCTCGGGCTATTGATTTTATAAAATGTAAATACTAAACGCGGAGTTGTTGGAGTATCTGGATCACAAATATCATCTTTCTCGCAGCTCGACAAGCCAAAAGTAAAGACTAATAAAAGAGAAATTATTTTTTTCATTTATAAATTGTGTTATCTAAGTTCTAAAAGTACAACATTTTCGACATGGTGCGTCTGCGGAAACATATCAACTGGTCGAACGCGGGTAACTTTGTATTTTTCATCCATTAAAGCAAGGTCTCTCGCCTGTGTAGCCGAGTTGCAACTTACATATACTACTTTTTTAGGAGCAATTTTAAGGATTTGATCAATAACAGCTGCATGCATACCATCTCTTGGCGGATCTGTAATGATAACATCCGGTTTTCCGTGTTGTGCAATGAAACTTTCATTGAATACTACTTTCATGTCTCCAACAAAAAACTCGCAATTGGTAATATTATTGCGTTCTGCGTTTGCTTTAGCATCTAAAATAGCTTCAGGAACACTTTCTACACCAATTACTTTTTTTGCTTTTTTAGATACGAATTGAGCAATTGTTCCTGTTCCTGTATATAAATCGTAAACCGTTTCATTACCGGTAAGTCCGGCAAAGTCACGTGTTATTTTGTACAATTCATAAGCCTGGTCAGAATTGGTCTGGTAAAAAGATTTAGCATTGATACTGAATTTTAAACCTTCCATTTCTTCAAGAATGTAATCTCTGCCTTTATATAGTTTAATATCCTGATCGTAGATGGTGTCGTTTTGTTTTGAATTTACAACATATTGCAATGAAGTAATTTGTGGAAATTTATCGTAAAGATGATCTAAAATCAATTCGCGATTTTTCTTGTCATTTTCAAAAAACTGAATCAGAACCATGATTTCACCAGTCGAAGCAGTACGAATCATGAAAGTTCTTAACAAACCTGATTGTTCTCTCGGGTTAAAAAAGGCTAAATTATGTTCGTTAGCAAAATCTCTGATTTCGTTTCTGATGGCATTTGAGGGATCTTCCTGTAGATGACATTTTTGAATGTCAAGGATTTTATCCCACATTTTAGGAATATGAAACCCTAAAGCATTTCGGTTACCTAAATCCTCAGTGCTTCCAATTTCTTTTTCTGTTAACCAACGGCTGTTAGAAAACGAAAATTCCATTTTATTTCTATAGAAAAATTGTTTTTCTGAGCCCAAAATAGTTTCGAATTCAGGAAGCTCCACTTTTCCTATACGCTGCAAGTGGTTTTTTACTTCATTTTGTTTGTAATACAACTGTTGGCTGTATTTCATATTTTGCCATTTACATCCCCCACAAACGCCAAAATGTTCGCAAATTGGTTCAATGCGATGTTCTGATAATTCGTGAAATTTTACGGCTTTGCCTTCATAGTAGGCTTTTCTTTTTTTGAAAGTTTGTACGTCAACTACATCACCCGGCACTACATTCGGAATAAATATTACTTTTCCGTCTGGAGCCTTAGCTACTGATACTCCTTTTGCTCCAGCATCAAGAACCTGGATTTGATGAAAGACAACTTTGTCTGTATTTTTTCTTCCCATAGCGCAAAAATAAGGGTTTGTAAACTTTTATAAATTTAAATTTCAAAATATTTTATCAAATTGTTGAATTTATTAGTTTAATTAAGTTTAAAAGTTAACTTTGTTTTTAGTATTATCCCTAAATTCTACATTTCTAACCAGTCGTTTTTGTTATGTTTTTATGAATTTGTATCACAATCTTTCACAAATAAACTTTCTGAAAAAAAGTTATGCATTCAAATTTCTGTTTGTTGCCTTCATAGGTATTCACATTCCTTTAATCGGAATTTTATTTTTTGTGCTATTTTACTCGCATAATGTTTCGCCTACATCTATTTTGATTTTTTCTTTAGCAATGACTTTGTTGGCGACTGCAATAACGCTATTGGTATTGAATCAATTGATAAAACCTATTTCAAAAGCTTCAAAAGCATTAGATGATTATAGAAGTAGCAGAAAACTTTCTGTTTTGCCTACTGAATATACTGATGAAGCAGGTTTGTTAATGTGTAATATTCAGGAATCGATATATGAAGCAGAAAGTTTTATAAACGAAAAACAAGATTTGATTTATATGCTTTCGCATGATTTGAAAAATTTCGCAGGAAACCCACAAGGACTGGCAAAATTGATTCTTAGCGAAAATCCTTCAGAATCAATTAAACATTTAGCCGATTTAATTTGTGAATCTACCAATTTGCAATTTCGCTATATCGAGAATTTTATAAAACTGTTAAAAGAACAAGATCAGGTTGCAAAATTTAATCAGGAACCCCGGGAAATAATATTTCCTAATATTTTACCTTTTATTAATGAGCAGATTGAGCAACGTTTAATTGATAAGAATATTAAATTAAGTCTGAGTTTAGAAACGGAATCGGCAGTTCTTAAAATTGATGAAGGTTTATTGATTCAGGTAATGGTCAATCTAATAAGCAATGCGGTGAAATTTTCTTATTTTGACAGTGAAATTAAGGCCAGAATCTATAAGGAAGACTCAAAATTGATATTTACAGTGGTAGATAAAGGAATTGGTTTTGATAAAAATCAGATTGAAGAATTGTTTAAAAAATTCACCAAAATGAGCCGGTTAGGAACTGCAAATGAATCTTCAACTGGAATAGGGCTTTATTTATGCAAGAAAATTATTGAAAGAAATAAAGGGACTTTAAGTGCTGCCAGTGAAGGTAAGAACAGGGGTGCTGAGTTTAAGATTGAATTTGATATTTAATTCTCTCTCTTTTTGATAAGCTCATAATTGACAATAGTAAAAAAGTAAAAACATAAATCGGCTGCTATTTTTCCAAAAATAATTCCGAAAAAATAATTCCCAAATAAAATGGGCATCCAGTACATGCAAAAAGGACGAATTACCAAAAAGTCTAAAAATGCCGGATAGCCAAACTCTAAGACTAAATTTTTCAACAGTAAAAGAATTTCCTTCGAAGTTGTTACTTTATGTAGTGCTTTATTTTGCTTTGCAAGTTTTTTATAAGCTGAAATAAAAATGACACTGTAAAAAGCCAAATATTCTGAAAAAGTTATAATATAGGCTGTTGTTAATCCATTATAAATTTTACTAAATAAAGAAGCAGTAAGTGCGGCACTAGTACTTGCTAATTCAGCATATTTGTAACGATCAAACCATTCTTTAAATTTAGATTTTTTTCGCATTTTTTTTAAGTCACTACGTTTCTGAGTCTCTAAGGCACTAAGTTTTGTCAGATTTTGATTATTCTATCTTTCTGACTCAGAATTTTAGCACCTATGATTACTTTTCAGACGGTGTTATGTAAGAAAGTTTAGGTTTTCCGTCAACACATTCAACTCCTGCAGGAGGTGTTACAACATCGCAAGTTGATACTACGCTCCATTTTTTATTAAAAGCAGTCTCTGCATCTGTATAGGCTTTTGCCTTAGCGAGAAATTCAGTTTTGTCGATTTTTTTTGAATAAGCAATATAACCTGCAGATCCGCCACAAGCTTTAGAACCAATTGCAGTAAAGTCCCATCCATCAGAATCTGTGCAAAGCTCTGAATTAACTTTAGAAAGCGAAAGTATTTCGCGATACATCTTTCCTAAATTTTGATAATCTCTTTCTCTGTCAGCACTATCATCGTTGCTGCACGAAAAAAATACCAGACAAATTGTACAGATAATAAAAGTCAGTTTCTTCATGGTTAGTGAAATGTTAGGTTGTTTTATTATCAGATGCTTTAATAGGAAAAAGGTTGCGTTAAAAAGAGACTAAGTTTCTGAGCCTTTACTTTTTTAGATTTAAGTATCATAATAAAAAAAAACTTAGAATCTTAGTGCCTTAGAACTTCAGAACCTTAGATTACCATAAATGATGTACCGAAGGTTTTATATATTCTTCGTAAATCGCGTTCATGGCTTTAATTTTTTCCGGAGTTAATTCAGGTAAATCATAAACCGATAAATTTGACATAACATGATTTGCTGTAGAAGCTCCGGGAATAATACAGCTGATATCTTGAAAATTCAAAATCCATTGTAAAGCAATAGGAGCAAGATTACTTGCTTCAGGAAATAATGCTTTAAGTTTTTCAACAGCTTCTAATCCTAAATTGTAATCGATACCTGAAAAAGTTTCACCTTTATCAAAAGCATCTCCATTACGATTAAAATTGCGATGGTCTTGTGGTTCAAAAGTCGTTTTGGCATCAAATTTACCTGTTAAAAGGCCACTTGCTAAAGGAACTCGGGCAATGATTCCAATGTCTTTTTTTCTGGCTTCAGAGAAGAATAATTGTGAAGGGCGCTGACGAAATAAATTAAAAATAATTTGTACCGTCGTTACATTCGAATATTCAATTGCTTTTAGAGCTTCTTCGACTTTTTCGACACTGACACCAAGATTTAAAATTTTCCCCTGATCTTTTAAGCGATCAAACATTTCAAAGATCTCAGGTCTGTAGTAAACTTCAGTAGGAGGGCAGTGCAGCTGAATTAAATCCAGTGTTTCTAAATTCATTCTTTTCAAACTGTCTTCAACAAATTTCTGAAGGACTTTTGGTTGGTACCCATCATTAACATGCGGATTAATTTGACGGCCGCATTTTGTGGCTACATAAATTCGTTCGGATCTTGAACGCACAACTCTTCCTACAGCAGTTTCGCTTAAGCCGTTTTCATAAACATCTGCAGTATCAATAAAATTTACACCATTATCAATTGCAGCGTTTAAAAGTTCGTCTGCTGTTTTATTATCAAAAGCCGATCCCCATTTTCCTCCAACCTGCCAGGTGCCAAGTGAGATTTCTGATATATTAAAGTTTGTTTTTCCGAGTTTTCTGTAGTTCATGTTTTTAAGTTGCTAAGGTTCTGAGATGCTAAGATTCTAAGTTTTTTTAGTTATGAAAGCTATGTTTTAGGGCTAATTTTTTAAGTTTCTAAAATCTTAGCATCTTTTTTTTAATCAAATAAATCCGAAGAAAGATATCGATCGCCGCGATCACAGATAACGGCTACAATAACGCCAGATTCTAGTTGCTCAGCTATTTTTAAGGCTACCGCAACAGAGCCTCCACTGCTCATTCCGGCAAAAACACCTTCTTCAAGCGCTAATCTTTTGGTCATTGCTCTGGCTTCTTCTTCGCTTACATCAATAACAGTGTCAACTTTTGAAGCATCAAATATTTTCGGTAAATATTCCTGAGGCCATTTACGAATTCCGGGAATTTGAGATCCATCACTTGGTTGCGCCCCTATGATTTGGATCGCCGGATTTTTTTCTTTCAAATAAGTCGAAGTTCCAATGATTGTTCCTGTTGTTCCCATTGCCGAAACAAAATGCGTTACAGTTCCTTCAGTGTCATTCCAGATTTCCGGACCAGTGGTTTTATAATGCGCTTTCCAGTTGTCATCATTAGCAAACTGATTTAACATCAAATAACCGCCTTCTGCGACTTTTTTATCGGCATAGTCACGTGAACCAATAATTCCTTCGCTAGCAGGTGTTAAAATCACTGTAGCGCCATAAGCGCGCATGGTTTGAGTTCTTTCTTTTGTAGAATCTTCCGGTAATACCAATTCAATCTCTATTTGAAATAATTGAGCAATCATGGCAAGGGCAATTCCGGTATTGCCACTTGTTGCCTCAATTAATTTATCTCCTTTTTTAATGTCACCTCTCTCAAGTGCAGATGCAATCATGTTGTAAGCCGCTCTGTCTTTTACGCTTCCTCCGGGATTATTTCCTTCAAGTTTCAGCAAAAGCTTTACGTTTTTATTTTTAACCAAATTGACAGTTTCCATTAATGGAGTATTTCCAATTAGGTTTAGCAATTTCTGTGGACCCATTTTATTTTTTTTCTTTTATTTTAACTTCAGTTGTTGTGGTGTTCAAAACGATAGAATCTGCGGGTATAGATTTGGTAATCCAGGCATTTCCTCCAACAATACTATTTTTTCCAATAATAGTTTCGCCTCCCAAAATTGTTGCATTGGCATAAATACATACATTTTTTTCTACTGTAGGATGTCGTTTTGCGTTTTTCATTTCTTTGCTTACACTCAAAGCTCCAAGCGTAACACCCTGATAAATTTTTACGTGTTTTTCGATAACGGTAGTTTCTCCAATTACAATTCCGGTAGCGTGATCAATAAAAAACGGCGAAGCAATTTTAGCACCTGCGTGAATATCAGTTCCGGTAATTCTATGTGCATATTCGCTCATTAATCTTGAAAATAATAATAAATCAAGCTGATACAGTTCATGACTTAATCTGTAAATGGCAATCGCATAAAAACCTGGGTAACCTAAATACACTTCGTCAATGCTGTTTGATGCAGGATCATTTTCTAAAATATATTCGGCATCCTGATTTAATTTTTCCAAAACTCCAGGAAGTTTTTCCAGAAAACGATCCCAAATAGATTCGCATAAGTTTTCTGGTTTTTTACAGGCTAAAACCGCAATTTCCTTAAAGCGTATTTCGAGTTCGTCGATGCTTTGATCTAAGGGTGCATTTGAATCAAAAAGGGTATAGAAAAGCTTTTCCGTAAAATCTTCTGTTTTAGTTTTGATTCCGTAGTTAATATTGGAATGGCTTTTTAAAGCTTTTATATTTTGTATGATGAGATTTCTAGACACAATTATAAAAATTGAATGGATAAATTTGAAACGTTAAAAGTAAGGTGTTTTTTGTAAATAGAAGTACGAAATGCCTAAAGAAATTTTGTTCTGAGAATTCGATTTGTGATAATTAAAGGAATTTTAGAAACATAGGAATTATGTTATTGCTAAAAAGTTAAATGCTTAAATTAGCCAGTAAATTTTATACAAATGAAAAACAATTCGACTTTTAAAAGTGCTATTTCTAATCGTGAATTTCCGGAAAGTGAGAAAATTTATGGAAAATCAATACATGACCCTGTTTTAGGGCTTATTATTAAAGATTATCCATCATTTTGTGATACTGATTGCATTGGGGTTCAGGAATTAAATGTGTATCGACAAAAATACATTTCTAATTATTTATCTGCAGAAATGGGTGCACTGTCAGATCTGGAAAAAAATGTAATTACATCTTTAAAAGAAGATAAATCGATAGTAAGCATTGTTGAAGATGAAGAAGAAACAAGAAGTTTTGGTCAAAAAATAGCAGATAAGGTGGCTGATTTTGGCGGAAGCTGGACTTTTATCATTTCGTTTTTAGCTTTTATTGTAGTTTGGATTGGTTCGAATGTTTATATTTTGGTAAACAAAGGTTTTGATCCGTATCCGTTTATTTTGTTGAATTTAATTTTATCCTGTATAGCAGCTTTGCAAGCTCCGGTAATTATGATGAGTCAAAATCGTCAGGAAGAAAAAGATCGCACTCGAGCAAAAAAGGATTATATGATCAACCTGAAATCAGAATTAGAGATCAGAATGATTCATGATAAAATTGATCATTTGATCATGCATCAGCAACAAGAATTAATTGAAATTCAGAAAGTGCAAATCGAAATGATGAATGATATTTTGAATCAGATCAAAAAATAATTCTTACAAAAACTACAAATAGAAATGTTTGTAATAATATCCGCCAAGCATAAAAACGATATTTATGATCGCCATATTCCAGGCCATTTTTTTTCGGGTCTGCGATTTATTTAAAAAATAAAAAAACAAAAAAATAAAAAATAAGAGGGTCGAGTAGAGTGCCGGATACATCTTAAAAGCGGCTAAGAATTCACCTTTAAAAAGTAAGAATACAGAACGCTGAAAGCCACACCCTAAACACTCAATTCCGAAGAGTGTTTTGAACAGACAAGGCAGCATATATTTCTCTAAAACCACAGCGTTTATTTTTTACAATTTTACAAAAAAAATATTGATAACAATTCAGGAGTTGGAAACTGCTATTTTAAAGTTTCATACTTTTGAACTCTTATACTTAAATATATGAAAGCTTTTAAAATTTTAATAATGATTCTTGCGATTTCGGTTGCGTTATATGAGCAGGTGTCAGAAGAAAAAAATGTCTATATAATGGTAGTTGCAATTGCAGTTTTCATGTATGGAATGATGCAGTTAAGTGCAAAAACACCAAGTAAAAATCAAGATAAAGAGGAGCAGGATGTTGACTAAAGGAGATAAGGTTTCAGTCTTAGACGAGGCCATAAACGGAATAGTGGTTTCAGTGAAAAACAATGAGGTTTTGATTGAAACTGAGGATGGTTTTATGATGACATTTTTTGTCAATGAATTACTTAAGATTCAGGATTCCAGTAATTTAATGAATTCTATTAAAAGAATTGATTTAGATGCTGTTTCAAAAGAGAAAGCAGAGCCGAAAGCAAGGAGTTTTGTGAAAGAAAAGAAAGATAAGCGCGAAATTTCGGCTCCTGAATTTGATTTGCACATCGAAAAACTGGTTCCAAATAAACGCGGAATGTCTAATTATGATATTTTGACTTTGCAAATAGAAACAGCAAAAAGACACATAGAATTTGCGATCAGAAACCGAATTCCAAAAATCGTTTTTATTCACGGTGTCGGCGAAGGAATTTTAAAGGCAGAACTTGATTTTTTATTGGGCCGTTACGACGGAGTAGATTTTCAGGATGCCAATTATCAAAAATATGGCTTAGGTGCAACAGAAGTTTATTTTAGGCAAAATATTAAATAAGAGTAATTTTTGCATATTGAATAGCTGTTTTATAAGCATAAAAAAACATCCGTTTTTCTTTCTGAATTTGTAATGAAATCAGTTTTGAAAAGTGGATGTTTTTATAAGAATTTAGATTTGCTTTTTAATGCTAGATATAAGGTTGTGTTTTATGGTGCAATAGTTGTTACTGTTCCTAATATAAAATTAGTTGCAAGTTTAAAAGTACTGTTGTCTTTTGTGAGTGTTACGTTTTTAAGTACAATCTGATGTTTAAAAACCTTAAGACTAGATGTTGTGGTAACTTCGATTATACCACTTACATTTGCAACTCCTGCTACACCTACCCACGTATCTTTTACAGTTGGATTAGTTGGTGTTTTTTCCAGACAATAATAATTTTCATTTGCAGCTAAAGGAAGGTTACCATTATAGGTTCTGTAATAAAGATTGTTTGTTGTAGCATTCAAATTAATAAGACTTGTTCTCGGTGTTCCAGTTGGAGTATCTTCGTTTTTGATTAAATTTGCTCCATCAAAATTTTCAATAACCAATGAATTGGAAGTATTATTATTGAATACTTTTTTGAATTCAGGGCAATACTTTGCATTTTCAGGTTCTAAGAAACTCACAACTACGGCATCAACATTGGTGAGAAAATCCCCAAAGACGTATTCCGGTTGAACTTGTTCTGGTTGATTAGGTTTTAGAAAGGTAATGTTTCTGAAAATAATATTGTGGTTGTAGCCTATAATTTCAGTATGACCATCGGCTGGTGCGGGTGTTCTATAAACTTCACTAGTTCTAATTTCAATTGTTCCACCTGGCTTTGCTATCCATTCCTCGGTAACATTAGGTGTCTTTGGAGGTATTGAGCCACAAATGTTTTCTTGTGCAACGGTACCATCATAGGCTCTATACACAACACGGTAATCTTTGTCATCAATTGTATAAGTTAGGGGATCTGCACCTTCTAGTGTTGGTTTGTTAAGAATTTTGTTCGGAAGCATGTTCAATAATAATGATTCCTGAGGTTTTAATTTATAAATTAAAGTATTGGTAAGAGGGTCACAACTTGCCGAAGTGACATCTTCAAAATCGATCGTATCAACTGTTAAATCACCATCATCGCAACCGTTTAGTAATAGAGCGAATAATAGAAGGCTTGCATATTTTTTCATTGTAAATTTTATTTGGCTCAAAAATAGTGAAAAATTTGGCAAATGATATTTAAGATTTGACAATTGATATTTCTTAACTTTGCAGTAATGAAAAAAGTATATCTCGATAACGCCTCAACAACAGCGATGCGTCCTGAAGTGATTCAGGAAATGACTAAGGTTATGACGGAAGATTTTGGTAATCCATCTTCTACACATAGTTTTGGACGAAATGGTAAGACTATTTTAGAGCTTTCCAGAAAAAGCATTGCTAAACATTTAAATTGCTCTGCCCAGGAAATTATTTTTACTTCTGGTGGAACAGAAGCAGATAACTGGGTTCTTCGTTCAGCTGTAGAAGATTTGGGTGTGGAGCGCATTATTACTTCTAAAATCGAACATCACGCAGTTTTATATACTGTTTTAGCATTGCAGTCTGATTATAATATTCAGGTTGATTATGTAAAAATAAACCATGATGGAAGTATCGATCTAACTCATTTATCTAATTTATTATCTGAAGAAAAAAAGACTATAGTAAGTTTGATGCATGTTAATAACGAAACCGGAACTATTTTAGATTTGGATCGAGTTGGTGTAATCTGCAAGCAATATAACACTTTATTTCACTCAGATACTGTGCAGTCAGTTGGTAAAACTGAGATCGACCTGCAAAAAACTACAGTTGATTTTATAGTGGCAAGTGCACATAAATTTCACGGTCCAAAAGGAGTTGGTTTTGCTTTTGTTCGTAAAAACTCGGGTTTACAGCCTTTGCTTTTTGGAGGAGAGCAAGAAAAGGGTCTGCGTGCTGGAACCGAAGCAGTACATCAAATAGCTGGAATGGCTAAAGCTTTGTCTGTTTCTTATGAAAATTTAGATGTAGAAAGAAAATACATTTCCGACTTAAAAATGTACCTGATAGAACAACTTGAAAATCATTTTCCAGATTTTAGAATCAACGGAAAAAAAGAAGATTTTTACAATATCATAAATATCATTTTGCCTTTTTCTTCAGAGAAAACTTCAATGTTGTTGTTTAGCTTGGATATGAAAGGAATTGCTGTTTCAAGAGGAAGTGCCTGCCAATCCGGAAGCATAAAGCCTTCACATGTATTAAAAGAAATGCTATCGGAGACGGATTTAAAATTACCAAATCTCCGAATTTCATTTAGTCATTACAACACCAAAGAAGATATTGATTGGCTTATTGAGAGTTTGAAAACTGTTTAAGAGGTGTAAAGGCTCAAATAAAAAGAGATTCAGAGGTTTTTTGCAGATTTTAATAATCTAAAATCTGCAATCTAAAATTACTTACGTATCACTTTCACCTGCGAATCATTCGTCAGTTTTATGATTGTAGAGGGTTTTCCTGCAACTTTATCATGATATAAATTCACAACATAATCAACTCCTTTCACAATTTCAGGATTGATATCTTTGAATGCAATTGGAGTTGGTTGTCCTGAAATATTAGCCGAAGTTGAAACTAAAGGTTTTTTCATTCGTTCTAATAATTTAAAGCAAAAAGGTTCTTTTACTAAACGTATTCCAAGAGAGTTATCTGCTGCAATGATATTGGCAGCCACATTTCTTGGTCCGTCTAATATTAAAGTAGTTGGTTTTTCAGATAAATCTAAAATCTGCCAGGCAACTTCTGGAATGTCTTTGAAAACATTATACATCATTTTTTCTCCATTCATCAAAACAATCATGCTTTGTGTTTCGGCACGTTGCTTTAATTTGTAGATTTTTGCAACAGCTTCTGGATTTGTTGCATCACAACCAATTCCCCAAACGGTATCAGTAGGATAGAGGATAATTCCGCCTTCTTTAATAACTTCGTAAGCGTTATGGATTTCAGTGTTTATGTCTTGATTCATAATTTTAGAAATATTTGATTAAAATGAAACAAATACTATAAGGTGTGAGTATTAATAATATCGACTATCTTTTTTAAAGTTTCCGTCGGAATTCCTACGTAAAGCGGTAAACACAATATTCGGGAAGCAATAGCTTCTGAAATTGGCATTTCATCTCCTTTTATATATTCAATTGTGTTTAAGGAAGGATAAAAGTAGCGTCTTGGCAGAATGTTTTCTTGCAGTAATGCTACCTGAACTTTAAATAAAGTAGTTTCAGAATCAAAAATTAAAGGATAATAGCTATAATTCCATTCCGTATTTTCTCTTATTTTTATAGTACTTACAGTTTTGAAGTCTAAATTTTCATTATAAAAATTCACTACTTTTTCCCTTTCAGTGATAATATGGTCCATGTACGGAAATACAGCCAGACCCATTGCTGATTGTAGCTCAGAAATCTTTGCATTAATTCCTAACCCATGAAATTCTAATGGGCCGTTATGGCCAAAGTTATGGCTATAAAATAATTGATGATAAATGTCTTTGGTATTGCAGAACATTGCACCGCCCTCGCCAGTATGAAATAGTTTGGTCGCATGAAAACTACAGGTGCTTACGTCTCCAAAGTTAAATACTGATTTATTGTTGTATTTCACCCCAAAACAATGCGCTGCATCATAAATGACTTTTAGGTTGTGTTTTTTTGCAATACTTTCAATAGCCTCAATATTACATGGATTTCCAAAAACATGAGTGGCTAATATAGCAGTTGTTTTTGCTGTTATTGCGCTTTCTATTTTAGTCTCATCAATAGTTAAATACTCTGAATGGATATCGACAAAAACAGGTGTGCAATTTTCCCACACAATGGCTGCAGAAGTTGCAACATAAGAAAAAGGTGTTGTGATGATTTCTCCACCTTTACCAAATAATTTTAATGCAATTTGAATAGGAATTGTACCGTTATTTGTAATTATCAGATGAGAGACATCAAGATAGTTCTTTAGTTTGTCTTCTAATTCTAAGGTAAGTTCACCTCGATTTGTGAGCCAAGCTTTATCCCATGCACGTTTTACAAAAGAATTGTATTCTTCTTGTGGTGGTAAAAAGGTTTTGGTTACAGGAATCATTTAATTATTTGATTAGTGAGTTTAATTTACCTTAAAAGGGCAAACTATTGTTATATTTGTGGGGTAAAAATAGGAAAAGAAACCTTAATTTTCGACATAAGTGCTCATTATAACTATATGTGGAAGAATATTAGTAACCGACATGTTTGAATGACAGTATTTTAAGATCATTTTTTTCTTACCATCAAATGAATATTTTTTTATTTGATTTTTTTATAAAACTAAATTTAAATAATAAACTCAAAATAATTTAAGAATACTATGGAAATCAACACTTTTTTGCGAAATTTTGCAGACATTTTAGATGATACGGACGCGGCATTAATTACACAAGAAACTGTTTTTAGAGATTTAGACGAGTGGAATTCATTAACTGCACTTTCATTAATTGCTATGGCTGATGAAGAATATTCTGTGAAATTGACAGGAGATGATATTAAATCTTCTAACTCATTAAACGATATTTTCGAAATCATTAAAAATAAAGGATAATTAAATGGCAGCTTTTTCAGTAAATGATATTGCAATAAAAGGTATTTCTTCCTGTGTTCCTAAAAATAAGGAACGTAATGTCGATTTGGAAATATTAACGCAGGAGGAAATTCAAAAATTCATTGATGCAACCGGAGTTGAAGAACGTCGTATTGCGACAAAAGAAATTTGTACCTCTGACTTATGCTGTGAGGCTGCTGAAAAATTAATTACAGATCTAAATTGGCAGAAAGACGAAATCGAAATCCTGGTTTTTGTTTCTCAGACTGCCGACTATATTTTACCGGTTTCTGCAGCAATACTTCAGAATCGATTAGGTTTTTCTACAGACTGTATTGCCTTTGATGTTCCTTTGGGGTGTTCTGGTTATGTGTACGGGATTTCTATTATTGCGGGTATGATGAAAGCGGCAGGTTTAAAAAAAGGGATGCTTTTAGCCGGAGATACCAGCAGTAAATTGCTTTCAAAAACAGATAAGAGTACCGTTCCGCTTTTTGGTGACGGAGGAAGTGCGACAGCGTTTGAATTTGATGAGAGTGCAGAAAATCTATTGTTTGATTTAGGTACAGATGGTTCTGGATATAAAGCTATTATTATACCAGACGGAGGATCAAGAAACAGAATAAATGAAGATTCTCTTAAAGTAACAAAAAGCGAAGAGGGAATTAGCCGTAATTCCTGCAATTTGGTTCTCGACGGAATGGATGTTTTTGGCTTCGGAATTTCACAAGCTCCAAAAACGGTAAATAAACTTATTGAGAAATTTGAAATTGATAAGGATGCCATAGATCATTTTGTATTTCATCAGGCTAATTTAATGATGAATAAAATGATTGTTAAAAAATTAAAGTTACCAGTTGAAAAAGTTCCGTATTCTCTAAAAGAATTTGGAAATACTTCTTCTGCTACAATTCCTTTAACTATCGTTGCTGAATTGAAAGAAAATTTGACAAACACTTCTAAAGATTTGATAATTTGTGGATTTGGAGTTGGTTTATCATGGGGAACAGCTAAAATCAGGCTCAATAATGTTGTGATTTCAGATTTGATCGAAATATGATAAAGAATTTAGATTATATAGAGGAAGAGGTTTATTCAAAAGAGAAGTCTTTGTTTTCTAATGAATCCTGGATTTTAGCAGGACATAAAAAGGAATTAGAAAATAATAATGACTTTTTGACTTTTGAATATTATGGAAATAAAATTTTCATTCAGAATTTTAATGGTTCAATAAAATCTTTTCAGAATGTTTGTCTTCACAGATTTAATACCATACACGAGGAACCTTGTGGGAACAGAGTATCGTCATGCTTGTATCATAACTGGACTTACGGAAAAAAAGGGAATGTTATTGGTTTAATGTGCCGAAATTCATTTGAAAAAGATCATATAAATGAATTAAGGCTTAAAGAGTATGAAATTGCCTTTTGTGGGGATTTTGTTTTTCTGAAATTAAACAAGGAATTCGATAAAAATTTAGAACAGTATTTAGGAAATATATATGCTCCACTTGAAGAGATAAGTTTACATTTTGGGACAAAGACAATAGATTATACTATAGAACATAAAGCAAATTGGAAACTTTTGGTTGAAAATGTTTTAGAGTGTTATCATTGTACCTCTATACACGAAAATTCATTTGCAAAAATGGGATTTGGCTCTGTACCTCCTGAGAAATTTGATTTTTTTGAAGGACATAGCTGGTGTGAATTCCCAAAAAGAGAGGATGTAAAGCCTAATAAAATTATCGAAAAATCTTTGTCAAACAGAACTTTAAAAACACAAGGATATCTGCATTTTTATATTTATCCTAATGCATTTATAAGTTCTGTAGAGGGAAAAGGATTTTACTTTGGATTTATGCTTCCCGAATCTCCTTCTAAAACAAATTTAAGAGTACGCTATTTTTCTTCAAAATTTGAAAAAGAGTTAAGCGAATCAGAACAAAATATTATTGATTTTATTAATAATAGTTCTAATGATTCTCTCGATTTAGTCTTAAATGAAGATAAAAAAATTGTAGAAAATATTCAGTCCAATCTCGTTAATTTTAAGAACCACTCTCCGATTTTTGGTGATGAAGAGTTTCGAATTTTAAAGTTTTACGAATATTTTAATAAACAAAAAGAATTAAAAAATATATAATGAATCCATTTGATTTATCAGGAAAAAAAATACTTGTAACTGGAGCTTCTTCAGGAATTGGTTATGAAACCTGTCTGGCAATTGCAAGGCAAGGCGGTACTTTTATAGCGGTAGCCAGACGTAAAGATTTTCTGGAAAAACTAGTAGAAGAATGCAGAACGGGACATAGTTTTATAACCGCAGATTTATCTAAAATGGAGGATATTAAAATTATTGTTGATACAATTGAAAATATTGACGGAATTGTTCATTCTGCAGGAATTGTTTCTTTGGCTCCTGTTAAATTTTATTCAGAAGAATTAATGAATGAAATGAGAAGTATAAATTTTGATTCGATTGCCTATTTGATAAACTTAATTTTCAAAAAGAAAAAAATTAATAAAGGCAGTTCAATTGTTTTAGTTTCTTCAATTGCGGGTTTGTTTGGAATGAAAGGAAATGGAATCTATGCCGCAAGTAAAGGTGCATTGATTGCTATTTCAAAAGTTTGGGCAAGTGAGTTTGCAGTAAGTAAAACCCGTGTAAATTGCGTTTCACCAGGAATGGTAAAAACGGAGATTACTTCAAAATCAATAGAGGATCTATCTCTGGAAGTTATCCAGCAGGATGAAAAAAAGTATCCTTTAGGATATGGTGATCCGGTTCAGGTTGCCAATCCAATTGTGTTTTTGTTATCGGAAGCAAGCAGTTGGATCACGGGACAAAACATAGTTTTAGATGGAGGAAGAACTTCAACAATATAATTTAAAGATGAAAGCGAGTATAAAAGCCATTTCATATTATCTCCCTGAAACTGTTTTATCTAATGATTTGATCAATCAGGAATTTCCGGAATGGGACATTGAAAAAATAAGTTCAAAAACAGGAATCAGTTCACGCCACATAAGTGCAAGTGATGAATTTTCATCTGATATGGCTGTTTCGGCTGCCGAAAAATTATTTGCAGAACATAATATAGATCGGTCAACAATTGATTACTTGTTGTTTTGTACCCAAAGTCCAGATTATTTTTTACCAACAACAGCTTGTATTATTCAGGAAAAACTAGGATTAAAAACCTCAATTGGAGCTTTAGATTTTAATTTAGGATGTTCTGGTTTTGTTTATGGATTGAGTTTGGCAAAGGGGCTTATTGCGGGTGGAATGGCTGAAAACATTTTGTTAATTACTTCAGAAACCTATTCAAAATTTATTCATCCGAAAGATAAAAGCAATAAAACCATTTTTGGAGATGCGGCAGCAGCCACTCTGATAACAAGTGAGAAAGGTTTTTGCTCTATTGAGAATTTTGTTTTTGGTACCGATGGAAAAGGAGCAGAAAATTTGATTGTAAAACAAGGCGGAATGCGTTTTCCGGTTTCTAATGAAAATGAGGATATTAAAGATGAATATGGAAACATTCGAAATGACAAAAATCTGTTCATGAACGGAACTGAAATCTTCAATTTTACTGGAGAATTTGTTCCAAAACTTACAGAATCAATTCTGGAAAAATCTAGCTTATCAAAAGACGATATTGATTTGTATATTTTTCATCAGGCGAATAAATACATGCTCAACCATTTAAGAAAGAAAATAAAAATCCCTGAAGAAAAATTCTTTATAGCAATGGAACATTGTGGTAATACAGTTTCTTCAACAATTCCAATTGCGCTTTATGAAGCTCAAAAACAAGAAAAACTGCATAATATTAAAAATTTAATTCTGGCAGGTTTTGGAGTGGGTTACTCTTGGGCAGCATGTAATTTAAAAATAGAGCAATGAAAAATTTGATAATCATAGGAGCAAGAGGCTTTGGACGTGAAGTTTATGATCTTGCTATACAATGTTCAGGATATAATATCGAATATGTTGTTAAGGGGTTTTTAGATAATAAAATTGATGCCCTTAATGGTTTTGAAAATTATCCTCAAATTATCTCATCTGTTGAAGATTATGAAATTCAGGAAAATGATATTTTTGTCTGTGCATTGGGAACTGTAAAATGGAAAAAACATTATGCCGAATTAATTTTGGAAAAGGGTGGAAGATTTATAAACTTAATTCATCCCTCTACAAAATTAAATACAAATGTTTGTGTTGGAATAGGTTTAATTGTTTTTATGTATGCCAATATTAGCAATGATTGTATTATTGAGGATTTTGTTACGATTCAGGGTTATGTTGGTTTAGGGCATGATACTAAAATTAAAAAATGGGCTCATTTGAGTTCTTATTCCTTTACAGGTGGATTTGTCATTCTTGAAGAAGAGTCAACGCTCAATACCCGTGCGACAGTACTGCCGCATATAATCGTTCGTAAAGGTGCGACAGTTGGTGCATCAAGTTTAGTTATTAAAAACGTAAAAGAGAATACTACCGTTTTTGGAGTTCCGGCAAAGAAATTGGATTTTTAGAATCCTTTAGCAGCACTACATTTATCAAAATTTTTAGAAATATTTCATGAGAGACGAAAACACTATTATTTTAAATTGGAAAGAACGTGGGCAAAAACCATTTGTAAGCATTTTATGTGATGCTTATAATCATGAAAAGTTTATCAGAGAAACTTTGGAAAGTTTTTTAAAACAACGTACCCAATTTCCTTTTGAAATAATAATACATGATGATGCCTCTACAGATAATACTCAGGCTATTATAAAAGAATTTGCAGAAGAATATCCGCAGATTATTAAGTGTATTTTACAAAAAGAAAATCAGTATTCTAAAAAAGTTAATTTTTGGAGCGATATTACTTTTCCTATGGCACAAGGGAAATATATTGCATTATGCGAAGGTGATGATTACTGGATCGATGAATTAAAACTGCAAAAACAAGTTGATTTTTTAGAAAATAATCAGGATTATGTTATTGCGTGGACTGATTTTTACAATAAAAAAGAAGATGAACTAGTGTCTAATGATTTCAAGAACACGTTGCCAGAAGTTTATACTATCGATTTTGATACCCTTTTTAATCCTTATTGCACTTATACCCTGACATGTGTTTTTAGAAAAGATGTGGTCGATCCTTTAGATTATAAAAAATTTAAATACGGAAAAGATAATACTCTTTATTCACTGGCTCTATGTAATGGAAAAGGTGCTTTTATGAATTTTCAAGCTGCGGCTTACAGATGGCACCCAGGTGGGGTTTATTCTTTGCAGAAACCTTTTTTTCAACGCTATTCATCTTATCTCAATATAAAGGAAATAGTAGAAAATATTCCGGAATCCAGAACAAAAAACATTCAAAAAGTTATGTTCTCCCTTTTAAAAGCTTCCGTTTTTGAAGCTTTAAAATTGGATAAAAATGAGGAATTTAAAAAAGATGAACAATTTAAAAGGATTGTAAGTGACTTTTTAGATAAAGCAAGCTTATCATTAAAACTTAAATACTGGTGGCGCTATATTAAATCACAAATATAATTATCCCATTAAAGACTTAAAATAAATAATAGTCTTGTCAAGTAAATTTATCTTTTGGAATAATTGATTTTCATTATTCTTTAAATGTTTGAAAAATGAAATATTATAGGAGCCAGCGTTGCGAACTATGCGTATTAAATTTTTTATAATATGTTTTTGAAGTAGTTCCTGATTAAAGTATCCTAATTTTTCATTCTGCGAGAACAAAAAATGAGAAGCAGTAATTGTTTCAATAATTTCTTCAGGAGATAGACCTTTTTTAAATGAAACAGCATTTAAGTAAAATTCAATTTTAGAATCTTCAGCATCTATTTCCAGATTGCGCAATTGATTAATTTTAATCTTTTTTACAGATCTTTCTGTATTTTCAATTTTTGTCTTACTTATATTGTTATCGTGAAGTCTATAATTTAAAAGAGATTCAGGAATATTACAGAAATTCGTTTTACTTAATAATCTGCTCCATAAATCATAATCCTCAGCCGGAACATATTCATTATCGAATTTTAAATGACCTAAAACTTCTTTTTTAAACATTACAGTTGGATTTCCAATGTTACAACTGTGTAAAAAAGATACTTTTATTGCATCGTGATTTGTATTGTGTTTTATGGTTTTGTTTTTTGTTGATCCAAAAAAAGTAAACCATGTACCGCAAACTCCAATTTCCGGATTTTTCTCTAATATTTCCAGCTGTTTTTCAAAACGAGTTGGCAAAGAAATGTCATCAGCGTCCATCAAGGCAATAAACTTACCTTTTGCAGCGTTAATTCCTTCATTCCTAAGGTTTGCTGGCCCCACGTTTTCTAATTTGTCAATAATAATAATTCTATTATCTAGTGACTGTAATTCTTTAATGATATCTAAACTATTATCAGTCGATTTATCATTTAAGATTATAAGTTCAAAATTTGAAAGGGACTGGTTTAAGATACTTTTAATACTTTCTTTTAAAAAAGGGCCTGCATTAAAAACAGGAATTATAACAGAAATTTGAGGAATTTCAAGCATTAGCATGGTTTTTGTTTAAGCAAAGCAAAGATAAGGTTAAAGTTAAAATTATCTTAAAGAATCAGTAGTAAATTTCATCGATAATTTCGGAATGTTATTATCTTTGCTCTAACAAAACTAAATAAATGAAGAAAATCCACGTTGGCTTTTTATTTTCTTATGATTACGAAAAACTAAAAATTTCGATTCCACTAGTGTATAATGATTCTGATGCAATCTTTATTGCAGTGGATGAAAAATTCCGCACCTGGTCAGGTGAAATTTTTGATGCTGATGAGCAGTTTTTTGAATGGATAAAACAGTTTGATTCTCAAAATAAAATTACCATTTATCGAGACAATTTTTATGTACCGGAACTTTCTGCTATTGAGAATGATAATAGAGAGCGTCATATGTTGTCTTTGAAAATGGGAATTGGAAATTGGCTTATACAGGTCGATAGTGATGAGTATTTTATAGATTTTAAAAAGTTTGTACATGATTTAAGAAAGTACGATCGTTTTTTAGATAATCCCGAAAAAAACAGGGTACAAATTTCTGCTTATTTAATTAATATGTTTAAATATACAGATGGAGGCTTATTATATGTAGATAAAGCTACCAGAGGTCTTATGGCGACCAATTACCCAGATTATAAAGTTGCTCGAAATACTCGTCGCAGAATTATTTATACACCTAATGTGTTATGGCATGAGACTTTATCCAGAACAGCTGAGGAAATAGAATATAAGTTTAAGAATTGGGGCCACAATAATGAGGTGAATGTAGATTCTTTTATGCGAAAATGGAAGCAGGTTAATAAAAGTAACTATAAGGAAATGCGTGGTTTCTTTTATATTGAACCGGAAAAATGGAATCGTTTAGACTTCGTAGAGGGTAATAGTATTGATGAAATTATCAAAAATTTTGATGCACAAAAATTAATGCCCTCAGCTTTTTATATTTGGAAGAAAAACTTTGGGCAATGGTTTAAGCACTTAACAAGGAAATAGCTTTATTTTAGAATTTCCTTGTAAATATCTAAGTATTCTGAAGCTGCAATTTTCCAATCGAAACTTGCAGCTCTTTTTTTTAGCTGTCTTTCTATTTCGTTTTTATTATTCTCAAAATGATTTAATCCATTAAAAAGAACTTCTTTCATGTATTCCGGATCAAAATTTGTCCAGTAATTTGCTATATCACCACCGATTTCGGGCAATGAGGTTTTGTCTGATAAAAATACCGGCGTACCAAAGCTCATAGCTTCAATAGGAGGTAAACCAAAACCTTCTCTAATTGATGGAAAAAGAAAAGCAGTACAATTTTTCATATAGTATTGTTTGCCTTCGTCACTTACTTTGCCAGTTAAAAAAACCTGATTTTGCAAGCCATTATCATCAATTAATTTTCGAATTACTTCTCCGTATTTTTTGGTGTTATTTCCTGAAATAATTAAATTAAAATCTTTGATTTCTTTCATCATATTAATGATTGAAACATAATTTTTCCTCTCTATAAAATCGCCAATAGTGTAAAAGAAAGGTTTATTTACAGGAACATTGCCTACAAAATTTGAAGTATCCAGTAAAGTTGAAATTGGATTTCCGTTGTAAATTATATGTTCAGGAATATTTGGAACTTGAAAATATTGATGTGTCTGTTTTTTTGCAAATTCAGAAATGTAAGTTATCGCTGTAGCTTTTTGTAGTTTATCAATGAACAAGCGATTGCGTTTATGATTCATATCAGAAGATATTTCCTCAACAAAATTTACATCATGAATTGTTAGAAGATATTTAGTATTAGTTCTGGGTTCTAACTTAGAATTCTGATTTACAGAATGCCACAGATCGAATTTTCCCATCGGTCTAAAAGGCTTATACCTGTGAAATGACATGTATTTATGATATGCAAATTTATCTCCAAATTCACTTTTAAGTAAATCAGGTTTGCCAGAATTAAGATGAAGCTCCAGACTATCAAAATTTAATTGATTTAATCCCTTAATAAGCTCATAATTAAACGTACCCAGACCGGTAGCCCTGTTGTTTATATTGTGAGTTTCTAGAAAGACGTTTTTCTTATCTGACATGTTTTTTTTAACGAAAATACAATAATAATTTGAAGTCTAAAATTCTATCCGTATTTTTGTTTTCATAAAATAAACTGATGAATTTTAAAGTAAATCCCATTTTTGAGAATAGTAAAGAATCGATTCTTTATCAAATTAAAACATTTAATAGCTCAGGAACTCTTTTTGGCAATGGCGATCGAAATAAAATCAAGCTTTTTGACTTAAATGGAAAGACGATTAACATAAAATCGTTTAAAGTTCCAAATATCGTGAATAAAGTTGCCTATAAATATTTTAGGAAATCAAAAGCAAAACGTTCGTTTGAATATGCGACTATTTTGCTTGAAAAGGGTATTGGAACTCCGCAACCAATCGCATTTCTTGAAAATTTTACTTCGATAGGATTAAAGGATAGTTATTATGCCAGCGAACATTTGGTAACTGAATTGACTTATAGAGAATTAGTAGAAGTTCCTGATTATCCGGATCATGATACTATTTTAAGACAGTTTGTTAAATTTACTTTTGATTTACATGAAAAAGGAGTGGAGTTTTTAGATCATTCGCCTGGAAATACCTTGATTAAAAAAGTTGATGAAAATAAATACGATTTCTTTTTGGTTGATTTAAACAGAATGAATTTTTATGATTCTATGAGTTTTGAACAACGTATGAATAATTTCAGCCGTTTAACGCCGCAAAAAGGAATGATTGCGACAATGAGTAACGAGTATGCAAAATTTTACACAGATAAACCGGAAAGTGAAATTTTCGAAAAAATGTGGAAAGCTACAAGCGATTTTCAGGAAGAATTTGCCAGAAAGAAAAGACTGAAAAAGAAGCTTAAATTCTGGAAATCTTAGCTCTTTATTCGGATCTTTTTAAGCTCCTGAAAACGAACAGCGACGCTTAATGCATTTAAGTAGCAAATTATAATTCCTTTTTTGCCATCCAGAATTCCAAATCTCAGTAAATATTGATTTAAGAATTGATAGGCAGGACGAATATAGAAATGGAAAGCGTTAGGTTTTGTGTTTTTTAAAAACTCTTCCTGTGCTTTTAATTGCCCATAAAAAATCATTTTTTGTTTGTAATCTTCAAAATTAGAATACGAATAATGAATTAGTTTATTTTTTAATTTACCAATTTTTCCGTTTACAATTAATTTTTCATGCACGATTTTTTCATGATTATAAATGGCATTTTCTTTTCTAAAAAGACGAATAATTTTGTCTGTCTGCCAGCCACTAAAACGTAATTTGCTATTCTGGAACATAAAGTTTCTGTGAACAAAATAAGCTGCCGCACTATTTTTCTGATTGATAACAAATTTGATTTCCTTTTGAAGTTCGGAAGGTAATCTTTCATCGGCATCAACAAACAAAATCCACGAATTAGAAGCTAAACTTAGAGCATAATTGCGTTGGGAAGCAAAGTTGTCAAAAACACGTTGAACCACTTTTACATTGTTGAATGTTGAAACGACTTCAAAAGTCTTATCAGTGCTAAAAGAATCAACCACGATAATTTCATCAGCGAAAGCCAAATGATCAAGAACAGTTTTTATATTTTGTTCTTCATTATAGGTGATAACCAAAGCTGTCAAAAGTTGTTTTTCCGGCAAAATCATTTTACTGAAGTGCTTAAGTTCTGATTCAGAAACAACTCGATTTTGTCTTTGAAAAATTCCGGCTTAAATTCCTGATATAGAGATAATGCCTCTTTTTTGAGCATTTTTTCCTTTTTTTGCTCAAATAATTCAGGACGATAATCTTTTAAATGTACCGAAAGATGATGAACTCCGTCCTCAAAAGTAGCCCAGATTTTCTTTTCTATCCAAGGAGAAAAAATGATGAAAGAAGGTTTGTCTAAAGCTTTCGCCATATTGATTGCGCCGCCGTCATTTCCAATAATCAGATCGCATTTATTTACCAGTCCTATAAAAGAACGCAAATCTCCTCCCAATAAATCAAAATAAACTTTTTCCTGAGTCGAAGGTTTACAACTGTTAAAAACAGTTTTAGCTTCTTCAATTTGTTTGGGGAAATAATTAAATAGAATATTTACATCAGCATTATCGGCAACATAATCAACCACTTTAGACATAAATTCTAAAGGGTAAGTTTTTAATGTCTCACTTCCTAAAAGACTGATCATAACGGTCTTTCGATCTTTTTGGACATTATGTTTTTCAAAAAGAGCAATAGCCTCCTGGTTTTCTTTTTCAGAAACAAATAATTTCGGAATTGGATCTATTGTTATTTTAAGATTTAAAGGTTCTAACAATGAAAGTCTTCTTTCGATTGCTAAACCTAAGTTGGTTTTTGGAAGAGCTTCAAATAGAATATTATCATTATATAAAAAGGTTCTTCCGGGTTTTTTATAAGAGATTTTTCTTTTGGCATTGCTCAATAAAACCAAAATCCAGCTTTCTAATTTTGAATAGGCATCAATTAATAAATCATATTTTTCATTCCGAATTTGAAAGCCCAGATTTAATAATTCTTTTTTGCTTTTTCGGTGTTTTTCTTCAAAAAGTATAATATTGTCAATACTTGAATTGCCTTCTAAAACAGGGGTTGTCGAGGCATAAACCAAATAATCGATTTGAGCATCAGGATAAGCAGTACGCAAATTATTGCATATAATACTGCTGATCAAAACATCGCCAATCATTTTTTGCTGAATTACAAGTATCTTCATATAGAAAACGGAATCTTATTTGTTGGTTACAAATTGAAGCAAAAAAAATCCAAATTCCAATCATTAAATTGGAATTTGGATTTTTTAATTTAGATTTTTTAAAATCTATACAGCAACATCGTATTCACGAAGTGCATTGTTTAATGACGTTTTTAAATCTGTAGATGGTTTACGAGTACCAATAATCAAAGCACATGGAACCTGGAATTCACCTGCAGCGAATTTTTTAGTATAACTTCCAGGAATTACAACTGAACGAGCAGGAACAAAACCTTTCATTTCAACAGGCTCATCACCAGTAACATCGATTATTTTTGTTGATGCAGTCAAACAAACGTTAGCACCAAGAACGGCCTCTTTACCAACATGAACACCTTCTACAACAATACAACGAGAACCGATAAAAGCGCCATCTTCAATGATAACCGGAGCAGCTTGCAATGGCTCTAAAACACCACCAATTCCAACTCCACCACTTAAGTGAACGTTTTTACCAATTTGAGCACAACTACCAACAGTTGCCCAGGTATCAACCATAGTTCCTTCATCTACATACGCTCCAATATTTACATAACTTGGCATCAAGATAACACCGCTTGAAATATAAGCTCCGTAACGTGCAACAGCGTTTGGTACTACACGAATTCCTTTTTCAGCATAACCTCTCTTTAGCAACATTTTGTCGTGATATTCGAAGATACCTGACTCCCATGTTTCCATTTTTTGAATTGGGAAATACATTACAACGGCTTTCTTAACCCATTCGTTTACTTGCCATTTGTCGCCAACAGGTTCAGCACAGCGTAATTTTCCTGCATCAACCAATTCGATAACTTCTCTAATAGCATCAGTTGTAGTAGTTTCTTGTAATAAAGCTCTGTTTTCCCAAGCTTGTTCAATTATAGTCTGTAAAGAATTCATAGTTTTAATTTTTGGCAAAGATAACGTATTTAAGGAAAAGCAGAAAAGTAAAACCTTTTGAAAATGTTATATATGTAACTTTTTGTTTTTAATTTGATAAATAAAAATAACATTCTTATTAATTAAGAAACAGTCAAATTACCATTAAAAGTTTTTTGCTATCAGAATATGACAAAAGTCAGATTTTGAGTTTTTTCTTCGCTTTACTTTCGCGGTATAATTCCAAAAGCAAAGCGGAATTATAAATACCATTCCAAAACTAAACTATATAAGCAGTAAAACATGAATCAGGAAAATCAGCTTCAGAATCGAATAACAGTAATTGATAAAGAAGTTACTTGGGACAAAACACAAGTAATTATGAGTAAAACAAATGCTTTTGGTATAATTGAATATGCTAATGAAGTTTTTGTAGATGTTTCAGGTTATGAAGATTATGAATTAATGGGACAACCACATAATATTATTCGCCACCCGGAGATGCCAAAAGTCATCTTTAAAGTGCTGTGGGAAAATCTGAAACAAGGTAAAAACTTTCATGCAATAGTGAAAAATTTAGCGAAATCAGGCAGATACTATTGGGTCATAACTGATTTTGAAATTGCAAAAGATGAAAATGGTGTGATTGTTAATTATTTTGGAAGAAGACAAGCTGTTCCTCATGAAGTGATTTCATTGCATATCGAACCATTGTATAAGAAACTTTTGCAGATTGAAGCGGCAAGTGGGGTTGAGTTTAGTGAAAAATATTTAATAGGATTCCTTGAGGAAAAAAAGAGATCGTATGTAGAGTATATTAAGGAGTTAATTTTTGACCATGAAAAAGCGCAGTCGAAGTTTGCTAATTATGAGCCAGAGGAAGAAGAGGAAGAAATAGGTTTTTTTAGACGTCTATTTAATAGATAATAGTTGATTTTTTTTAGGTTTTAAATATTTGGAGTAAAAATCCGTTTTGAATTTTCAAAGCGGATTTTTTATTGCTGAAAATTGGAAAATTAAAATAGTTATCTTTGTCAAAAATTACATAATGCCAAGAATTCTATCCATAGACTACGGACAAAAGCGTACCGGAATTGCAGTTACTGATGAAATGCAAATTATTGCTTCAGGTTTAACTACGATCCCGACAAACACTGTAATTGATTTTCTGAAAGATTATTTTGCAAAAGAAAAAGTAGAAGCTGTCTTAATTGGCGAGCCCAAGCAAATGAGCGGACAGCCATCAGAAAGCGCTTCAATTGTTAAAGGTTTTGTAACTCATTTTTCCAATATTTTTCCAGATATGAAAGTCGTTCGCGTAGATGAACGGTTTACTTCAAAAATGGCATTTCAAACTATGATCGATAGTGGATTGAGTAAAAAACAGCGCCAAAATAAAGGTTTGATTGATGAAATTTCAGCCACAATTATGCTTCAGGATTATCTTTCTGCAAAACGCTTTTAAATTTTTTTAACCTACAACGGTATAGCCTTTTAATTTTTAGAAAAACATAACTTTTATCATAGAAAATTAGTTTTTTTTTGCAATTATAAAAAGTACCTTTGCACTTTAAATAAAATACTGTTATGCCTGACGAAACAATACGTTCAAATAGTGAAGTAGTACTCATTGGAGCTGGAATTATGAGTGCCACTCTTGGAGTAATTTTGAAAGAATTACAACCGGATATTAAAATTGAAATTTACGAAAGACTGGATGTCGCTGCAGCTGAAAGTTCAGATGCCTGGAATAACGCCGGCACAGGACACTCTGCTTTTTGTGAATTAAATTACACTCCCGAGAAGGCAGACGGAAGTATTGATCCTAAAAAAGCGATAAGTATTGCAGAATCATTCGAGGTTTCTCGTCAGTTTTGGTCGTACTTAGTGCAACAAAACAAAGTACCGTCTCCAGATAATTTTATTAAAAGTGTTCCTCATATGAGTTTTGTGTGGGGTGATAAAAACGTAAAATATCTTAAAAAACGTTTTGAAGCTTTGCAAAGCAATCCAATTTTTTCTCAAATGGAATTCAGTACCGATTTTGAGCAATTAAAAAAATGGATGCCGCTTGTAATGGAAGGCAGAGAAGCCAACGAAAAATTAGCAGCAACTCATATGGAAATTGGGACCGACGTAAATTTCGGAGCTTTAACCAGAAGTATGTTCAATTATTTAGAAAAATTAGATGGTGTCTCGATATACTTTAATCATGAAGTTAAAAAGTTAAGACAGCGCGAAGACAAATCATGGCGTATCAAAATCACAGATTTAGATACCGGTAAAGTAAGAAAAGCGTATACTAAATTTGTATTTATTGGTGCTGGTGGTGGTTCATTGCCTTTGTTGGAAAAAGCAAATGTACCTGAGGGAAATGGTTACGGTGGTTTCCCGGTTAGCGGACAATGGTTAAAATGTACAAATCCGGAAGTTATTGCTAAACATCAGGCAAAAGTTTACGGTAAAGCAAGTGTTGGTGCACCTCCAATGTCTGTTCCACATATTGATACCCGTGTAATTGATGGCGAAAAAGCATTGCTTTTTGGGCCATTTGCAGGGTTTTCAACTCGTTTCCTGAAGAATGGTTCTTATTTAGATTTACCATTATCGATAAAAGCTAATAATTTAATTCCGATGTTATCAGCGGGATTTCATAATATTCCATTGACAAAATATTTAATAGAGCAAGTTCGTCAAAAACCAAAAGACAGAATGGCTGCTTTACGCGAATATTTACCATCCGCACGTTCTAAAGATTGGAAATTAGAAAAAGCAGGACAACGTGTTCAGGTAATTAAAAAAGATGAAAAAGAAGGTGGAGTCTTAGAATTTGGAACAGAAGTAATTAATACACATGATGGAACTTTAGCTGTTTTATTGGGAGCTTCTCCTGGAGCATCAACTGCTGTTTCAATTATGGTTGATTTAATCAGCAGATGTTTTACAAGTCAGATTAAAACACAGGAATGGGAAGCAAAAATGAAAAATATGATTCCTTCTTACGGCCAGACTTTAAACGATAAACCAGAGCTTTTAGCAGAACTTAGAAAGCATACTTCTGAAGTTTTGAAATTAAGAAATAATTAAGCTCACATTTACTATAAAAAGCAATAAATCCAGATGAATTAATCTGGATTTGTTGCTTTTAGTTCTTTTGTAATTTTTAAAATCTTCTCAGCTAGATTACTCATCCAGATCAGCTGCTCGATAACCATTTGAGCTTCCTGCATTTTCGCCTGGCGTGTTTCTTTATCCAGATCTTCATCTGTGGCCAAACGTGTAAAGTTTTTACGCTTTAACTCTTCAAATTGCAGTGTAACATCTTCTTTATCAAAAAAAGTATCTTTTATAATCGTCTCATTCTTTAAAATAGATATGGACTGATCTAAATTCGATAAAATAGTTTTTATAATATAATTGAATGAGTCAGATGCTGATGTTGTTTGATGCGATTGAATATAGGTTGATAATGAAGCCAAAGCAGAAAGTATGGAATGGTTTAAAACAACCAATTTATTAACCAATGGTAATGTTTTTTGCTTCGACTTTGGTTCTTGCATCATGCGCTGAAAAGAGGTCATCAAATTGCCAATTTCAACAAAAGCATTTTTTCGAGCAAGTCTATATGAAGTTGGCACTTCTCCTTTTTTATTGTAAAAGTCTGCAATTTCCTTTAGGTAATTTCTGTTGGCCCTAACTGCGTTTTCGATATGTATTGGTGTATTGATAAATTCCCAGGCTGGCCATAAAAACTGATTGGCTAAAAATGCCAGAATAGCTCCTGCAAGAGAATCTAAAATTCTAAACTGAATTACCTCTACAACATCTGGTGTCAAAATTCCGTAAATAAAGACCACATACATGGTGACAAAAGTCGCACTGATTTTGTAATTGATCTGTGTAAACGAAATTCCAAGCAGCATACAAACAATGGAGAAAATACTCAACACAACATGGTTTTGGACAACTGATACGATTCCAAAAGCAAACAATCCTCCTAAAATAGTTCCGAATATTCTATTATAAGATCGTTCTTTCGTTAGCCCATAGCCTGGTCGCATGATTACAACGATGGTTAGTAAAATCCAATAAACGTTTTGAAACGGAAGAATTTTACCGATTAAAAAACCAATTAAAATAGTAATAGTTAATCGTAAAGAATGTCTGAAAATTGAAGAAGAAAAACTCAAATTTTCAATTAAAGTACGTAAAGGATAATATTGTGGTGTCAGGAATTTTTCCAGTTCTTTATCTTTGTCTTTCAGCTTGTAAGACTGCATAGCAAGTGAAAAAGCACGTTGGATAATTTTGATTTTCCCAACTTGATTTTTAGCATATTTCAGCATATTGGTCAACATCAAAACGCCTTCTGAAGCTTCGTCTTTTCCTAACTTTTTTTCATAGTCAAAAATGGCAAATTCCAGCGCATCCAACTCATTTTTCAAATCATTCTTATCTACATAAACGGCAATATGATGTACGTTTTTAGAAAGTTTCTTTAAAGTTGAAGCCAGTTTGTAAGCCACGTTTTGATAGGTTCGGAGTACTTCAGGATGTTTGTCAAATTTTTCATGAAGTTTGCTATGATCAAAAGATGTGTATAAAGCGAGTTCCTGAATCTCAACCAAAGTAATGAAAACCAATAACATTTTTCGGTTTTGGGCTGTAGCCGCTGATGTATTTTGGTTGCCAATCAACATTTTTCTTAAATCTTCATGAATCAAATTCAATTCAACCTGAACAGCTAATTGTTTTTCTATAATTGTTTTTCTATTCGCTTCAGGATTCCATAAATCACCTCTTAATTTTAGGTATTTTGCGGTTAGTTTTATGCCTTCTGCGATTTGTAATTCTACATATTTATAAGGTTGTATAAAATGAAATACAAGCGATACAATCAAGTATAAAATTCCTCCAATAAAAATAAAACCCGAATATTCAAAAGCTTCCCAACCTGTATGTAAGTGACCAAATGATAAGGAAATTGATAACAAAGCAGAAAACGATACCAATGTGGCGCGTTGCCCATATACCGAAATCATAGAACATAAAAACAGTAAGAATCCGAGAAAGGGATAAAATATAAAAGGATAAGGATAAGCAAGATTGACTAATAAATTGACACCTGAAACAATTAATGAAGCAACAATTAATCCTTTTATTTTATGACTTAACGAACTTGGAATATCACTAGGGTAGGTATAAAAAGCACCAAGAGCAATTGTAAAACCGATTTCAAAATGACCTAAAAAGTTTAAAATCAGCACAGGAACTACAGAAGCAATGGTTACTTTTGAGGCGTTTAAAAAAGAGGTACTGTTCGTGAATTTCGAGATGCGATCAAACATATAGTGAGGTTTACTAACAAAGGTAAGAATTGTACGAATTAATTTGGCATAATTATAGCTGAGATTTTAACAGACAGGCAAAAAATACGATTTAATATGTTGTTTAGAATTATTCGTTGACTATTTTTTACTATTTTTGCCAGCTGAATTAGGAGAACTAAATTCAGGGTTTTTCAGTAGATAATACATAAATTAATACAAATGATTTTACCAATTGTAGGATATGGTGATCCTGTTTTAAGAAAAGTTGGTGAGGCGATTACGCCTGATTATCCAAACTTAAAAGAAACAATAGCAAACATGTATGAGACGATGTACAATGCTTATGGTGTTGGGCTTGCTGCACCACAGGTAGGTATGGCGATTCGTTTGTTCGTTATTGATACGACTCCTTTTAGTGACGATGACGATTTACCGTCTGAAGAACAAAAAGATTTAAAAGGTTTTAAAAAGACTTTTATCAATGCGAAAATTGTTAAAGAAGAAGGAGAAGAGTGGAGTTTTAACGAAGGATGCCTGAGTATTCCTGATGTTCGTGAAGATGTATACAGAAAGCCTACTGTAACAATTGAATATTGCGAAGAAGATTTCGTAATGAAAACAGAGGTTTTTGATGGTTTGATAGCAAGGGTGATTCAACATGAGTACGATCATATTGAAGGTGTTTTGTTTACAGATAAAATATCTTCATTGAAAAAACGTTTGATTCAGAAGAAATTGAAAAATATTACGGAAGGTAAAACTTTTCAAGAGTACCGAATGAAATTTGCTGCCGCAAAAAAAGGAAGATAATTGTTCTTGAGAAAATTAGAACATAATAAAATATAAAAAGAAATTCTTAATACTAATTTTAATAAACATGAATTTAGATAAAATTTTAGCCATTTCTGGTAAACCAGGTTTATATGTATTGAAAGTACAAACTCGTACAGGTTTTGTGGCAGAATCATTAACAGACGGAAAAAAAATTACAGTAAACTTAAAAAGTAATGTAAGTTTATTATCAGAGATTTCAATTTATACATATGAAGGCGAAAAACCTTTAACAGAAGTAATGCAAAATATTGCTGTTAAAGAAAATAAAGGTCAGGCAATTTCTCATAAAGAAGACAATGCAAAATTGATCGCTTACTTTAAAGAAATTTTGTCTGAATATGATGAAGAAAGAGTTTATCCTTCAGACATCAAAAAAGTATTAAACTGGTACAATACACTTCAGGCTAAAGGTTTAGTTACTGATTTAGCTCCAGCTCCAATTGAAACTGCTGATGAAGCTCCGATAACGGAAGAAAAACCAAAAAAAGCTCTGGCTGCTAAAAAAGCAAAAGCTAAAAAAGAAGAATAGTAGTTATCTATTTTCAAATATATTGATCCTGTTAAGATGTTTTCTTGACAGGATTTTTTACTTTTACATTATTCGGTTTCAACCAAAAAAACTTCAAAAATGAGCAAAGAACTTCAACTAAAAGCTTTCGAAAGATTGTTAATTATCATGGATGAACTTCGTGAGCAGTGTCCTTGGGATAAAAAACAAACTTTGCAAACGCTTAGACATCTGACAATTGAAGAAACTTATGAATTAGGAGATGCTATTTTGGATAATGATTTAAACGAAGTGAAGAAAGAGCTGGGAGATTTGCTTTTGCATATTGTTTTTTATGCTAAAATAGGCTCTGAAACCAATAATTTTGATATTGCTGATGTTTGTAATGAAATCTGCGATAAATTGATTCACCGCCATCCTCATATTTATAGCGATACCGTAGTTAAAGATGAAGAAGAAGTAAAGCAAAATTGGGAGAAATTAAAACTGAAGGAAGGTAAAAAATCAGTTTTAGAAGGAGTTCCAAGAAGTTTGCCCGCACTTGTCAAAGCAAGCCGAATTCAGGATAAAGTAAAAGGTGTTGGTTTTGATTGGGAAGAACCACATCAGGTTTGGGATAAAGTACAAGAAGAACTGGAAGAATTACAAGAAGAAGTAAAAGCTCGTGATCAGGATAAAATTGAAGCCGAATTTGGAGATGTTTTATTCTCAATGATTAATTATGCCCGATTTCTAAATGTAAATCCGGAAGATGCTTTAGAACGTACCAATAAAAAATTCATTAAACGTTTTCAGTACTTAGAAAGTAAAGCGGGTGAATTGGGAAAACCTTTAGCAGATATGACTTTAGCAGAAATGGATGTTTTTTGGAACGAGGCTAAAAAACTATAATTAATCCGCTATTTTTTTTAACGCTTTTAGATCCTTAAGTAGAATCTTTTTACCCGTCAATTCAATCAGCCCTAATTTATTAAAGTCAGATAATAAACGTATGCAGCTTTCAGTTGCAGTTCCTATCATTCCGGCTAATTCTTCTCTGGTTAATTGTACCTTTAGTGTTTTATCTTCGTTTTCTCCAAAAAAGTCATGTAAGTAAAGTAAAGTCTCAGCTAAGCGCTGTTTTACTGTTTTTTGAACTAATGCAATCTTATCATTTTCAGATTCTTTCAAATCTTCACATACAGTCTGCATCAATTTCATTGAAAATTGATTATTGGTATTAAAAAAGCCAATAATCTCAGATTTCGGAATAAAGCAAACTTCCATGTCAGCTACTGCTTTTGCAGTTAAATTGGCGGGCTCGTTACTAATCATAGAACGCTGTCCTAAAAGCTCTCCGGATTTAACCAATTTTACAATCTGATCTTTTCCGTTAGCACTTAGTTTAGAAAGTTTTCCAACACCATCTTTTATGCAAAAAACGCCATTTGTTACTTCACCTTCTTCAAAAATAGCTTCACCTTTTTTTATTTTATAAGTGGTTTTACTATTGGCTAGCTTTATTACTTCTTCTTTATTTAAGGCTTGCAAAGAAGTTAGTTGGCGTACAATACACTGGTCACATTTATTCATGACAAAAATTTTAAGCAAAATTAACCATTATTAACGTCTTAAGGTATAATAATTACATAAAAAAGATAAGAAATAATGTACGAGTGCTATTTGCCTTTTTTTATTTCTTAAATTAGAATCATAATTTATTAAAACGTGATAAATGTCATATTTATAGTGTTTTTCAATTTATAAACTTTGCATAAGTTAAAAAAACAAATTATGAGTGACCAAGGTTGTTTTCATTGCGGGTTGACCATTGCCAAAAATGAAGAAATCTATTTTGACGGAAAAAAGTTTTGCTGCAATGGATGTAAAACGGTTTACGAAATTTTCAGTCTTCATGATTTGACGTGTTATTATGATTTTGAAAAATCTCCTGGCGCAACTCCTCAGGACATTCAAGGAAAATATGATTTTTTAGAGAACGAAGCTATTCTTTCAAAAGTATTAGAGTTTCAGGAAGGAAATACTTCGATTATTTCTTTAAATATTCCACACATTCATTGTAGTTCTTGTATTTGGATTCTGGAAAATCTAAATAGAATGCAAAAAGGTATAAGTATTTCACAAGTTAATTTCCCGGAAAAGAGAGTTCGAATTACCTTTAATTCTGATCTGGTTTCACTCAAATCTATTGCTTACCTGTTAAGTTCCATCGGATACGAGCCTTATATAAGTTTAGAGAATTATGAAGCAGGGAAAAATAATGTAGACAGAAGTTTAACTTATAGATTGGGAGTTGCCTTTTTTTGTTTTGGAAATATAATGTTATTGTCATTTCCCGAATATTTCGAAATTAAAGAATTCTGGCTGGACAACTACAAACCTTTTTTTAGAATATTAATCTTTCTGTTAGCATTACCAAGTTTTTTGTATTCTGCCAGCGGTTATTATGTTTCGGCATACAAGAGTATTAAATCACGAATGTTGAATATTGATATTCCTATTGCCTTAGGGATCATCGTAATGTTTGTTCGAAGTACTTTTGATATTGTAATGAATTACGGATCAGGTTTTTTTGACAGCTTAACAGGCTTGGTTTTCTTTATGTTGCTGGGAAAAATGTTTCAAATTAAAACTTACAGTTTCTTAAGTTTCGAAAGAGATTTTAAATCATATTTTCCTATTGCAGTTACTAAAATTAATACAAACACTTCAGAGGAGAGCGTTGCAATTTATGATGTTATAAAAGGAGATAGATTATTAATTAGAAATCAGGAATTGATTCCGGTTGATGGTATATTAATTAGTGAAAAGGCTGAAATTGATTATAGTTTTGTAACCGGAGAAGCAGTTCCTATAACTAAAAAATCGGGAGACAAAGTATTCGCTGGAGGAAAACAGATCGGGAAGGTGGTAGAAATGGAAGTACTGCATTCTGTTTCACAAAGTTATTTGACACAGTTGTGGAGTAATGAAATTTTTCAAAAAAATGTTGAGCAAAAACACAAAACAATTACCGATAAAATTAGCCGCTATTTTACTCCAATATTACTATTAATTGCTTTTGCAGGATTTGGTTACTGGATTTTTATTGATGCCAATATAGCTTTTAATGTTTTTACAGCAGTATTAATCGTTGCCTGTCCATGTGCTCTTGCACTGACAGCGCCTTTTACTTTCGGGAATATTTTGAGAATTATGGGCAGGCAAAAAATGTATCTTAAAAATGCTCTGGTCATTGAACAATTAGCAAAAGTTGATACTATAGTTTTTGATAAAACAGGGACAATTACAACAAATAAAAAATCGAACATTGTTTATGAAGGAAATCCTATTTCCGATGAGAATTATGTATTTATAAAAAATGTGCTCCGTGCTTCCAATCATCCGTTAAGTCGAATGTTATATGACTTCTTGCCCGATTCAAAACGACTTAAAGTGGACTACTTTGAAGAGATAACAGGAAAAGGAATTTTAGCTTCAATTGAGAATAAAACGATTCAAATTGGTTCGGCCGCATTTGTTGGTATTTCAGATTTAGAGACTGGCGAACCGGAAAAAACAGCGCTTCATATCAAAATTAATAATGAGTATTACGGACAGTTTAATTTTCAAAATCAATATAGAGATGGCCTTGCAACGTTATTTTTAACACTTAGTAAAAATTATCAGTTAAAAGTACTATCCGGCGATAACGATGGAGAAAGGAGCAATCTCGAAGCAATTCTGCCAAAAGGTACTGAGCTTATCTTTAGTCAGAAGCCTGAACAGAAACTGGAATTTATTAAAAACTTACAAGAAAAAGGCCAGAATGTTATGATGGTTGGCGATGGTTTAAATGATGCAGGTGCTTTGGCGCAAAGTAATGTTGGGATATCTATTTCTGAAAACGTCAATGTTTTTTCTCCTGCATGTGATGCAATACTTGATGCTAATGAATTTTCCCGATTAGATTATTTCTTAAAATTATCCCAAAAATCTATTTTGATCATCAAAATGAGCTTTGTTTTATCGCTGTTATATAATGTTATCGGACTTTCTTTTGCAGTGACAGGCAATTTACTTCCTTTAGTAGCGGCGATTATTATGCCTTTAAGCACAATTACGATAGTAAGTTTTGTGACTTTGATGTCTAACTATTTCAGTAACAACAATTTAAAATGATTATAAATAATTGTAGTTAAATTTTTATTAAATTTAACTTAAGTCTTTGACTATGATAATTATCATATTTTAAATGCCTGTAACCTATTAATTTTGTTAACATAAATTTAAGGTATGAGTGTAATTTATCTATTAATTTCAGTTAGTATTTTCGTAGCAATCGGCTTCTTCATTGCCTTTATTATCGCTGTTAAATCTGGACAATACGATGATGATTATACGCCTTCAGTCAGAATGCTTTTTGACGATGAAACCAAAATTACTTCTCAGAATAATAATTCACCAACCGAAGAAAAACAAGTATAATTATGGAAATGGAACAGTTTTATTACGACAACAAAATTGTAAAAAAATTCATTTACGCCACTATCCTTTTTGGAGTAGTAGGTATGTTAGTGGGACTGACCCTGGCGGTTATGTACCTTTTTCCCAACATGACTGATGGGATTTCATGGCTGAGTTACGGACGATTAAGACCGTTACATACAAACGCTGTTATTTTTGCCTTTGTTGGGAATGCCTTTTTTGCAGGTCTTTATTACTCACTTCAGCGATTGTTGAAAGCCAGAATGTTTAGTGATTTTTTGAGTAACTTACATTTTTGGGGTTGGCAGCTAATTATCGTTGCTGCGGCAATAACATTACCGTTAGGGTATACTTCTTCAAAAGAATACGCTGAGTTAGAATGGCCAATCGATATCGCAATTGCATTAATTTGGGTAGTAATGGGTATCAATATGATTGGTACAATGTTGAGAAGAAGAGAAAGACATTTGTATGTTGCAATTTGGTTTTACTTAGCCACTTTCGTTACAGTTGCAGTTCTTCATATTTTTAATAATATAGAATTACCAGTTTCGGCTTTAAAAAGCTATTCCGTTTATGCTGGTGTTCAGGATGCTTTAGTACAATGGTGGTACGGTCATAATGCGGTTGCATTTTTCTTAACTACTCCGTTTTTAGGTCTGATGTATTATTTTATTCCTAAGGTAGCAAATCGCCCGATTTATTCTTATAGATTATCTATTATTCACTTTTGGTCTCTTATATTTATTTATATCTGGGCTGGTCCTCATCACTTACTGTATTCAGCTTTGCCAAACTGGGCTCAGAATTTAGGTGTTGTATTTTCAATAATGCTTATTGCTCCATCTTGGGGAGGTATGATCAACGGACTTTTAACGTTGAGAGGTGCCTGGGATAAAGTTAGAGAAGAACCAGTTTTGAAATTCTTTGTTGTCGCGATTACCGGTTACGGGATGGCAACTTTTGAAGGTCCAATGCTTTCTTTTAAAAATGTAAACGCGATTGCACATTATACAGATTGGATTATTGCACATGTACACGTTGGGGCATTAGCGTGGAACGGATTTATGTCTTTTGGTATTATTTATTGGTTGATTCCAAGAATGACAAAAAGCACTTTGTTTTCAACGAAATTAGCCAACTTCCACTTCTGGATTGGAACGTTAGGAATTATTTTATATGCGTTACCAATGTACGTGGCAGGTTTTCAACAAGCATCAATGTGGAAACAATTTAATCCGGATGGAACCTTAACTTATGGTAACTTCCTTGAAACAGTTACAGCGATCATGCCTTTGTATTGGATGAGAGCAATAGGGGGGACTCTATATCTGATTGGAATGCTGACATTGGTTTATAATATTATAATGACGGTAAAAGCTGGTCAAACTATTGAAGACGAATTAGCTCAGGCTCCAGCTTTACAACGAATAAGCAGTAACAGACTTAATGGCGAAAAATTCCATACCTGGTTAGAAAGAAAACCAATTCAGTTAACTATTCTGGCTACAATAGCTATTTTAATTGGTGGTGTTATTCAAATTGTGCCAACAATTATGGTAAAATCTAATATTCCAACTATTTCGAGCGTAAAACCCTATTCTCCTTTAGAACTTGAAGGACGTGATTTATACATTAGAGAAGGTTGTGTAGGATGCCATTCTCAATCAGTTCGTCCGTTTAGAAGTGAAGTGGAGCGTTATGGACCACAAGCTAAAGCTGGAGAGTTTGTATATGATCATCCATTTTTATGGGGATCAAAACGTACTGGTCCAGATTTACTAAGAGTCGGTGGAAAATACAATGATAACTGGCATTTTAACCACTTTTGGAATCCACAAAGTACTTCTGCAGGTTCGATTATGCCAGGTTATAAATGGTTATTCGATAACAAGGCAATGGATGTTTCATTGACGCAAAAGAAAATGGAGGCTATGGTTTCGCTTGGTGTTCCTTACACTGGAGATGAAATTGCAAATGCTCAAAAAACATTGAGAACGCAGGCTTTATTAATTGAGAAGAGTTTAGAAAACGATCCTGATTTTGTAAAAAGTTACCAGGACAGCAAGAACAAGGCGGCTGCAAAAGGGGAGAAGTTTGTTCCAATGAATGAAAGAGAAATTGTAGCTCTTATTGCTTATATACAAAGACTTGGAACTGATATTAAAGTAAAAGAAACGGCTAAAAAATAAAACCATGTTTGAACAGATAAAACACAATATGGAGAATATATCGGGTATAGAAATTTACCCGATTCTGTCTCTCTTAATTTTCTTTTTCTTTTTTGTGGGATTAGGCTTTTGGGTATTCTCCTATCAAAAGGATAAAATTAAAGAAATGAGTGAAATTCCTTTAAATGAAGGACTTGGTGTAATTTCAAAAGATAAATAAGATGAAAAAGTTTTTCCCGGCATATGTAAGAGTACCACTGTTTTTTTTCATTGGTTTTGCGTTGATGGAATATTGTATAGATTCTGGTGATAAGCCAGCTTTTATAAAATACCCGATGGTTTCTGTTTTTTTGTTTGTATTTCTATTTATTTTGGTTGCGATCGAAATTACATTGAATGCAGTTAATCGTGTCATGTACCAATTGTTGACACCTGAAGAGAAAGCAAAACTGGATTATGAAGATAGTTTGAGTTTACAAGAAAGTACTTGGTTTAAAGACTTAATGCATAAACTTACTAAAACAGAACCAATTGAAAAAGAAGGGGATTTGTTACTGCATCATGATTATGATGGGATTAAAGAATTGGATAACAATCTGCCACCATGGTGGGTGTATTTATTTTACATCACTATAATTTTTGGTGTTGTTTATCTTGCCCGCTACGAAATTTTTGGAGCAGATAATCAGGAAATGGAGCTTAAGAAAGAAATGGCAAAAGCAAAAATTGATGTTGAAGAGTATCTAAAAACGGCTCCGGATTTAATGGATGAAAAAACGGTTGTTTTATTAACGGATAAGGAAAGTTTAGAAGCTGGTAAAGAAATTTTCACAACGAATTGCGCTGCTTGTCACAGAGCAGATGGTGGCGGGCAAATTGGTCCGAACTTAACAGATGCTCATTGGATTTTAGGTGGAGGAATTAAAGAAATTTTTCACACTATAACGAATGGTGGACGTGATGGTAAAGGAATGGTTTCCTGGAAAACTAACGGTATGAAACCAAAAGAAATTCAAAAAGTGGCTAGTTACATTTTGTCTTTGCAGGGAAGCAACCCTAAAGATCCAAAAGCTCCGGAAGGAGAAATTTGGGTAGATGAAAGTGCTCCTAAAAAAGATATCACAATTAAAACAACAGATAGTACAGAAGTTAAAAAATAAGAATCATGTCAAATTTACCAGACGAAGCTTTTAGAGATACCATCGGAACTATTGATGAAGGCGGTAATCGTAAATTTATTTTCCCTAAGAAACCGTCTGGTAAGTTCTATGATTATCGAAAAATTGTCAGTTATATTTTATTGGCAATTTTAATTGCAAATCCGTTTATAAAGGTAAATGGTAACCAATTTATGATGTTCAATGTTTTGGAACGTCGTTTTAATATTTTTGGGTTCCCTTTTTGGCCGCAGGACTTTTATCTTTTTGTAATATCGATGCTTGTCGGTGTTGTTTTTGTGATTTTGTTTACTGTTGTCTTTGGCCGAATATTTTGCGGTTGGATTTGTCCTCAGACTATTTTTTTGGAAATGGTTTTCCGCAGAATTGAATATTGGATTGATGGTGATCGAGGTGCACAATCACGTTTAGCACGCCAGGAATGGAACGGTGAGAAAATCCGAAAAAGACTTATTAAATGGACGATCTTTTTTCTAATTTCTTTTGGTATAGCTAATGTATTTTTGGCCTATTTAGTTGGTAGTGATGCATTGTTTTTAATGATTGAAGAAGGACCAGTTAAGGAGTCCAGTAATTTTATAGCACTTCTGATTTTTACTAGTGTTTTCTATTTTGTTTTTGTTTGGTTCAGGGAACAGGTTTGTATAATAGCTTGTCCCTACGGTAGATTACAAGGTGTACTTTTAGATAATAAATCTATTAATGTTGCCTACGATTTTGTTCGTGGAGAAAAAGAAGAAGGGCGTGCTAAGTTTAATAAAAAAGAAGACAGGGCAGCAACAGGAAAAGGAGATTGTATTGATTGTCACCAATGTGTACATGTATGTCCGATGGGAATTGACATTCGTAACGGAACCCAATTAGAGTGTACCAATTGCACCGCTTGTATTGACGAATGCGACACAATAATGGAAACAGTAGGTTTGCCTAAAGGTCTTATTCGCTATGCTTCTGAAGATGAAATAGCCAAGAAAGAACCTTTCAAATTTACAGCCAGAATGAAAGGTTATACAGCTGTCTTATTCATATTGTTAAGTGTCTTTGTCGGAATGTTATTTTTACGAACTAATGTTGAAGCTATCATTCTGCGTTTGCCAGGTCAATTGTTTCAGCATAAGGGAGATAAGATAAGTAATGTTTATACCTATAAAATTGTAAACAAAACAATGAAGGATTATAATGATATTCATTTTGAATTGATTGATCAGAAAGGTGAAATTACAAATGTTGGAAAAGAACATTTTAAAATACAGAAAGAAGGTATTTCTCAAGGAACTTTGTTTATAGAAATTAATGAAGTGCTTTTGGAAAGTGATAAAACTAAAGTTAAAATTGGTGTTTACAACGGCAAGGAATTGCTCGAAACGACAACAACAAACTTTTTAGGCCCGCGAAGTTTTAATTAAAAAGAATACCACCATGACATCGCCACTATAAGACTTAGTGAAACAAAAACAAATAGTTAAAAGGCGATACCATATTCGACAACTAACAAATTAAATTTACAGATATGAAAATTAATTGGGGAACCGGAATTGTCATTGCTTTTGCATTATTCATGACTTTTATATTATACTTTGTGTTTGAAGTACAATCTAACAGTAAATATGACAATGACCTGGTAGTTGAAGAATATTACAAACACGACTCGCATTTCCAGGAAGAAATGGCGCGTATTCAAAATGCACATGACTTGGAACAAAAACCTTCAATTGTATTTAGTGAGGAAGGTGTAAAAGTTGCTTTTCCGGCCAATTTTGAAAGCGATAAAATAAAAGGAAATATTTTGCTATATCGTCCTTCAAATAAAAAATTTGATTTCAACACTCAAATTGCGTTGACTAATTCAGCTTTGCTAATTCCGAAATCTAAATTGGTTAAAGGCCGTTGGGATGTTAATATGGAGTGGCAGTATAACGGAACAAAGTATTTAACTAAAGAGGTGATTTACGTAAATTAAGTATACATGTTATATTCTGCATTCATATTAGGTTTAATCAGTAGTTTGCATTGTATCGGAATGTGCGGTCCAATTGCTATGATGTTGCCTGTAGATCATCAGAATGAAGCTAAAAAAGTCACTCAAATTGTAACTTATCATTTAGGCAGATTAACTGCTTATGCAACAATCGGATTGATTTTTGGATTATTAGGAAGAGGTTTTTTTCTGGCTGGACTTCAACAGAATATGTCAATTTTTATTGGCGTGGCGATGATAATAGTTGTTTTGATTCCGGAGAAAATTTTTTCGAGATATAATTTTTCAAAACCTGTTTATAAAATCATTTCAAAAATTAAATCAAGCTTAGGAAATCAGTTTAAAAACAGAAGTTATAAATCTCTTTTTACAATTGGATTATTAAATGGCTTTCTGCCTTGCGGAATGGTTTATGTTGCTTTATTTGGAGCGATCGCTATGCAGAGTGCTGGTTTTGGTGTTTTGTATATGTTATTGTTCGGACTAGGAACTATGCCATTAATGACGATTGTAGTGTACATTCATTCTTTAATAAAACTACCCTTTCGAAATAAAATTCAAAAAGCTATTCCTTATGTTGCCGGCCTTATTGGCGTTTTGTTTATCCTTAGAGGTCTTGGTTTAGGAATTCCATATGTTTCGCCTTCTAATATTAGCTTATTTGTTCAGGGAACTCCTAATTGTCATTAAACGGTCATCGAAAACAAATTCGTTTCCGGTAACTTTCTTTTTAGATGTAAATCAAAAGCCATACATATATTTCGGACAAAAGGTTTTCCCGCTTCTGTAATTGTAATTTTATTTTCGTCAATTACAATCAATTTGTCTTTTTCCAGCTCTCTTAAATCAGAAATTACATTTCCAAGATCATTAAAATAAAAGCTTTCTTTTGTCCATGAAGTTTCAAATTGGCAAGTTAAGTTTAGAATGTGTTTTCGGATAATCAAATCTTCCTCATTTAGAATATGCCCCTTCCCAATAGGCAATTTATCCCATTCTAATAATTGGTAATAATCTTCCAAATTCTTAGTGTTTTGTGCAAAACTATACCAGCTATCACTGATAGAAGAAACCCCTAAACCAATCATTAATTGTGTTTTTGATGCACTATAGCCCATGAAGTTTCTGTGCAAACTTTTGTTTTCAGATGCTTTGTATAAACTATCAGATTCTAAGGCAAAATGATCCATTCCAATTTCGTGATAACCGTTTTTAGAAAGTAATTGTTTTCCTATTTCATATAGTTTTCGTTTTTCAGCGTCTTTAGGAAGATTCTCTTCATTGAATCCGCGTTGTCCATTTCCTTTAATCCAGGGCACGTGTGCATAGCTGTAAAAGGCTAGCCGGTCTGGTTTTAAAGAATTTGTTTTTTCGACAGTATCGACAACATCTTCGATAGTTTGAAATGGAAGGCCAAATATTATATCATGACCGATAGAGGTATACCCAATTTCTTTAGCCCAGAAAGTTACTTTTGCTACATTATGAAAAGGTTGAATTCTATGAATTGCTTTCTGCACTTTTTCTGCGTAATCCTGAACACCAAAACTTACTCGGCGAAAGCCCAAATCATATAATTTTTGAAGTTGCTCGTAGGTTGTATTATTAGGATGGCCTTCAAAACTAAATTCATATTTATCAGTTTTATTGGAAAAAGTAAAAATGCCATTGATAAGATGTTCTAAGTTGTTTTTTGAAAAAAATGTTGGAGTTCCGCCACCTAAATGTATTTCTTTAATAAAAGGTTTTTCAGGTAACAATTTGCAGTATAAGCTCCATTCTTTTAAGAGTGCTTTTATATAGTCCTCTTCAACAGAATGATTTTTAGTTATCCTTTTATTGCAACCGCAAAAAGTACACATACTTTCGCAAAAAGGTAAATGAATATATAAACTGATTCCGTTTTGAGAATTGCTTTCTGAAAAGGCTTTTTGAAAGGATGCTTTCCATTTTTGTTCTGAAAATTCGCCTTCATTCCAATATGGAACTGTTGGATAGCTAGTATATCTTGGACCTGGAACATTGTACTTCTGAATCAGTGAAATTTTCATAAAAAAGTATTTTGGATTCATCAAAATTACTTCTTCATATTAGGATATAAAATGATAAATGTCATAAAAAAAAGAGACTCAAAATTGAGCCTCTTCCCTGAATTAAATAACTAACATTAAATAGAATCCTGAATGATTTTAAGCCATTTCTTTGCAAACATATGATCTTGGTATGCGCTAATTTGTTTGATACGATCGTCATCAAAATCATAGAATGGAATCGTAATTTTTTTAGAAGTTTCTCTTTCCTGAAATTCGAAATCAATTTTGAGAATGGTATCTGAATTCCCATCGGTAGTCAAAATTAATTTACAGGATGAAACTGATTTTAAATCAACAAATGTCGATTCTTGTTGATTTGGATTGAAGTTCATTAAAATGAATCTTCTATGCTTTTGATCTATGGTCAGCGTTTTGTTGCTTTGTGACTCTGTTAAATCAAAATTTTCCGGGTGAGTTGGATTGAATTTCTTTTTAATATTTAGAATTTTGGATTTGTTTGCCGCGCTCGTTCGTGCAGAAAAATATATTGGAATGGCTACTATGATTGCGATCACAATACCAATAATGGTTACACTTGTTTCCATGTTTTTGAATTTGATAAATAATATGAATAGTAAACAGTTTTCAGAAAGAAAACGGTTCAATTGTTTATGAAGAAATAAATTCTTCTAACTAATTTTTCATGTATTTATCTACCAAAAAAAATGGAAAGGGTAGAGCAGTAATAAGACTTTTTTACTCTGAGTAGAGAATTGATTGGCAAAGTTAGATGCTGTTTTTGCAATTTGATGTTGTGGAATAACCACAAGTAAAGAATCAAACCATTTAATGATAGCAGGATGGTTTGTCTTAATATTTGCAGTAAATTGATAACTTGCCTGAGGCTGTATAAAAGCCAGCGAATCGGCGTAGTCTTTAGAAAAATTGGTATCTGTTTTTTGAGTATCGATTTTTTGCATAGCAACATTGCTTTCTTGCGATGCAAAAAAGGCAAATATCAAAAGTGATACAAAAATAACGGTTTTACGAATCCAATTCATGTTTGCGAATTTAGTTCATAAAACACAATTAAAGAAATTTTAAAATGCTAATTACTTCTTAAAACCAGCTTTATTATTTTATCCCCAACATTTATTGAGATAAGTTGAGGATAAAATCTATATTATTGCTGCATTTTGAAATAATAATCAGCCGAGTGTTTTCCACCTCCATAAAATAAGAAGAAGATACAAAGTAATAGTACAACTATTGCTAAGATTAAACTTTCAGAATGCATACGTCCCATAAAATTTACAAGTACCGCACCAAAAAGGATAGGTAATTGGGCAGCAATTGCCCAGCGGGTGAGTAGCCCAAAAACAATCATTATTCCTCCAATCATGTGGGCAGGGGCGATATAATGCAAAAGAAACATTCCGCCTCCATATTGATCAATGGGAGAAATTAAATCATGTAAATATTGAGCATTAGTTACAAATGAAACTCCTTTCATAAATAAAAAAACACCCAAAACAATACGTACTAAATCTACTGGTAAATAAGTGTGCGAATTTGCCCATTTATTCAAACTTTTTACATTTTCCATGATACTACGTGATTTAAAATAATATACTAAGTTAGTAATTTTTAGTGATATATTTATTTTTAAGTAGCTGGAAATAAGTTTTTTACTTTTTGTTTAACTTATTTTGAGAATTCGCAAAACGACATTAAACCTGAATGACACCTAAATTAAAAGCTTTTTGAATTGGTGCGTGATTTGCGGCTTCAATACCCATCGAAATCCAGGTACGCGTATCTAAAGGATCGATGATAGCATCTGTCCATAATCTTGAAGCGGCATAATAAGGAGAAGTTTGTTCGTCGTAACGCGCTTTTATTTTGTTAAATAGCTCAGTTTCCTTGGCCTCATCTATGATTTCTCCTTTTGCTTTAAGGGATGATGCTTCTATTTGAGCTAATACTTTAGCAGCCTGCGTTCCACCCATTACAGCAAGTTCCGCACTTGGCCATGCAAAAATTAATCTTGGATCATATGCTTTTCCGCACATTGCATAGTTTCCCGCACCATAAGAATTACCCACAATGACAGTAAATTTTGGTACTACAGAATTACTAACTGCATTTACCATTTTAGCACCATCTTTTATAATTCCACCATGCTCAGATTTTGATCCTACCATAAATCCGGTAACATCTTGTAAAAAAACTAAAGGAATTTTCTTTTGATTGCAGTTTGCAATAAAACGAGTTGCTTTATCAGCACTGTCAGAATAGATAACACCACCAAATTGCATTTCGCCTTTTTTGGTTTTAACTACTTTTCTTTGGTTAGCGATAATTCCAACTGCCCAGCCGTCAATTCTGGCGTATCCGGTAATAATGGTTTGACCGTAGCCATCTTTATAAGCTTCAAATTCCGAATTATCGACCAAACGATTGATAATTTCCATCATGTCGTATTGTTCGTTTCGGGCTTTTGGTAGAATTCCGTAAATATCTTTTGGCTCTAAAGCAGGTTTTTCAGCTTTGATTCGGCTGTACCCGGCTTTATCAAAATCGCCAATTTTATCTACGATATTTTTTATTTTATCTAGAGCATCTTTATCGTCTTTTGCCTTATAATCTGTAACTCCGGAAATTTCGCAATGAGTTGTAGCTCCTCCTAAAGTTTCATTATCTATAGTTTCGCCGATAGCCGCTTTGACCAAATAACTTCCGGCAAGGAAAATACTTCCGGTTTTATCTACAATCAAGGCTTCATCACTCATAATAGGTAAATAAGCTCCTCCCGCAACACAACTTCCCATAACGGCTGCAATTTGCGTAATTCCCATACTGCTCATTTGGGCATTATTTCTAAAGATTCTTCCGAAATGTTCTTTATCAGGAAAAATTTCATCTTGCAACGGCAAATAAACGCCTGCACTGTCCACTAAATAGATAATTGGCAATCTGTTTTCCATCGCAATTTCCTGTGCGCGTAGATTTTTCTTTCCTGTAATTGGGAACCAGGCACCCGCTTTTACAGTAGCATCATTAGCGACAACAATACATTGTTTACCTCTTACATATCCTATTTTTATCACAACTCCACCAGAAGGGCATCCACCATGTTCGGCATACATTCCTTCACCAACAAAACCGCCTATTTCTATACTTTTAGAATTTTCGTCTAATAAATAATCAATACGCTCGCGAGCCGTCATTTTGCCTTCAGCATGTAGTTTTTCAATACGTTTTTCGCCTCCGCCTAATTTTACTTTGGCAAATTTTTGTTTTAATTCAGAAAGTAATAGTTTATTGTGATCTTCGTTTTTATTGAAGTTTAAATCCATAAGAAATTGATGTTTTTACAAAATACTGTTGGCTAATTTACAAAATCAATTGAAAATAACCAGAATATTGAAACTATCTTTAAAACTAAGTTTTTTATGACTTCAAAATGGCTTATAAAAAGAAAAACCAGAAGATAGCTTCTGGTTTTGTAAAGTATTGAGTTTGCTTTATTTTTTAGAATCGAAAACCATTCGTTTTAAGATTGCCCATTGTTTTAATGCGTCACGAGCTTCCACAGCAGGATATCCTAACATTGTTTTCCCTGCAGGAATATCGCAAGTTACACCTGAACCTGCTCCAACAATAGCACCGTCACCAATAGTAGTATGGTCTTTTATAGAAGCACTTCCACCAATTATAACGCCATTCCCTAATGTTACAGAACCTGCAAGGCCACTATTTCCAGCCATAATACAAAATTTACCTAAATTGCTGTTATGGCCAATTTGTACTAAATTGTCAATTTTGCATCCATCACCAAGAATTGTAGAACTGAATTTACCTCGGTCAACACAAGTGTTTGCACCAATTTCAACTCCGTTTCCAATAATTACGTTTCCGATTTGTGGAATTTTAACCAAGCCTTTTTCTTTACAAGGACGAAATCCGAAACCATCTGCACCAATAGTTGCATTTGGATGGATAATACAGTCGCTTCCTATATGACAACGCTCACGAACAACTGTTCCTGACCAGATAATCGTATTTTTTCCGATAGTACATTCATCTAAAATTGTCACATTTGGATAGATAGTTGCATTTGCACCAATTTCAACTTTTGGGCCAATATAGCATCCAGCACCAATTCTGGCTCCTTCGCCAATAATTGCTGTTTCATCAACGGTTGCGGTTTTGTGAATATTGGTATGAAAAACAGGAGTAGGAGGAGCAAAGAGAGCTAAAATTTGAGACATTGCCAAATCGGCATTTTTTACTTTAATAAAAGCACGGTTTTCTCCTGGCTCGATTGAAATATCTTCGTTAACAACCGCAATAGAGGCATTTGAAGCAGACCAGTATTTTTCATATTTTTTGTTTCCTATAAACGAAATTTCTGAAGTTGTTGCTTTTTCTAATTGCTCTGTTGCAGTTATACTTTGAGAAGTCGTGCCGTAAATTACGCCATTGATCACTTCGTTAATTTCTTGAATTGAATAGGATTTCATTTAATGAATTTAATTGATTTAGGGGTTAATTTTTGCCAAATAAAATCAATTAGATTCTAATTACCTAATATTTTTTTTGTGTTTATTGAAATATGTTTAAAATAATAGTTTAAATATTACAAAATTAACACTTTAGGTATTAATTTGTTGAAAGTATTCTAATTTGCTGAGGATGCTGTATAATTGACTTTTTCAATAAGAATGGTTTGAAAAAAAGTATTTTTATTAGAATAAATTTCAATTATTGTATTGATAAGTAGTGGATTACACTTTTTTTGTTAATTATTTTCTTATCGGAAATAAGAAAGCGATTCTTTTAAAGGAATCGCTTTTCTTGAAATTATTATTTTGTAATTTTAGATAATGAAACGGCATTAATACAATATCGTAATCCGCTTGGTTCTGGCCCGTCTGGAAAAATATGTCCTAAATGCGCATCGCACACATTACAAACAACTTCAACACGAATCATTCCGTATGATTTGTCGGCATAATAGGCAACAGCATTTTCTTTTATGGGTTGTGTAAAAGATGGCCATCCCGTTCCTGATTCAAATTTTTCAGAAGCATCAAAAAGTAAAGTGCCACAGCATTTACATTCATAAATTCCGGGATCAAACAAACTGCAAAGTTCAGAGCTAAAAGATCTTTCAGTACCTTTTAAGCGTGTTACCTGATATTCTTCAGGAGTTAAGATCTGTTTCCATTCGTCCTCTGTTTTTTCCACTCTTTTTTCAGGAGTCGGATTTCCTTTATTTGTAAAATGAATTACATCTGCCCACTTTATCATAACTTATCTTTTAGTTTCAGGTTTCAAGTTTCAGTCACTGTTACTAAAAACTGCGACTGAATACTTTAATTATTCCTCTTCCTTTTGTCCCATCATCATTAAAAATGCTTTTAAGAATGGGTCAATATTACCGTTCATTACGCCATCTACATCACTGGTTTCATAACCGGTACGAACATCTTTAACTAATTTATAAGGTTGCATAACATAATTACGTATTTGCGAACCCCATTCAATTTTCATTTTTCCGGCTTCAATATCAGCGCGTTGTGCTTGCTGTTTCTTCAATTCGATTTCATACAATTGAGAACGTAACATTTGCATGGCACGCTGCCTGTTGTCTTGCTGAGATCGTGTTTCAGAACACTGAATCTGAATTCCGGATGGTTTGTGTACCAATTGTACTTTCGTTTCTACCTTATTTACGTTTTGTCCTCCAGCACCACTAGAGCGGGAAGTTGTAATTTCGATATCAGCAGGGTTGATGTCAATTTCGATACTGTCATCAACAAGTGGATAAACATAAACCGATACAAACGAAGTATGGCGTTTTGCATTACTGTCAAAAGGTGAAATTCGAACCAAACGATGTACCCCGTTTTCTCCTTTTAAGTAACCAAAAGAATAATCTCCTTCGAACTCTAAAGTTACCGTTTTAATACCGGCAACCTCACCTTCCTGAAAGTTCAGTTCTTTTATTTTATAGCCATAACTTTCGCCCCACATCATATACATACGCATTAACATTCCGGCCCAGTCACAGCTTTCAGTTCCACCGGCTCCGGCAGTAATTTGAACAACAGCGCTTAAACTATCACCTTCGTCAGAAAGCATGTTTTTGAACTCGATGTTTTCAATATGATCCTGTGTTGTTTTATAATGCTCGTCTAATTCTTCTGCAGAAAGTTCTCCTTCTTTATAAAAATCATAAGCAAGCTGAAGCTCGTCAGTAAGTTCGATGGCTTTGTTGTAATCTTCGATCCATTTTTTCTTGTTTCGAAGGTTTTTTACAATGACTTCGGCTTCTTTTGCATTGTTCCAAAAGTCGGGAGCAAACGTTTTTTCTTCTTCGTTGGCAATTTCGATTAGTTTGGCATCAACGTCAAAGATACCTCCTCAACGCACCAAGGCGCTCCACAATACCTTTTATTTGTTCGGTAGTTGTCATAAATTAATAGTAGTTTTATATGTTTTTTATAAATATTACGTTAATTTGGTTGTATGGTAATTTGCTAGTTAAAATTTACTAAAACTTGCCGAGATTAACAAACAGTAATACGTAATTTTGTTGCACAAAAATAAGATATAGTTTTTAGAATATGGAAATAAATTTAATTAGCGATACCATAACAAAGCCTACCCACGAAATGTTGCAGTATATGTTCAATGCCCAGGTTGGTGATGATGTATACAAACAAGATCCAACAGTTATCGAATTAGAGGCCAGAGTAGCTGAATTTTTTGGTATGGAAGCGGGACTATTTTTTCCTTCTGGAACTATGGCGAACCAAACCGCAATTAAATTACATACACAACCCGGCGAACAGTTGATTGCTGATAAATATGCACATGTGTATCATTATGAAGGAGGAGGAGTTTCCTTTAACAGCGGCGTTTCTTGTTGTTTGTTAGATGGAGACAGAGGAATGATAAATGCAACGCAGGTAGCTGCAGCGATTAATGACCCTGAGTTTTATCATAGTCCCTTAACGAGTTTGGTTTGTGTAGAAAATACAACCAATAAGGGAGGTGGAGCTTGTTACGAATTAGAAGATTTAAGAGAAATAAAAAAAGTTTGTGATGCTAATAATTTGAAATTCCATTTAGATGGTGCCAGAATTTGGAATGCGTTAGTTGCTAAAAGGCAAAATCCAAAAGAATTTGGAGCTATTTTCGATACTATTTCAGTTTGTTTGTCAAAAGGATTAGGTGCTCCAATAGGGTCTATATTATTAGGAAGTAAAGTTGATATTCACAGAGCGTTGAGAATCAGAAAGATACTAGGGGGTGGGATGCGCCAGGTTGGTTATTTAGCAGCAGCAGGATTATATGCTTTAGCACATAATATTGAAAGATTGGCTGAAGACCATCGCAGAGCCAAAGAGATTGCAGCAGTTTTAAGTACGAAGTCCTGGATTGCAGCAATTGAGCCTGTAGAAACTAATATTTTGATTTTTTCTTTAGCTGAAGGGTACAGCGATCAGCTTTTAATAGAGAAATTAAAGCAGAAAAATATTTTAATCAGTGCACTTGGACATAACAAACTCCGAATTGTAACGCATTTAGATTATAAAGAAGTAATGCATACTTATGTGATTGAAACACTTCAAAAGTTTTAATTATTGTTTCAGGTTTCAGGTTTTGCGTTACGAAATAACCAGAAACCTGAAACAATTTAACTTTCTACTTAAACAGGTTATCCATCCCAGGAATCATTGGCATATCCATTTTTGCAACGGCATCCAATTCTCTTTCGTTTACGTTTGTTGCTTTTTCAATAGCTTTATTTAAAGTTACGATTAAGTAGTCTTCTAGTTGTTCTTTGTCTTCTAATAAAGAGTCATCAATAGAGATTGATGTAATTTTTCTGTTAGCAGTTAATGTCACTTTCAATAATCCGTCAGCGCTTTGTTCATCAATTAAAACAGTATCCAAACGCTTTTTTGTATCTTCAATTTTTTGTTGGGTTTCTTTAAGTTTACCCATCATTCCCATTAAATCCATTTTGTTGATTTTTAAATTATTTCAGACAAAATTAGTATATTGCTGTATTATATCAATACAATATTTTATGAAAAAATTAATTCTGTTCTATTGTGTTTATAGTATTTTTGCCCTGTCTTATATAAAAATTAATGCTCAATCAATGCAAAACGATATAAAGGCTCCACAGGCCAAAGTAATTCCAAAAAAATTAAAAAAACATAAAGAAACCAGAATTGATAATTATTTTTGGCTCAATGACAGAGAAAATTCAGAGGTTATTGATTATCTAAATCAGGAGAATGCCTATTATCAAAATATGACTTCACATACAAAGGAGTTACAAGAATCTTTGTATGAGGAGATGAAGGGCAGAATTAAAGAAGATGATTCATCTGTTCCTTATTTTTATAATGGTTACTATTATATTACCCGATTTGAAACGGGACAGGATTATCCAATTTTTTCAAGAAAAAAAGGAAGTCTTTCTGCAGAAGAAGAAATTATGTTCAATTGCAATGAAATGGCAAAAGGGCATGCTTACTTTAAATTGGGAGGTTTAAGTATTAGTCCGGATAACAAATTTGCAAGTTTTGGACTTGATCTTGTTGGTAGAAGAATTTATACTATTCAGGTTAAAAACTTAGAGACAAACGAAATCTTAACCGATAAAATTGAAAATGCAACCGGTGGATCTGTTTGGGCAAATGACAATAAAACTATTTTTTATGTCAAACAGGATGAAGTTACTTTAAGGTCTGATAAGGTGTTTAGGCATAAAATTAATAGCGATTCTGCAACTGATGTTTTGGTTTTTGATGAAACTGATGACACTTTTAATGTTTCAATCAGTAAAGAAAAATCCAGAAAATATATAGTAATTGGTTCAGGAAGTACTTTAACAACTGAATACAGGATTTTAAATTCAGATAATCCGGATGGAGAATTTGAGGTATTTCAGCCTCGTGTTCGTGGTCTTGAATATAGTATTTCGCACTATGAAGATTCGTTTTATATTTTAACGAATAAAGATAAGGCTACCAACTTTAAGTTGATGAAAACACCTGAAAATAAAACAGCAAAAAAATATTGGGTAGATCTTATTCCGCACCGTGAAGATGTTTTATTGGAAGATATTGAAATCTTTAAAAATTACTTAGTTGTAGAAGAACGTTCAAACGGATTAAATCATATTCGAATCATGCCTTGGAGTGATGAACCGGATTACTATTTGCCTTTTGGAAGTGAAACTTACAATGCTTACACCACAACGAATATTGATTTTGATACCGATGTTTTACGTTATAGTTATCAATCACTTGCAACGCCATCGTCTGTAATTGATTTCAATATGAAAACCCAAACCAAAGAAATATTAAAGGAACAACAGGTTTTAGGTGGTAAATTTGATAAAGAAAACTACATCGAAGAAAGAGTTTGGGCAACGGCCAGCGACGGTGTTAAGGTACCAATTTCGATGATTTATAAAAAAGGATTAGAAAAAAATGGTAAAAATCCGTTATTGCTCTATTCTTATGGTTCCTATGGAATTACGATGGATACTTATTTTTCTTCGACAAGACTTTCATTGTTAGACCGTGGTTTTGTTTATGCTATTGCTCATATTAGAGGAGGAGAAGACTTAGGAAGGCAATGGTATGAAGACGGAAAACTGTTAAAAAAGAAAAATACCTTTACAGATTTCATCGATTGCTCTAAATTTGTAATTAACGAAAAATTTACTTCTGCTGAACATTTGTATGCAGAAGGAGGATCTGCAGGAGGACTTTTGATGGGTGTTATAGTAAATGAAGCCCCGCAATTGTATAATGGAGTTATAGCTCAGGTTCCTTTTGTAGATGTTATTACAACAATGCTTGACGATAGTATTCCGCTGACAACCGGAGAGTATGATGAATGGGGAAACCCAAACAATAAGAAATATTATGATTATATGTTATCCTATTCACCATATGATAATGTAAAAGCACAAAAATATCCTAATATGTATGTTTCCACAGGATTGCACGATTCACAAGTGCAGTATTGGGAGCCTGCAAAATGGGTCGCCAAGTTGAGAACTATGAAAACAAATGATAATCTTTTGTTTTTAGACACCAATATGGATGCTGGACATGGTGGCGCTTCAGGAAGATTTGAAGCTTTAAAAGACTTAGCAAAAGAATTTAGTTTTTTATTAGATTTAGAAAAAATTAAAAGCTAATTAGAAATTTTTTGTTAAATTTGCAACCTATCGGGGTTATTTTAAAATGCCTTCGATTAACTATTTTTTTATGAAAGAAGAAATAAATGCTTATAATAATGTTTTAGAGTTAATAGGTAACACCCCACTTATTAAACTAAATAAAATCACCGAAGAGTTAGAAGGAAATTTCTACGCAAAGGTAGAAGCTTTTAATCCGGGTCATTCCTCAAAAGATAGAATAGCGTTATATATTATTGAAGAAGCCGAGAAAAAAGGAATCCTTTCTCCTGGAGATACGATCATCGAAACTACATCCGGTAATACTGGTTTTAGTTTGGCAATGGTCAGCATTATTAAAGGTTACAACTGTATTTTGGCAGTAAGTTCAAAATCATCAAAAGACAAAATTGACATGTTGAGAAGTTTAGGAGCAAAAGTTTATGTTTGCCCTGCTCACGTTTCAGCTGATGATGAAAGATCTTACTATAATGTTGCCAAACGTTTACACGAAGAAACTAAAGGTTCAGTTTACATCAATCAATACTTTAATCAGTTGAATATTGATGCACATTATAACACTACAGGTCCTGAAATTTGGGAACAGACAAAGGGACAAATAACACACCTTGTTGCTTGTAGCGGAACTGGAGGAACAATCTCAGGAACGGCTAAATTCTTAAAAGAGCAAAATCCAAATATTAGAATCTTAGGTGTAGATGCGTTTGGATCGGTATTGAAGAAATACCACGAAACAAGAGAATTTGATAACAAAGAAATTTACCCTTACCGTATTGAAGGATTAGGTAAAAACTTAATTCCATCTGCTACAGATTTTGATATTATTGATAAATTCATGAAAGTAACCGACGAAGAAAGTGCGCACTCGGCAAGAGAGATCACTCGTAAAGAAGGTTTATTTGTTGGATATACTTCTGGAGCTGTAATGCAAGCCATAAAGCAATATGCCGAGGAGGGCGAGTTTACAAAAGACAGTAATATTATTGCTATTTTTCCTGATCACGGTTCTCGTTATATGAGTAAAGTCTTTAGTGATGACTGGATGAATGAACAAGGATTCTTTGATAGTATTAATGAGGAAGAAGTTCAAAAAATTGAATTTGTAAAATAAGAAGAAAAAGTCTTAACAATATAAAACTCCGAATATTTAATTATTCGGAGTTTTTTTGTTTTAAGAAGTGTACTTTGGAAAAAAAAGTTTTTTTGTATTAGTGAATGTTTCTTAAAAACTTATTAATACCGTATTTATACGTAAGAAATTTTAGTTTTGAATGAGTTAAATTTATTTTTTTAATACTATCTCTAAAAGTATAAGTAAATGTAATTAACTGTGTAAAATAATCAATTTTGGTTATTTAAACGATTATTTAGGTTTTTTGTCGGGAAAATTTCCGACTAAAAACTTAAAAATATAGATTAGAGGTGTTAAAATGACACAATGTTATTTTACATTCTAAATCTACTACAATGAAAAAAATACTGCTAACATTAATGTTTGTAAGTTTTTTGAGTATAAATGCTCAAAATCCAATACAGGAGTTCGATTTTAATGGAACTTTGGTTAATACTAAAAATACAACTTCCTTTATGGGAACAAACAACTTTGTTGCCGATAGAAATGGAGTTGCAAATAGTGCTCAGCGTTTAGTTAATAAAGGTATGGAGGCTATTATAGCCGATCTTCCTCAAGATAATAAGGCACGTACAGTTACAATTTGGGTAAAACTTAATGATATTGCATCGGCAAATTATATTTGGGGTTATGGAACTGCTTACAATGCCCAATATTGTGGTTTGTTGCAGCAAGGTACAGCTTCTACTAATTCTGATCTAAGTTTAGCTGGTTGGGGAGCTTCAAATGATGTTATTGTTTCAACTCCTTTAGTGAAAAATTCCTGGTATCATTACAGCATCACTTTTGATGGAACAGTTTCTAAAATATATCGCGACGGACAATTGTTAAAATCGGTGAGTGGAATATCCCGATCGACAAAAGGAGATATCTTCAGATTGGGTGAGATTAACACAACAGTTGGTATAAATGCTGATATTGACGATTTAAAGATATATAATGTTGCAATGACAGATGAGCAGATTTTAGATCAGTATAATAGCTCAAAGCCATTGATTGTTGCAAAAGAACCGATAGTAGCTTCAAAAGCTGGAAAAACAGTAGAAAAAACAAAAGTTGCTTCGAAGGCAGTACCATCAAATGCAATTATAGCAACCAGTGATGTAAATGGTGTGACGAAAAATGTTGAGGTGTACTCTCAGGGACAAAAAATAGTTGGCGACAGTGCAATGAGTATTAACGATTTGCCGGAAGGGACTTATTTATTAAAAATTACAAGTAAGCCTGCAAACAAGATAACTTCAAAATAAAATTTGGTTTATAAATATAGTTCGTTAGTTTTTTTGTGTTAGTAGAATTAAATTTTTTGAATAGTGGAAGAAGCCTTTTAAAGTTGGATTTTAAAAGGCTTTTTTGTTTTTATTAGTGTTTTTTCTGTTGTCCAGGTGCGTAAGCTTTTGCGCTTTTACTTCCAGACATTTTTTTAGCTTGTCCCGGTGGAACTTTGCCTGAGCTATGGCTGTGTGTATGAACACTACAGCTTATTACGCTAATAACTACAAACAGAATAACCATAATGATTACGGCAACTTTTGTGTATTTTGATGTTTTCATATTTTCTTTTATTATTATTTTGAGGAGCCACAAATATAATAGTTAATATGAACTTTCATAATTCTGTGTTTTAGTTTAAAATCATTATAAACAATGTATAATTTCAAACTTAAAATTGTTCGGAAGTGTATTGTTTTTTTTGGAAATGGTAAACTAGTTTTAAACAAAGAGATTGTTTTGTAAAAATGTTTTTACAAATATTGGGTTTTGTTATTCTGAAAAATATTATTTTCTTTATTTTAGTGAGAATACCGTATTTATACGCGATATAAGTTTGTAAAATTGAATTAAATTTATAGTTTTAACAAAATTTATAAAAGTATAAGTAAATGTAATGAGCGGCTTTTAAGTATCAATTTTGATTATTTAAAAGGGCTTGGATTAAATTTTTACAAGCTATATTATTATTTAAAAGTGTGTCGTTTAGATACACTTTACTAAATGACTAAAAACCATAAATATGAAGAAACTATTACTCACTTTACTGTTTGTAAGCTTTTTTAATACTAATGCCCAAAATCCGGTTCAGGAGTTCAACTTCAACGGGACATTAAGTAGTAAAGATAATACGATTTCGCTTTTAGGAATACCTAACTTTGTAAATGACAGAATGGGAGTTGGTAAAGGAGCACAGCGACTTACTAATAAGGCTTTACAAGGTGTAGTAGGGGATCTTCCGCAAGATAATAAACCAAGATCAATATCTGTTTGGGTAAAGTTTAATAATATTGCTTCAGTCAATTATATTTTTGGGTATGGCAGTTCAGTAAATACGCAGTATTTTGGGTTATTGCAACAAGCTGCATCTGCTGGTAATTCGGATGTAAGTATGGTGGGTTGGGGAGATACAAGTAATATTGTAGTTTCAGTTCCGCTTCAAAAAGAAGTTTGGTGCCAATATAGCATTACTTATGATGGTACCAGCTCCAAAATATACCGCAATGGTGAGTTGTTAAAGTCAGTAGACGGAATTCAACGCTTAACTAAAGGTTATATATTTAAATTGGGACAATTAAATGCTGCAGTTAGTATCAATGCGGATATAGATGATCTTAAAATATATAATGTTGCGATGACAGGCGAGCAGGTTATGGAATCTTACAATAGTTCAAAACCATCAGTTTCTGTAGTAGCTGAAACAGCGCAAACTTTAGGTGTAGTAAAAAAAGCTACTACGACACCAATTGCAAAGGCTCCAGTAGCAGTAAAAAGTCCCGCTTCTGCACCAACAAATGATACACATATTCCTAAAACTGTTGAGGTTTTCTCGCAAGGAAGAAAAATAACAGGTGCCAATGCGTCTAATATTGATGATTTACCGGAAGGAACTTATTTGATTAAGGTAACAAATAATGCTGCAAAGAAGTAAATTAGATAATTTTATAAATTAGTTATAACAAAAAGCCCTGAAATAGTAATTCCAGGGCTTTTTGTTGCTATAAAAAGAAAAATACTATTCCTCTTTCATCGTATGATAAACGTTCATTACGTCATCATCTTCTTCAATTTTTTCGATTAATTTCTCAACATCAGCAATTTGAGCTTCTGTCAATTCTTTAGTGATTTGAGGAATACGCTCAAAACCAGAAGATAAAATTTCAAGTCCTCTGTTTTCTAATTCTTTCTGTAAAGCACCAAAGCTTCCAAAAGGAGCATAGATTAAGATTCCGTCTTCGTCTTCGAAAACTTCTTCAGCACCAAAATCAATAAGTTCTAATTCTAATTCTTCCGGATCAAGATTGCCTTTTGCAATTCTGAAGTTACAAGTATGGTCGAACATAAATTCAACAGAACCCTGAGTTCCCATAGTTCCGTTGCATTTGTTAAAATAACTACGAATATTGGCTACAGTTCTGTTATTGTTGTCAGATGCTGTTTCAATCAAAATCGCAATTCCGTGAGGAGCGTATCCTTCAAACAAAATTTCTTTATAGTTGGCAGTATCTTTATTACTTGCATTTTTTATCGCGCGCTCCACATTGTCCTTAGGCATGTTGGCTGCTTTCGCATTTTGTATAACGGCTCTTAATCTAGAATTGGCATCAGGGTTAGGTCCGCCTTCTTTAACAGCCATAACGATGTCTTTACCAATTCTGGTAAATGTTTTGGCCATTGCTGACCAACGTTTCATTTTTCTTCCTTTTCTAAATTCGAACGCTCTTCCCATTTCTAATTTTTAGTTTTGTGATGCAAAAATACGGTTATTCCTTATTTTTCCAAAATCAATCGTATTCTTTTTTAAATTATGTTCTTATGAAATTTTAACTGTGATTTTAAAGACATTCATGCCGAATTTAACCGCAAGGTTCGCAAGGCTTTTACGCAAAGGACGCTATGAACAGCTTTGCGAACTTAATAAACATCTGCAAACGCAACGAAAAAAAAACTTTGCGAACTTTGCGGTTAAAATCTATGTTCAAAGTGAGACAACCTGAAACCTATTTCGAAGCATTAAACTCCGTAATAATATTCACCGCTTCATTTAGATAGGGATTTGTTTTTAGATTATCGATCTGGTATTGGTTTATTGTTTTTTCTGTGGGATAAACACCTAGTAAAAATTGATTTACAGTTGAATTATAAACGTCTAAAGGATTGTTTTCGTCATTAAAGGTGTTAATCTCTTTCCAAAGTGAATTCACTAATTTTTTCTGATTAAAAACAGCATCGATTGTCATCGGAATTTCTGATTTTGGAGTGTTTACCAATTGATCAATTTTTAAATTGATTTTTTTTACGTCGTTAAAAAAATAGTTATCCGCCAAACGTGTTGTGCTATTTTGGGCAAGTTTATCAATTAAAGGACGTTTTACAAAAGGTTTGTATTTTAAAAACGGCTGGATACTATCATTTTTAATAGCAGTCGGAAAATCGCTTTCCTTTTGGTAAACACCTTCATAAAATTCAGGCACTATAACATCCGGCTTAACTCCAATATATTGATGACTTTTTCCAGTTACTCTGTAAAATTTATTAATGGTAATTTTCAAAAAATCGGTATTTTTTTCTTCGTCAAGCGAAAGAATAGTTTGCATTGTAGCTTTGCCAAGTGTAGTGCTGCCCAGTATTAAAGCGCGATTGTAATCTTGCAATATAGAGGAAAAAAATTCGCTTGCAGAGGCTGTATTGCTATTCACCAACACTACAATCGGGCCTTTGTAAATCATACCTCTGTAAGGATCATTAATGACAGAGGTGCCTTGTTTGTTGTCTATTACAATCGAAAGCGGACCATAATCAACAAACATTCCGGCTAGTTTGATGGCTTCTTCCATAGATCCGCCGCCATTATCAATTAAATCAATTACAAGACCTTTTATATTGTCACGATCAAGTTTTATCACTTCCCTGGCAACATCATCAGCGCAACCTTTTCGACTGTTGCCATCTAAGTCAGCATAAAAACTCGGAATCTTGATATAGCCAATTTTACTTTCTTTGCCTACAATAAAACTGAAAACCGAATTTTCCTCATCTTTCATGACTTGTTTTTCGATATAAACGTCAAAACTTTTGCCTGAATTTCTTTTTAGTGTAAGCGTAATACTCTTATTAGATTCTGATAAAATCATTGTAGAAATAGATTCCAGGGACGCACAGGAAACCTGTAATGTATCTTTATGGTTAGTGATAGAAACAATCTGATCGCCTTTTTTTATTTGGCCCGTTTTAAATGCCGGACCGTTTGGATCTATTTCATCAATAATAATTTCGTTTTTCTCGTTCAGATTAACGGTCATTCCAAGTGATAAATGTTCTTTTGACAAAGAAGCAACAAAACTAGATTTTGAATCATCACTAAAATAAGCCGTATGCGGATCAAAATAAGTGCAAAAGAAGTTGTATATCCTCTCTTCCAGTTTTGTATTGGTCTCTAAGAGTGTGTTAAAACGACAAATTTCATTGGTTAAAATAGTGGCTCTTGAAGCAAGCTCAATCGATTTGAAGTTCGCTTTAATAGAATCTAGATTATCACTGGTTTCAGCAATATCATCTAAAATCTGATAACGTAACTTCTTAAGCCACACTTTCTCTAAATCTTCTTTCTTAAGATAAAAAGGAAACGATTTTTTATAAAACCGAATAGTGTCTTTTTTTGTATAATCAATAGTTTCAGCCTGAATTTTTTCTAGTACGGCTTTTGTTCTAAGCAGCCCATCTTTATATTTGTTAGAAATATCATCTGCAAAATTACAATCCCCTTCCATGATCATATCATCTAAACTAACACGATATTTTTTAGCTAACTCATCGTATTCATTCTTAAAAAAAATATTTCTTGAGGGATCCAGTTCATTAATAAGATTATCAAACACAAAAATGGATAAACTGTCATCTACTGGTTTTGGCTTAATATGCTCCTTCTGAATGAGTCGATTTATCTTGTATAAGATTTCGCAGGTTGTCGCGCTATTTTGACTAAATAGTGCATTTGTAGTCATCAAAAAAAATAATAGTATTTTTTTCATAAATCGAAAGTCTTCGTTTAGCTTAAAATTACGCTTATTTTTTTGATTAAAAGTTATATTTTTTCTAAAATATCTTATATTTAATCGATTTGTTTTCGGTGAAATGCACAGAAATTTGACATAAAAAAAATGCATTACTTTTTGAGTAATGCATTTTCGTAATAATATGTCTTAAAAATTATTTCTTGTAAAAAGGTAATTTTACCACTTTTGCTGGAACGTCATTTTTTCTGATTCTGATAAAAATGTCGCTATCAACAGCGCTATTGCTTACTGTAACATATCCTAAACCAATCCCTTTATTCATAGAAGGAGACATTGTTCCAGAAGTTACAATACCAATTACAGCACCAGAAGCATCAACAATTTCGTAATCATGTCTTGGTACAGCGCGTTCCTGCATTTCAAAAGCAACTAATTTTTTAGTAACACCTTCTTCTTTTTGTTTTTTCAAACTTTCAGAATTAGTAAAATCTTTATTGAATTTTGTAATCCATCCTAATCCGGCTTCAAGCGGAGAAGTAGTGTCATTAATGTCATTTCCGTACAAACAGAATCCCATCTCTAAACGTAAAGTATCACGAGCTGCCAATCCAATTGGTTTAATTCCATAAGCTGCTCCAGCTTCAAAAACTTTTTTCCAAATCGCTTCAGCATCAGCATTTTTGCAATAAATTTCAAATCCGCCAGAACCAGTATAACCAGTTGCAGAGATAATTACATCATTAAAACCAGCAAAATCAGCTACTTCAAAATGATAATAAGCAATTGCAGCTAAATCAATAGACGATAAAGGCTGCATAGCCTCAACCGCTTTTGGCCCCTGAATAGCCAATAAAGAATAATCGTCAGAAAGGTTTTTCATCTCAACACCCAAATCATTGTGCGAAGAAATCCAGTTCCAGTCTTTTTCAATATTCGAAGCATTTACCACAAGTAAATACTCTTCCTCTTTCATTTTATATACAATCAAATCATCAACGATTCCGCCGTCATTGTTTGGTAAACAAGAATATTGCGCTCTTCCGATAGTCAAAGTCGAAGCATCATTCGAAGTTACTTTCTGAATCAAAGCCAAAGCATTTGGTCCGGTAAGTAAAAATTCTCCCATATGCGAAACGTCAAAAACGCCCACACTGTTACGAACTGTTTCGTGTTCAGCATTTACGCCTTCATAGGTAATAGGCATGTTATAACCGGCAAAAGGTAGCATTTTCGCTCCCAAACTCTCATGTATGTGCGTAAGCGCAGTATTTTTCATTGTGTGTTGTTTTATAAAAGTGAGTCGCAAATTTATTTAAAAAATATCGGAAATTAATAGTCTAAATTATAAATTTCGCAATATTTAGTAGCTATTTCCTGCTATCCGCTATATCTTTTTGTTTTTAAAGAAAAAACAGAAAGGATACCGCTTCTATCAGAGCTAGGGACTCAGCTATTAAGAAAGAACTTTTTCTTCAAATTTTATGTAACTTTAGATAAGATTGACATATTTAATTCATTATTTTTTACATTCAGCTAATGTGTTTTGAGGTCAATGAAATGCCTTTTTGCGTAAAGAAAAACCATGATTCTATGTGTTTAAAAAAATAAGCCAACAAAATAAGCTAAATGAAAACGCCATTTTTAATAACAAAAGAAGAAATTCTAAAATGCTATAAACCTGTAAATCCTCATACACATAAAGGACTGCAAGGCCACGCCGTGATTATTGCCGGAAGTTACGGCAAAATTGGAGCTGCCGTTTTAGCTTCAAAAGCCTGCCTAAAATCAGGTTGTGGCCTCGTAACCACGTTTACACCCAAATGCGGTTACCAAATTGTGCAAATCTCGATTCCGGAAGTTATGGTTGTCACCGATGAAAATACAAATTCGATCACCAATATTCACCTCCCATTAATTCCACAAGCAATCGGAATTGGTCCGGGAATCGGGCAGGAGCTGGCAACTCAAAAAGCATTATTTGAATTTTTAAGAAGCAATAACACACCTCTGGTTCTCGATGCTGATGCATTGAATATTTTAGCAGATAATCAATCCTGGTTAGAATTAGTTCCGGAAAACACCATCCTGACACCACATCCAAAAGAGCTGGAGCGCTTAATCGGTAAGTGGAATTCGGAATCTGAGAAGTTTCAAAAAACAATGGCCTTTTCAGAGAAATACAAACTGATTATCGTAATGAAAGGCTCACCAACATATATCATCAACAAACAAGAAATCCACGAAAATACGACAGGAAACGCTGCCCTTGCAACCGCAGGAAGTGGCGATACCCTAACCGGAATCATCACAAGTTTTCTGGCGCAAGGCTACGAACCCAATCATGCTGCAAAATTAGGAGTTTTCATACATGGTTTAACCGCAGATATTGCTTTACCAGAAACGGGTTATCAGTCTTTTATAGCATCGGATATTATTGAGAATCTTGGGAAAGCTTTTTTGGAATTAGATAATTAGATAATTTTCATCACCATGAGGAGTCTTTTTTCTAAATCTAAACTCTACAATCAGAAATCTAAATTCGTAAGTTTGTATTTATGAAAAACAACTTCGATCTCAGAACGGTAAATGTTACCCGTTACATCACACCACTGCGCGAAGGCGGTTCTTTACCCGCTTTGGCAGAAGCCGATGACGATTTTAAATACGTCCTAAAATTCAAAGGAGCCGGTCACGGTGTAAAAGCTTTGATAGCCGAATTAGTTGGCGGACAAATAGCAAAAGCCTTAAAACTACAACTTCCGGAACTAGTTTTCGCCAATCTCGACGAAGCTTTTGGAAGATCTGAGGGTGACGAAGAAATTCAGGATTTACTGCAGGGAAGTCAGGGATTGAATTTAGCACTTCATTTTTTGTCAGGCTCGATCACTTTTGACTCCGTTGTAACGACTGTAGATGATAAATTAGCTTCTCAAATTGTCTGGCTTGACGCTTATATAACTAATGTAGACAGAACATTTAGAAATACCAATATGCTGATCTGGCATAAAGAACTATGGCTTATCGATCACGGTGCCTGTTTGTATTTTCACCATTCCTGGAACAATTGGGAACAACATGCCAAAAGTCCGTTTGCGTTAATAAAAGATCATGTTTTACTGCCTCAGGCTTCACTTTTAAAAGAAGTTGATGCTGAATTCAAAGCGCTCCTAACTAACGAAATATTAGAAGAAATTGTCAATACAATTCCAGAAGAATGGCTGGTTTGGGAAGACACAGGCGAAACTCCAGAAGCCTTGCGAAATGTATATTTACAATTCTTGCAAACCCGATTAAATAATTCCGAAATCTTTGTAAATCAAGCTCAAAATGCAAGATAATCACTTATATGAGTATGCCGTAATTCGTGTGGTACCCAGAGTGGAGCGCGAAGAATTCCTTAATATCGGAATCATTTTGTTTTGCAAAAAAGCCAAATTTATAAAAGTATTATCTCATATTGATGATGCCAAAATAGAAGCCCTTTCCAATGATTTTGATATCGAGCAATTGCATTGCAACATTACAGCTCTAAATAAAATTGCAGCTGGAGAAAAAGACGGCGGACCAATTGGACAAATGGAAATTCCGGAGCGTTTTCGCTGGTTGACCGCAATTCGTAGTTCAGCCATTCAAACCTCAAGACCACATTCTGGTTTGTGTGAGAATTTGGAGAAAACGATTCAGAGATTGTTTGAAGAGTTGGTTCTTTAAAAAGAGGTACAAAGGTTCAAATGGGCAGAGCGACAAAGGTTTTTCTGTAGAGACGCACAGCAGTGCGTCTAACATATAATATGAATTTAATTTATTTCAGATCAATCGAAAAACCGAAAACAATTAAAAGCAGGCTTGAGATTGGACCAGAGATAATACATAGCAATGGAGTTTGTCCGTCTCCATGACAGGCAATATTTACTCCCGCCAAAAGGATAAAAACAGCAGTATGTATTAAAAAGTAAAGAATAAAATTAAGTAACATGAATTTTTCTTTAATAGTTTTTTCGTCGTTCAATAAAAGGGAATCTGTTTTTCGAATAAATAGAATACCAATTAATAAAATCAAAATAATTGAAAGACATAAAACAATTATATAACTCATTTCGCAATTATTGACTAGTTTTTCAATACCCATTGCTAAAAATACAGCAGGAAAAAGGCTAAAAATCGGAAACACAGGAATCAAAGTCCATAAAGCATTTATAAAAGCATATTTTGTAAATCGTAATTCCATTTAGAGTAGATATTAATTTTAATAAAGTATTAGTTCAAACAAAAAAACTCCGTGCCTTAGTGTCTTCGTATCAAAATCTAATTAAAAGTCCAATATTCCAAAGAGGCATTCATGAGACAAATTAAGCATAATATTTTCCTTTTTTGGATTTTCAATAACTAAAAGATCATAAGGTTTTAGATGGTATGGCTTGTCATTAATTATAATAACTGTTGTATCTAAAGAAAATAAAATTAGTATTTCAGCATTACAATTCTGAATATTAGTCGTTATTTTTAGTTTATGATGACGTATTTTATCAGAAACCATCCAGTTAAAATCAATGCCTTTTGTATAAGAAGTCACTTCGTCATCCGAATTAAATTCCATGATTTCATATTTCTCATATACTTTTCTTTCTTCGTTTACCTCAATATCTAAACAGTTATCAAGCATAACCAAATAGCGGTGATAGCCCTTAAATTTGGTAAATTCGGAAGGCTCTTGCTCTATCGTAGCACTGCTTATTCTGAATATAAAAGCCCTATCTGCATAGCTTGCTGTTTCAGGATGTATCATATATTCATATGTCAATCCGCCACTCCAAACGGAGACTTTACTATTTTTTTTAGACAAAAGGCGTATGTTCATTTTTATTTTTTCATGTGATTAGTTTACGTTCGTGACTTTAAAAAAGGTTTAATGTTGCAAAGTTACAAAGAGGCAATGGTTTTTTGTAGAGGCAGACAGCAGTACGTTCAGGATATAATTTAAAAATTTCAACAGACGCCAGGTCGGGAAGATATATAAGTAAAGAAAACCTTGAGATTTTGTCTCCCTATTTCACGCTAACTTTTTTTTTTAAAATCTTTCACTAATCGTTTAGTCATTTGCTTTATAATTTCTATTGGTTTTTCAGAAAATGCTTATTTATTCTTTAATAATTTTTTAAGTTTGCCTTAAATTATAATAGCCCATTTAGTTAAAACATTTCACTTTTAAAAACCTACCAAATATGAAATTTAATTTTTTTTCATTGTTATCATTAACTATAACTTTACTTAGTTTATCTGCGTGCTCATCAGAGGATTCTCCAAAACCAGATCAACCGGAAACAATTGATCCGGCAACACAAAATTTGGTTTCTATTACGTTTCCCACTAGTGCTAATATGGCGTATATGTCTGACAAGCAAGAATTCAAATATGACGATAAAAGGCGTATTAACTTAATAGGAAGTTATTATGCTATAACGTATGTCAATGATGACTTGATTGAAACCAAAAATTTAGGAGATGATGTGTCTAATGCTGACATTGAAAATAAAACATCTATTATATTAAAGAATAAAAATATTTCATTGGTTATTAGTAATACTGTTTTCAGAAGAACAACTGGAGAAGTTTATAGTATCGAAAGAGATTCAAGTGTGTATAGTTATGAAAATGAATATATAGCTAAAATTGTTAAATATCACAAAATGTCTATTGATGGTGACGGAAAATATCGTCTTGATAAACAAATTGATTTTATAGTTACTGATGGTAATATTACGCAAGTTAAAACTCTTGAGTATGGAGAAGTTGTAGTCAGTAATTATAAATACGATTCTGAACCGAATATCTTTTTGGGAGATATGGCTTATGAAACACCATTGTTTAAGGTTGATGGATATGAAATTTTAGCTCACGATAAACTTGGAAAAAGAAATAAAAACAATGTAATTTCAATGGAAAATATCTTTACTGAAACTCCATTTCAAAAATCTTATAAAACTGTTAACTTCAAAAGAAATTTAGATAAATCAGGAAGAATAAGCGAAATTATAATATCTGGGAGTTGCGTGACAAGTAATCCACAAAATTCAGCAACAAATTTTATCGACGAAAAAGTTATTTTCGAGTATAAATAAATTTCAGCTTATTTCGGGAAATTTAAAATATAAAGTAGTAAAGAAGCCAAGTCACAAAGTAATAAAAAACTTTGCGACTTAGCGCCTTTGCTAGATTAAAAAAACTTTGTGCCTTAGTGCCTTCGTGGCAAAAAACTTAAAGCCTTTTCTCCAAATAAATAAATTCCAAAGGCACATCAGAAATCGTAACATGAATGCCACTCTCCGGAAAAGCTTCTCTTTCGCCTGTATCTACATAACCGTGACGTTTGTACCACGCAATAAGCTCTTCACGAACTGAAATAACCGTCATAATAATACTTGACAACCCCAAAGCTTTAGCATGATTTTCGGCTTCAGCCAACATCTTTTTGCCGATTCCGCTGTTTTGTAATTCAGGAGATACGGTTAGCATTCCCAAATACAATTGGTGCTCTTTTTCGACCAATAAAACCGAACCAATAATTTTATCGTTCTCCGTATATTTCAAAATGGTATTCTTCGGATTTAGAATCGTTTCTGTTAATTCTTCTTCGTTCGTTCTTTTTCCTTCTAATAAATTGGCTTCCGTAGTCCAGCCTTTTTTAGAAGTTTCGCCTCTGTAAGCTGAATTGATTAAAGTATTTAATGCGGGAATATCTTGTAAGGTTGCTTTTGTAATCATGGTAATATTTATGCTGTAAGATTTTTTAAATTTTTAAATTGCCTCCGACTTTAGCTGGAGGAACAAAATTATATTATTTAAGGAATGGCTTTCTCCAAATCTTTAATTATTTTTTTTGGCTTTTCGATTAAGTAAAAAGCAGTAAGTAAAATGAGTTACTAGAACTAAAGAAATTCCAATATTCCAATAAATTTCAAAATAAGCAAATGCATTATAAAAACAGAAAAAGGAATCTATATTTTCATCAACTCGGAAATAAAAGGGAAAAACAATTAAAAAAAGAGAAAGGAATATGGACAGAATTATGAAACGACCAAATTTGATTTTAAAATGATCAACTAAGCCATAACCTAGCATTTGAACGATCAATAGTATTAGAAATAGTTTCTCCATAATTTTAAGTTTCTAATTGTTTTAATAACCATCAGTACAAACTTCTCGATCGTGCCTGTTCCAATTAATATTTTGGTGTAATGCTTTTTGTCTTTTCAAGCAATTGATTTTCTTTTTCAATTACTTTTTCAAATGGAGATTTGTTTGGCAGATGTTGCTTTTGATATTGCTCAATAAGCGGAATCGTTAAAATAATTTTTAAAGCAGTATGATAATTTGTTATCTCACTACGTTTTTTATTGATAGTATTTACCAAATTTTCCAGATCAGCTTTTTGAGAGCCGTATTTATCGCTACTTTTCGTAATTAAATTTATCATTTTCTGTTTCATTACGCTATCCCTTATACCATTAATATGACTTTCTACAGAATTATAATAATCATCAGATTTTTGATCATAATTATAAAAAATAGCCGTTGTATCTCTTGGATTCAATTCACTTAACTCGTTTTCCAAAGCTTTCAACTCAGGAGATTTTTCTACAAGTTCCTGATACAAGTCATCGACTAAATCGCCTCCTTTTCTAAATCTTCCTATTTCAATAGTTTTTTCCTCAAAAGCTTTTGGTTCTTCTTTACTCACGTGAATAGTTTCATTTTCTCGACAAGATATTAGGAGAATTAATGAAAGAAAAGCGATTTTTTTAAGCATAGTTTTATTTTAAATTATTTAATAATCATAAACATGTTCAACAGTAAGATTTTCACTTTTAGCCTCTTTAATAAAAGGCAATAATTTCTCAACCGGCATCAAGTAAGCATTCCTTTTCAAACTATCATCCGTAACAATTTGAGATTGATATAATAATTTTACACCATCCAAATTTAGATTTTTCGATTTACTCATAATTACAGAAACCGCAATTTCATCATTCCCTGAAATTTCATAAATTTTTACATCCTGATTAGATAGTTTTTTCATTTCAGTCGTGAAAATTGCCCATCTTGTAACCGCAATAATCATTTTGTGGCCAATTCCTCTTTTGATGATTTTTAAGTCTTTACTTTCTTTAATGGAATCAGTATCCGAAACAATTAAATAAATAACATTCGATGGGGTTTCATAGGATGATTTCGCTCCCCATTCAATAAGTTTGGAATAAAAAGCTTTAAACGAAAATTCAACCGTAAACAACATCGTTCTTTCCCATTTTCGTAAAGTACTGCAATCCGAATTATCAGAGGCAGACCAAACTTTTTTAACCCACGGCAGAAATTCAAATTCATACCAGGCAGTTTGATACACAAAGTCGCTGTAGGCTTTTTGAGCTTCAATTATGATTTCTTCTTGTTTGGATATTTTGTCTTCTGTAAACCAAGAAAAGAATCTTCCTGTTGTATTTTCATAAATGATTTTCAGACCATATTCCATCGTCATACTTACGCCGATCACTTGCAACATCGTTTTGTATTCGCCGTTTTCAGGATAAGCTTTTGAAGTCAGTTTTATAGACCGATCGTACAATTTCCAATATTCATCAATAGATTTGTAAAAAGGAAAATCAGATGGATTTTTACCACTTCCTAAATAATCAGCATACTCTTTTGGATTGTACACCAAATACCATTCAGGAACCGTCAGCACCGTTTGTTCTTCTGCTCTGAAGTATTCTTTTATTTTCTTTTTTTGATGCGCTAAATTGTCTTTTGTATACGGATTATACTTGTCCAATAACTTGTTTGTAAAGCGCTGGTCCGGATCTAATTTATTTTTTAAGGCGAAATATTTAGCACTATTTGGATATCCTTTTTGAAACTGTTCAACAGTCGCATGAGACTGATAGGGAAGGTACCAAGTTCCGTTTTCGCTTAAAATGGCGTCCGTCATTTCAAGTGTCCATTTTTTTACATGGTCTTTTGCTTCGGGATTGGTTCCTTGTTTATAATAAATTACAAAAGCAAAAACCTCTTTGTTTGCCCACGAAAGATAACTTTCATGATCCGGCAAAGCGTGTCTCAGCGAAACATTGATCACATTGACTTTATTATTCTGGAAAATGGCACTCATTTTCGGAATAAATGATTTTATATTCTCCACCGGAATAAAGTATTCCTGCAATACATACGTCGATTTTTCGCGGGAAGAAGGTTCTAATTCCTTCACATCATAACTTGCTTCTTTATTGCGCCATCGAACCGTTTTCGGAATAAAATATAAAGGATCAATCGTGTATTCGCGAATCCATTTTCCTGAATTTCCCCAGGAAACCACTCCTGATAAATTCGATTCCAGCCAATAATTTTGAGTTTCATCTATTAATCGGTCGGTATCTGTTAGGGGTATGTTTGTTTTCTCCCATGAAATACTCATTATTTTGTCATATTTCGGTGGATACAAATTCCCATTCTGAAAAACGACTTTGGAATTATTTCTAATATTTTTATCAAAATAAGCTTTGTAATCTTCAATCGGCATAACTTGGTGGAATCGTTCTATTTTTTCGTTATCGACCAATTGCAAAGTCGCTTCGGCGATAACGCCAATTCCGCCATAACCCCCAATTGTAGCATAAAAAACATCCTGATTTACTTTTCGGTTCGCAATGATAATATCGCCATTTGCCGTAATTATTTTCAATTCTAAAACCGAAGAAATAATTGGACCATAACCCACATATCTTCCGTGGCAGTTTACCGAAATCGCTCCGCCAACCGTAAAATTAGAATACGTCTGCATGATTTTGATGGATAAATTTAAAGGATCAATTACCGTCTGAATATCTCTCCAACGAATTCCGGCTTGTACTGTAATCTGCTTTTTTGTGGTATCAATACGGACAATTTTATTGAAAGAGCGCATATCAATATGCAAACTATTTTCAAAGGCCGTTTGTCCGCCCATACTGTATTTTCCTCCGCCAATCGAAATAGGGCCGGTAGTATTTTTAATGGCGTAAACAATCTCATTTACCGTTTTAGGTTTGATAATTTGATTGACCTGAATCGGGTTGATTTGCGTAATATCATTTAGGGTTTTATTATCAATCGTCGTATCGAATTTTGAATCGCCGGAGAATTGTATTAATAAGAAAATGTATAAAACGAATAAAAGGAAACCGTAAAACGGAATTGCTCTTCGCTTTTTTCTATTCATAAACCGAATCGCTTTTTTGATTCCGGCGTAAATGAATTGTATAATTTTGAGTAACCAGGCGAATAGCAAAAGAATAAAACGGTAGATTTTTTTCATAAAACAGGCGGAGAAAAGAAATTATATTTTGGTAAAAACCATTAAAGCATTTTTGGTAGGATCGCCTTTTTGATACAATGTTTTTTTGTTGAATTTAAATCCAATGTTTTCAACAAAAGCACAAATAAAGTCTAAGGAATAAAAGTTTCTGATCTCTTTGGCATTGTATTCCCAGCTTTCGTTTACGCCCAAATTAAAGACATCGTGAGCCAATGCCACTAATACTTTTTGATCTTCATTATCGCAATTATGATCTCTTAAAATCAATTTTCCGCCAATGCGCATCGTATCTCTGATCGAAGAAATATATTGCGTTCGCAACTCTAAAGGACAATGATGAAAACCGATATAAACAGTAACCAAATCTACACTATTGTGCGGAACATGATCAGCAAATTTGGTTTCGTAATTCGTAAACTGAATGTATTCTGCGCCAACGGCAATTTGCCCACGCTCGACCATTTCGGTAAAAGAATATTTTGGTTTTCGGCCATCAGCATAATATCTTTTTCCTTTGATGGAAATGCTTTCTTCCAGATAATCCAGATACCGGCCTGAAGAACCAATTTCTAAATAACCATTATAATAAGTGCCTGCTCCCAACAAAGCAACCGTTTCTACCGACATCTCATTTTTTTGATGCATTAAGGCAGGAAGCTGATAACGAACGCTTGATAACATAGGCGTAATGTCGTCTAACTGCGATTGTGTTGCCGTATAAATCTCTTTATCAGTGCTTTTTGAAATCGAGTTGTCATAAATTAATTTATGGAATTCCTCCTCTGGATATAAATTAAACACGTTTTTCAAAAACAAAAAGAACTGATTTTTAAGTTTAGAATTCGTATAAATATATTTGAAATTACTTCTAATGATGGAAGTGGAGTTAAGCAATTTGTTAGGAAACAATTGTACGGATGTGACAAAAAGCAATGTTGTTTTAACGAAGTCTCTTCTTTTCATAGTTGGTTTTTGGTGAATCAAACATAGTGATTATGCTTACAAAAAACTAATTTCAAGATTAGAAAAGAAAACTACGAATTACTTAAATTCCTGTAATGAAATTTTGTGTAATTCTTAGTTAAGAATAATTTGTAAAATAAGATAACCTACTTATTTATTTATTTGTGATTCAATTAAATCTAATCGATTTTTAATTCTTTCTAATGTAGCAGAATCATTATCATTATAAATATCTCTTAAAGTATAATTTGGGTTTCTAGAATCAATAGTTTCATTAAATTCATTAATATTTAGATTAAAAAGTGCCTGACCAAATCTCTGACTGGGATTCTTTTCTAGATAAGATTCTAATAACTCAAGTATGAGTTTATGTTCTTGTTTCATCTGAACTATTTTTATTCAAATATGCCCCATATATACTGATCGTCTACAATTGCTATTGGATTCGCTTTTACTTTCTCTAAAAAAAGATTAAAATTGCTATAGCTTCTTATCTTATAAATAATTTGTTTTCCTGAATTGTCGATGATTATTTTCAAACTCTTCGATCATTAATCATGACATTGGTTCTTCTCACTTCAATAATTGTCAAAAGCGGATATTTTATTACTGGATCGTCGGATTTAGTAATATATAAATTATTGTCATCAAAATAAAAAACAGTCCTTTTAAATAAGAATGTTTCTAATCCCCACATAAATTGACTTGGAGCTGATAATCTTATTAATGTGTATAAATCTAAATGGGTTCTTTTTTTAAAGTCAATTGCTCTTTGTTTGTTACAATATTCAATGCCGTATTGTATTTTTTTATAACTAAGAAGGAAAATAAGAACTATTGATAAAAAGATTAAAACAATATTTACAAACATATTTAGTGATAAAAGTCTTTGGTTATTTTTTATCAAACATAACAATTTAACTTACAAAAAGCTAATTAGATTAAAATTAAAAAAGCCACGAATTCACAATTAAATTCGTGGCTTTTAAAAATTATATGAGATGAATTGTTACCCCAAAAATGCCTTCAATTCCTCATAAGTCTTAATCTTCACACTAACCTTATCCTCATTCATAACACTTTCAATTTGTTCTGGAATCGGAAGTGTAATGCCTAATGCAGGTTCAACTACATCTAAGAATTTAATAGGATGTGCGGTTTCTAAGAAAACACCAATGGCATTATCGTGTTTTTGCAATTCTTTTTTCAAACCTAAATAACCTACAGCACCGTGTGGTTCTGCGATGTAACCGTCGGTATTGTAAATTTGTTTTAGGGCCACGAGTGTTTCTTCATCTGTATAACTGTATGATGAGAAATCTTTTTCGAAAGCTTTTAAATCGTTGTTGTACAATTCCTGAATTCTGATAAAGTTACTAGGATTTCCAACATCCATAGCGTTTGAAATCGTTGCTTTAGAAGGTTTTGGATCGTATTTTCCGCTTTCTAAGAATCTTGGTACGGTATCATTTACGTTAGTAGAAGCTACAAAATGTTCAATTGGCAAACCTAATTTCTTTGCCATAATTCCGGCACAGATATTCCCGAAATTCCCGCTTGGACAAGAGAAAATCAACGGTTTGTTTTGGCTTTTCAACGCTTTGTAAGCAAAGAAGAAATAGAACATTTGTGGCAACCAGCGCGCAATATTAATAGAATTCGCCGAAGTCAGGTTTTTATGCGTTAAAGTTTGATCTAAAAACGCTTTTTTAACCATATCCTGGCAATCATCAAAAACGCCATCTACTTCAAGTGCTTTAATGTTTTTTCCTAAAGTCGTCAATTGTTTTTCCTGAATGTCGCTCACTTTTCCTGACGGATATAAAATCACAACATCAACACCATCAACGCCAAGAAACCCGCTCGCAACCGCACCGCCCGTATCTCCGGAAGTCGCTACTAAAACGGTATTTTTAATGTCTTTTTTATCTTTATTAAAATACGCCAGACAACGTGACATAAATCGCGCTCCAACGTCTTTAAAAGCCATTGTGGGTCCGTGAAATAATTCTAACGAATAAAGGCCGTTTTCAACTTCCACAACCGGAAAATCAAAAGATAATGTGTCTTTAATAATTTCTCTTAAATTGTCTTCAGGAATGTCATCGCCTACAAATTGCTGAATCACATCAAAAGCAATATCGTTATGGCTTAAATTCTCGATTACATTAAAAAACGCAGGATTTAAAGGCGTAATTATTTGCGGAAAATACAATCCTTTATCACTCGCTAATCCTTGTATTACAGCTTCTTTGAATGAAACTTCTGGTGCATTATGGTTTAAACTATAGTATTTCATGGTTATTTTGCTTTAGACTTTAAACTTTAAGCTTTAGGCTTTTTCCTAATGCTGGCTTATAGCTTTTCATTTTTTTGGCTTTATGCTTAAGGCACTAGACTTTTTTCTAATGCGTTTAGCTTCTTCTTTCTTCTTTTTCGCAAAGGTTTTAAGCTTATAGCCTAAAACCTATAGCTTACAGCGTCCTGCCTAAAGGACACGGACTCCGTCGGGATTAATCTTCGAAACGTGAATTTCATAAGGCAAATTCATCTTCTCATAAACTTCGCTCATGGCTTTGGCGATTTGGTCGGCGGTGTTTTTTCCTCTGCTTAGAGCAAAAATTGATGGGCCGGAACCTGAAATTCCGGAACCTAACGCACCATTTTCTAATGCCGTTTGTTTGATTAAATCAAAACCCGGAATCAAAACGCTTCTTAATGGTTCAACGATTTCGTCATGAAGCGATCTTCCAATCAAATCATAATCTTTGGTGTATAAACCGGCAATTAATCCGCCCACATTTCCCCATTGCATAATCGCACTTTTCAGGGAAACGTTTTGTTTTAATACCGAACGCGCATCTGACGTTTTCAACTCAATTTGAGGATGAACCACAGTTGCATACAATTCCTCCGGACTATCAATTCGGATAATATCAAGCGGTGCATAACTTCTTACCAACGTAAAGCCGCCTAAAAGGGCAGGGGCAACGTTGTCTGCATGCGCGTTTCCACTGGCTAATTTCTCGCCCTGCATCGCAAACTGCACCAAATTTTTACGCGAATAAGGTCTTCCTAATAATTCATTAATTCCGAAAACCGCTCCGGCAGAACTGGCAGCACTGCTTCCAATTCCGCTTCCGGCTTTAATGTTTTTGTAGATTTCGATTTCAAAACCAAAATCTAGTTGATCTAAAGTTTCCAACATTGCCAAAGCTGCAACACCAGAAACATTTTTCTCGGTTTCTAAAGGCAAATCGGCACCTACAATTTTAGTAATACGAACGCCTTTTTGATCGACTTTTCGAACAATCATTTCATCGCCCGCATTGTCTAAGCAAAGTCCAAGTACGTCAAATCCGCACGAAAGATTCGCGATAGTTGCCGGGCAAAATAGTTTAATTTCCATTTTTTTAAAGGTTCTGAGTTGCTAAGGTTCTAAGGTTTCATTGCAACTGTTTATTTTAAGCTTAAGGCTCTGAGGTTCTAAGAGGCTAAGATCAGGTTAAAAAAACCTTAGAACCTTAGCATCTCAGAACCTTAGTACCTCTAATTATTTCCAATTCGAATTACATCTGCAAAAATTCCTGAAGCTGTAACCGCAGCTCCAGCTCCGGCGCCTTTGATCAATAACGGCTGATCTACGTAACGATCTGTGTAGAACAATACGATATTGTCTTTTCCTTCTAAATTGTAGAAAGGATGATCTTTTGGAATGAATTGCAGGCCAACACTTGCTTTTCCGTTTTCGAATTGTGCTACGTATTTCAATCTTGAATCTTTAGCTAATGCTTCGTCATAGATTTTCTCAAAATGAGGAGCATATTTGATTAGCGATGTAAAAAAGGCCTCGTTGTTTGTTGTGTCCAAACATTCAGCTGGCAAGAATGATTCGTTTGCGATAGCGTCAATATCCATTTCGTAACCGCTTTCGCGAATAAGAATCAGGATTTTACGGGCAACGTCAACACCGCTTAAGTCAATTTTTGGATCTGGTTCTGTGAAACCTTGTACTCCGGCTTCTTTAACCACATCATGAAAGGAGTTGTTCTTATCAAAATTGTTGAAAATGAAGTTCAGACTTCCCGATAAAACCGCTTGAATTTTATGCACTTTATCGCCAGAAGCAATTAAGTTTTTCACGGTATCAATAATTGGTAATCCTGCGCCCACATTTGTTTCAAACAAAAACGGAGCGTTGTATTGACGTGATAAGCTTTTTAGTTTTTTATAATTGTCGTACGCTGATGAACAGGCAATTTTGTTGCAAGTTACAACGGCAATACTTTCTTTTAAGAATTTCTCATACATTTCAGAAACGCTTGCATTTGCTGTAATATCCACAAAAATACTGTTACGTAAATTAAGTTCTTTGGCGCGTGCAATAAATTCTGTAGGAATCGCATGTTCGCCTTTTTCTAAAGTCGATTTCCAGTCTTTTAATGAAATTCCGTCTTCATCAAAAAGCATTTTTCTAGAGTTTGACAAAGCAATAACACGAACGTTGATCTTTAAATTATCTTTTAAAAATTTTCTTTGGTTGTGAATTTGCTCGATGAATTTTTCGCCCACATTTCCAACGCCCATTACGAATAAATTCAGCTGTTTGGTATTTTCTTCAAAGAAGTTTTCGTGCAAAGTATTCAATGCTTTTTTAACGTCTCTTTCGTTGATTACAGTCGAAATATTACGTTCAGAAGCACCTTGCGCAATCGCACGGATATTTACGTTGTTTTTTCCTAAAGTACTGAACATTCTACCGCTCAAACCCTGGTGGTTTTTCATGTTTTCTCCCACCAAAGCTATAATACAAAGGTCTTTTTCTACAATGGCAGGATCAATTTTGTTTTGAAGAATTTCTACTTCAAAAGCTCTGTTAATCGCTGCTTCGGCATTATCTGCATCCGAATTTAAAATTCCGATACAAATAGAGTGCTCAGAAGAAGCCTGAGTAATGAAAATAACGTTAATTTTTTCCTGAGATAATACTTCAAACAAACGTCTTGATGAACCCGCAACACCAATCATTCCTGGGCCTTCAAGTGTTACAAGCGAAATATTATCGATATGGCTGATTCCTTTTACGACAGTGTCATTTGAAGAAACCTGATCAGAAATTAAAGTTCCTTCAGCTTCCGGCTCAAAAGTATTTTTAATTAAAATTGGAATATTTTTTCTTAAAACAGGCTGAATTGTCGGCGGATACAATACTTTGGCACCAAAATGCGATAATTCCATTGCTTCCTGGTAAGAAATTGTTGCAATTGGTCGTGCTTGTTTTACAATTTTCGGGTTGGCAGTAAACATTCCGTTTACATCTGTCCAGATTTCTAATTGTGATGCATCAAGTGCTCCGGCAATAATAGCAGCAGTATAATCAGAACCTCCACGGCCTAAAGTAGTCGTGATTCCATCAAGAGTCAAGGCAATAAATCCAGGTAAAATATTGATTTGCGATTTGTTTTCAGCAAAATAATCCTGAATCAATTGATTTGAAATTTCAAAATTCACGGTCGCTTTTCCGAAATCAGCGTTTGTTTTGATGATTTCACGGCTGTCTTTATAAACGACATCTTTGTCGATTTGCTGGTACGCCTGCGCAATGATGTAAGACGAAAGCAATTCTCCAAAACTCAAAATAGTATCTGCCGTCCTTGGAGATAATTCGCCTAATAAGAAACAGCCATCCAACAATGTTTCTAAATGGTTGATGATTCTTTTTACATGACTTAATAAACTGCTTTGCTCGCTTACCGGAATAAGTTCTTTTAAGGTGTCAAGGTGTTTTTTCTCGATTTCAGCCACAATTTCTCTGAAACTTTCATCGTTAGCTGCTGCTTTTGCTGCTGCCAATTGCAATAAATCGGTTACTTTGCTTAAAGCAGAAACAACAACAACTAATTGATCTTGTTTAGATTTTTGGTTTATAATTTCGAGAACGAGTTTTATATTCTGAGCATTGGCAACCGAAGTTCCGCCAAATTTTAATACTTTCATTTTGATGATTTTTTTCTTTTTATGCAAATATTTTTATGTATCCAATGCCTTTCTTCTTTCATGAAAAAAGTATAGATAACCAGGATTATATGTAAAATGTATACCCCTAAGGGGTAGTAGTTGTTGTAGAAATTGTTGTAGCAGCAATTGCAACTCCAGTTTGAGTTGTCATTGTAGATTGATATTTTACGCTGTTACTTTTCATTTTTGATGTTTCAAAAGTACAGATTTTTATAAAAGCGAAAAACCTTTATTTTCTTTTTGCGAATATTTTAATAATTTAAATCTCATTCATTCAATATTGAGCTTTTGTTAAGATTGAATATCATAAATTGATGGATTCGTATATTTAAACCTGTATTTATGGCAAGTGCAGGAGCTTAAAAAGCTGATTTCTAATCGAAATATTCGGTAGAAACTGTCATTAGTCTATAAAATAAGTAGGAAATTAATTTTTTAGAATAAATTTTGAAGGTTGATTTTGGTGAAGAAAATTAAAGTGCTGATTTTGTATGATTAGTATTGTCAAATAACTAAATACGTAGAATTTGTTTTGTTGAAATTTTAATTATTATGAACAAATGTTGCTTTTTAATATTGATTTGTTGAATTTTGATGCCTTAAATTAAAAATGACATGAGAGAAGTCCATTATATAAGTACTGAAACATTAGGTTTAGAAGATTTACAAGAAATTATTGTAAATCAGAAAATGCTTGAATTATCTGAAGAAGCAAAAGTAAACGTTCAGAAATGCCGTGATTATTTAGATAAAAAGATGGCTTCGCATTCTGAACCTATTTACGGAATCAATACTGGTTTTGGATCACTTTGTAATGTAAAAATCTCAAATGAGAATTTATCTAAGCTTCAGGAAAACCTTGTTAAGTCTCACGCTTGTGGAACTGGAGAAGAAGTTCCGGCTGAAATTGTAAAAATAATGTTGCTGCTTAAGATTCAATCTTTGAGCTACGGACATTCTGGAATCCAATTGCAAACAGTAAGTCGTTTGGTTGATTTCTATAATAATGACATCCTTCCTATTATATATACGCAAGGTTCACTTGGGGCTTCTGGAGATTTAGCGCCATTGGCACATTTATCTTTGCCTTTATTAGGAGAAGGAGAAGTTTTGTTTGAAGGAAAGAAAGTGGCTTCCGCAGAAGTTTTAAAACATTTTAACTGGGAACCAATCGTTTTACAGTCAAAAGAAGGTTTGGCTTTGTTAAACGGTACTCAGTTTATGAGTGCTTACGGAGCTCATATTTTATTAAAAGCCTATAAATATTCTTATTTGGCAGATTTAATCGGAACTATTTCTTTGGAAGGTTTTGATGGGAGAATCGAACCTTTTAACGAATTGATTCATTTTATTCGTCCTCACAAAGGACAAATTGTAACGGCGCAGCGTATTAATGAGTTTTTAGAAGGAAGCGAAATTATTGAACAAGAGAAAAAACACGTTCAGGATCCGTATTCTTTCCGTTGTATACCTCAGGTTCATGGCGCTTCAAAAGATGCTATTGATTATGTTCGAAAAGTATTCAAAACAGAAATTAATTCTGTTACGGATAATCCAAATATATTTATTGAGTCTGATCAGATCATCTCTGGAGGAAATTTCCACGGGCAGCCTTTAGCTTTAGCCTTAGATTTTATGGCAATCGCTTTGGCAGAACTAGGAAGTATTTCTGAAAGAAGAACGTACCAATTGATTTCAGGCTTAAGAAATCTTCCTGCATTTTTGGTTGATAATCCGGGATTAAATTCAGGATTTATGATTCCGCAATACACCGCTGCAAGTATTGCAAGTCAGAACAAACAATTGGCAACTCCCTCAAGTATTGATAGTATTGTTTCGAGTAATGGACAAGAAGATCACGTAAGTATGGGGGCAAACGGAGCAACAAAAGCGTTGCGTGTTATGGATAATTTAGAGCGTATTTTAGCGATCGAATTAATGAATGCTTCTCAGGCAATTGCGTACAGAGAGCCTTTAAAATCAAGTGATTTCATCGAAATGTTCTTAAGTAGTTATAGAGAAGTTGTGCCTTTGGTTAAGGAAGACAGAATCTTACATTACGATATTGAGAAGACAGTTGCGTTTCTGGATAGTTTTCAAATTGAAAACGATTTGTTAACACTGGCTTAACATAACAGAATATTAATGAAGTAATTTTGCACTATCAAAAATATAAAAATGTCAATAAACAGTATTTTCCAATTTTTAGTGCCGAAAGACAAAAAATTCTTTCCACTTTTTGAAGAAGCTTCAAGCAATTTAATTGAATTAGCTTCTAATTTACACGAAGCTGTAAACCTTCCATTAAAAGAAAGAGAAGTTCTTTTTCAAAAAATTGATGAGTTAGAGCAAAGAGGAGAAGACATTACACGTCAAACCAATCTTGAATTGAGCAGAAACTTCATTACGCCATTTGATAGAGAGGATATTCACACTTTAATTACTTCTATTGATAACGTTGCTGATTACCTTCACGGTGCAGCAAGCAGAATGAGATTGTATCAGGTAGATAAGATTACAAAATCTATCAGAAAGATGACAGAAATCAACCTTGAAGCTTGTCAAAACATTGACAGTGCTGTAAAAGAGTTGAGCAACTTAAAAAATATGAACATTATTAAAGATGCTTGTGCTAGAATTAACAAACTAGAAAACAAGTCTGATAATGTATATAACAAAGCAGTTTTTGAAATTTTTGAAAACGAAACAGACGCTAAAAATATCATTAAATATAAAGAGGTGTTATCTGTTTTAGAATCAGCAACAGACAAATGTAAGAGTGTTGCTAACATACTGGAATCTATTTCTGTAAAACATTCTTAATTCAATTTATTTCATTCTGAAGTTATAATTTTATGACGCTACTTATAATTATTATAGTATTAGCTTTAATTTTTGATTACATCAATGGTTTTCATGATGCGGCAAATGCTATAGCGACTGTTGTTGCTACAAAGGTTTTAACGCCTTTTCAGGCCGTTCTTTGGGCAGCATTTTTTAACTTTCTGGCTTATTGGGTTTTTGGATTTGGTGTTGCAGATACTGTTGCAAAAACAGCGCACACTATGGAAATTAACCTTGTTGTTATCCTTGCCGGTGTTATTGCAGCTATTTGTTGGAATTTATTGACCTGGTGGTTGGGAATTCCTTCAAGTTCTTCACATACTTTAATTGGTGGTTTTGCTGGAGCAGCTGTTGCGCATGCGATCGCTGTACACGGTTTTTCAGGTTATGCAGGAGAAGATGGAACTATTCATTATTGGTACGAAATCGTAAGCTGGTACAAGGCAGGAAAAGATGGTGGAATGCCTTCGGGAGTTCTTATTATTATTGCTTTTATCGTTTTAGCGCCATTATTGGGAGCATTGGCTTCTTATTTAATATCAATTTGGTTGTTAAATGCTTCTCGTAAAATCATAGGTCCTAAAATATTCACAGTTGCTTTAATGATTGCAACGGTTTGGGTTGTTAGTAATCTAATGGTTCCTTACGCTGATATTGAAAAACCTCGTTTTGAATCTCATTTTTGGAGTGTAGCTTTTGATCCGCATAATATTAAATGGTGTTTAGTTGGTTTTATTATCCTAACAGTTAGTGCTTTTTGTTTGATATTCAGTAGTTTAAATTTACATCAGGCTGATGCAGCTTTGAAAAAAATGCAATTGTTATCTTCTGCAGCCTTTAGTTTAGGACACGGAGGAAATGATTCTCAAAAAGTAATGGGTATTATTGCTGCAGCTGTTGCAGTATATATCAATACAAATCCTGGAGTTCATATGGCATCATGGTTAGACGTTGTTTTGCCAAATGATGATTTAGGAATAAAAGGAGTAATGCCAGGCTGGATCCCGTTAGCATGTTACTCTGCTATTGCAGCCGGAACTTTGAGCGGTGGTTGGAAAATTGTAAAAACAATGGGTTCTAAAATCACAAAAGTAACTTCATTTGAAGGTGTTGCTGCTGAAACTGCTGGAGCTTTGACACTTTACTTTACTGAACACTTAAAAATTCCGGTAAGTACAACGCATACTATTACAGGTTCTATCATCGGGGTTGGATTAACAAAACGTGTATCTGCTGTCCGTTGGGGTGTAACTGTTAGTTTGATTTGGGCTTGGATATTGACTATTCCTATTTCGGCTCTTTTAGCTGGATTGGTTTACTTTGTATTGAGCGTATTTATTTCGTAGTAAAATGATTTTTTTAAAATGTGAGAAGTTTTGATCGCATTTTATCGACATAAAAAAAGCCGATTTCAATTTGAAATCGGCTTTTTTATTTGAGTAAAATAATGTAGATTTAATGATTGCATTTTATTACTTAACAAAAGAATGTAAAACAAGAATGGAAGAATTGAAGCAGTTAGAAAGGATTAAAAGTAAGCTGTTAATGGCTAAAAATGCCGACAATAAATTAGAAGTATTTGGAGCAGACAGTCATAAATATATTTTAGGAAATACCGTAAGACAAGAAGATATCTTAAATTTTGAAAATGAATATCAGTTGGAACTTCCTAAAGGTTACAAATCATTTTTGTTTAATATTGGTAATGGCGGAATTTCTTATTCAGATTCAGGTGCCGGACCTTCTTATGGAATTTATCCTTTTGGAAAAAATACAAATGAATTTATCTATGAAAATTCAAAAGAATATTTAAAAGAAGATTGTAGAATTTCTCCAAATATGTCAGATGATTTTTGGAATAATCTAAACAAAAACATCGAAGAAAATGAAACTATTTCGGATGAAGAATTTGATATAGAGCTAGGAAAAATATTTTCGGGATTATTGCCTATCGGAAGTCAGGGATGTAGTTATTATCACGCACTTGTTTTGAATGGGGAATTTAAAGGAAGAGTTGTAAATGTGGATGTTGACAGGCAAAAGCCCTATTTCGCTTTCGAATCAAATTTTTTGGACTGGTATGAAAGATGGCTCGATGAAATTATACCTGAAAATTTAAAATCAAGAAATTCTGATTTGTTTTGTTATTCTTTTGGGGGATCATCAGCTTATATTTTAGAAGTGTATTTTTCTGCCAATGAAAAGGAAATAAAATTTGAATGCCTAAGGAGTCTTTTAAAGAAACGAAATCTGGACTCTGAAACGATTAATGTCCTGGAGGAACAATGTAAATTGAGTGCAGGTGAAAATCAAAAACTGCTAATTCAGATACTTACAAAATTTGATTATCAACGTGCTTATCCGTATTTAGTTGCCTTTGCAAATGAGAGTTTATTAGATGTTTTTCGATTTGTATTTTGGTATGCAAAGGATAAGAGTTCTGATTGGCTGGAGTTTATAAAGGAAAATATTAAAAAAATAAATGAGGAGGAAACATTTGAAATTTGTACTTATTTATTAAAAGAAATGAAATTGGATTATGGAAGTATTATTATTCCATTTACTTCAAATATAAATGAAAAGATAAGAGTTAGTGCTTATTATTCACTAGGGTTGTTGAAGAATAAGAGTAAATATTTAGATACTTTTATTTTAGGTTTAAGTGATCATTCAAATCGAGTTGTACATACTGTTTTGCAAGCTCTGGATGGAGTAGAAGATCATAAACTTTTGAAGTATTACAAACTACTGGCGGAAAAATTCCCCAAAGAGCAAGATTATATTTTAGCTAATCTTAACCACAGATTAAAAGCTTACGATTTAACTAACAGAACTATTAGAGATATTAACATAGAAAACCACTTTCAAAACAAAGTTAAACGTAAACAATGGTATGAGTTTTGGAAATAAAAAAAGACTGGTATTCAAGTGAAACCAGTCTTTTTTATGTAAATCCCAATAATTTAAAATTCTAAATCCCAATGTTAACACGCTTTTCAGTTTTGGAATTTGGAATTTTCCTTTTGTAATTTGTTACTTTTTATTTCCTTAAATTCTTATGATTGTGCTTACGTTTATAATGTGTCTCTTTTAAATTAATTTTATCTTTTGAAATAATACTAATTGTACCGTCAATTTCTAGCGTACAGAGCTTAATATCTGTCAAATGCTCTAAACCATGTTCACGTGCCGCTTCTTTTAATTCTTCGTGTGAAATGTCTAATTTGCTTAAAGCATTAAAATCTAATGTTCCATTATGAATTAGGATTTCGGGTTTGTCTAAAAGCAAATCGTTGACTAGTTTGTATTTGTGTGTTAATTTCTTAATAATAAAGTTAATCACAAATAAAGCCAACGCAGCGACTAAACCTCCCCAAAGACTGGTATCCGGACCAACCATTGCATTTTGAACAGAATTGCTGATCAATAAAATCAGAATAATATCTGCTGTATTTAATTGCGAAAGTTCTTTTTTTCCGAAGATTCGAAGGGCAATTGTCATGAAAAAATAGACTGCGAGACTTCTGAAAATAATATCTAAATAGGGGTTTAGCATTGTTTTTTATTTTAAAGATAAAAAAAAACTTTGTCAAAGTTTTAAACTTTGACAAAGTTGCTAAAATAAATATCGAATATTAAGTTAGGATGAACTAACTAATTATTTTGAAGTTCTTTTCAATGGCTTTGATCATTTCTCCGGCAACATCTTTATTTGTTGCTCCTTCAATTCCTTCAAGTCCAGGAGAAGAGTTTACCTCAAGTAATAATGGTCCTTTTGAAGAGCGAATAATGTCAACTCCAGCTACTTTTAAGTCCATTGCTTTTGCAGCTTTTATAGCGATTTTTTTCTCTTCTGCTGTTACTTTAATTACAGATGCCGTTCCGCCAAGGTGAATGTTCGCTCTAAACTCTCCCGGCATAGCTTCACGCTGAATGGCAGCCACTACTTTTCCGTCAATTACAAAACAACGAATGTCTTTTCCATTGGCTTCTTTAATGAATTCCTGAACTAGTATATTAGCATTTAAGCTTTTGAACGCGTTGATAACACTTTCTGCCGCTTTTTTAGTTTCTGCCAAAACAACACCTTTTCCTTGTGTTCCTTCCAGTAATTTTACAATTAAAGGTGAACCTCCAACCATCTTAATTAAGTTATCTGTATCTAAAGGAGAATTAGCAAAACCAGTAGTTGGGATATCAATTCCGCTGTTTAAAAGCAATTGTAATGAATACAATTTATCACGTGATTGTGTGATGGCTGTAGCCGAATTTAAAACGAAAACCTTCAAGGCTTCGAATTGGCGTGTCAGCGCACAACCGTAGAAAGTAATGCTTGGACGGATTCTGGGAATAATAGCATCAAATTGATTTAATATTTTTCCGCCTCTATAATGAATTTCAGGAGTTTTGGCATCCAGTTTCATGTAGCATTCTTTGATATTCAAAAAATGCATTTCATGGCCGCGCATTTCACCGGCTTCCATGATTCTTTTATTGCTATATAACTCTGGATTACTGGCTAGAAGTCCAATTCTTAAACCAGAAGTTGCTTTTTCAGAGTTTTGGTATAATTCTTTAAGTGTTTCGGTTGTAGGTTGTCCTAAAAGGTACTTTTCTTCCGGGTCAACTAGTACACGCCCGCTCATGGCTTCACGCCCTAAAAGCATTCGAAAACCCATTGAATCACGATTGGTCAACGTCATTTCGATTGGCCATTTTACATCGCCAATTTTTAGATTGGTCTGAATTACGTACCGATGTTCTCTAAAACCGCTTGAGCTTTTTACAATTCTTTTGTCAACCAACGGAGCTTCGCAATGAATGATGGTTTTAATATTGTTCTGAATTGGATTAATATCAAATTTCACCCAATTGGCATCATTTTTTATAAAAGGGGCTATGTTGATGGCGTGCATTGCAGAAGTCTTGGCACCAGAATCAACACGAGCCTTGATTGTCGGGATTCCGAGTTCTGGAAATGAGCACCATTCTTCACTGCCTAAAATGACTTTATTTTGAAGCATACGTTGTTTTATTGTTATTTAATTTAAATTCAAAAATAGCTATTTGCTTTTACTAAAGATAGTAAATTATTCAAAAAAAATACCCGTTATGTTATGAAAACGTAACGGGTATATTATTTTTGTTAAAAATTTAAACTAATTTATTGATTAGTCGGCTCTTCTGCTTTGTGTATTTCTACTGAAAGTTCTTGAGAGTCATCTTTCAAATCCATTAGAATTTCATCTCCTGAATGAATTTTTGAAGTGATGATTTCTTCAGCTAACAAATCTTCAACATATTTCTGAATCGCTCTTTTAAGCGGTCTTGCACCAAATTGTCTGTCAAAACCTTTTTCAGCGATAAACGCTTTTGCTTTATCAGTAAGACTTAGTTTATAACCTAATTCAGCAATACGAGAATATAGTTTTTTAAGCTCGATCTCGATAATCAAATCAATATCAGCTTTTTCTAAAGCATTGAATACAATTACGTCATCAATTCTGTTTAAGAATTCAGGAGCAAAAGTTTTTTTCAATGCATTTTCGATGATGCTTTTTGAATTTTCATCGGCTTGAGCCACTTTTGCAGCAGTTCCAAAACCAACACCTTGTCCGAAATCTTTCAATTGACGTGCGCCAACATTAGAAGTCATGATGATAATTGTGTTTTTAAAGTCAATTTTGCGACCTAAACTATCTGTCAAATAACCATCGTCTAAAACCTGAAGCATCATATTAAATACATCTGGATGGGCTTTTTCGATCTCATCTAAAAGAACCACGCAATATGGTTTTCTACGAACTTTTTCAGTCAATTGACCTCCTTCTTCGTATCCTACGTATCCCGGAGGCGCTCCAACTAAACGAGAAATTGCAAATTTCTCCATGTATTCGCTCATATCAATACGTACCAATGCATCTTCAGAATCGAATAATTCTTTTGCTAAAACTTTAGCCAATTGTGTTTTACCAACTCCAGTCTGACCTAAGAAAATAAACGAACCAATTGGTTTGTTAGGATCTTTAAGTCCGGCTCTGTTACGTTGAATAGAACGTGCAATTTTCAATACAGCTTCATTTTGACCAATTACTTTATTCTGAATCAATTCAGGTAATTTAGCCAGTTTGTTACTTTCTGTTTGTGCAATTCTGTTAACAGGAATCCCGGTCATCATCGAAACAACATCAGCTACATTATCTTCTGTAACTTCAATTCTGTTGTTCTTAGAGTCTTCTTCCCATTGTTCTTGTGCAACGGCAAGATCTTTTTCAATACGTTTTTCATCATCACGAAGTTTGGCAGCCTCTTCATATTTTTGTTTTTTAACTACCATGTTTTTGTTTTCACGCACTTCTTCTAACTGACGCTCCAAATCAAGAATTTGTTTAGGAACATCAATATTAGTAATGTGTACACGAGAACCAGCTTCGTCAAGAGCATCAATAGCTTTGTCCGGTAAAAAACGCTCAGACATATATCTGTTTGTTAATTTAACGCAGGCTTCAATCGCTTCCTGAGTATAGGTAACATTGTGGTGATCTTCATATTTGTCTTTTACGTTATTCAAAATTGCAATAGTTTCCTCAACAGAAGTTGGTTCTACAATTACTTTTTGGAAACGTCTTTCTAAAGCACCATCTTTTTCAATGTATTGTCTGTACTCATCAAGAGTTGTAGCGCCAATACATTGGATTTCTCCTCTTGCTAAAGCAGGTTTGAACATGTTTGAAGCATCAAGTGAACCAGTTGCTCCACCTGCACCTACAATAGTGTGAATCTCATCAATAAAAAGAATAATGTCGTCGTTTTTCTCAAGCTCGTTCATAACGGCTTTCATTCTTTCTTCAAACTGACCACGGTATTTTGTTCCGGCTACTAAACTAGCCAAATCAAGAGTAACCACACGTTTGTGGAAAAGAATACGAGATACTTTCTTTTGGATAATACGCAAAGCAAGTCCTTCTGCAATAGCAGACTTACCAACTCCAGGCTCTCCAATAAGTAGTGGGTTGTTCTTTTTTCTACGGCTTAGGATTTGTGAAACACGTTCTATTTCTTTCTCGCGTCCTACAACCGGATCTAGTTTTCCTTCCTCGGCCATTTCTGTTAAATCTCTCCCAAAATTATCTAAAACCGGAGTCTTGGATTTTTTGTTTGACTTATTGGCCGGATTGTTAAAACTACTTTCTTTAAGACTGTCATCTTGTCCTGAATCGTCATTGTACGATTCGTTTCTTGGCAAGTTTTCTAAGAATTCTTCTTCGTTTGGCGTCATGTTTAAATATTGTTCTTTAGCTATGTCATAATCTATTTTTAGCTTATTCAATAGCTTGGTTGTTGGATCGTTTTCGTTTCGTAAGATGCATAAAAGCAAGTGTGCCGTGCTAATCGACGAACTTTGAAATACTTTAGCTTCAAGAAAGGTTGTCTTCAGAGCTCTTTCTGCCTGTCGGGTAAGATGAAGATTTTTCTTTTCAGCATTTACTTCAACGCTCTGGTTGGCTGGACTCAGTATTTCTACCTTCCTGCGTAAATGGTCTAAATCGACTGCTAGGTTATTAAGTATATGAATAGCTTTTCCGTTACCATCTCTTAAAATGCCCAGCATTAGATGTTCAGTACCAATAAAGTCGTGTCCTAAACGAAGGGCCTCTTCCTTACTGTATGTAATAACATCTTTTACTCTTGGTGAAAAATTATCATCCATAATATATTTATTGGTATTGTAAATTTAGTGAATTACAGTTTGAAAAACAAAAACCGTACCCTTCGAGAACTACTGTCAGCTAATTGACAAAAAAAATAACAATAAAACCGTTAAAAAACGCTTAATTTATTAACCAAAAGAGTAAATAAAGTTGTTAATAAATCATTGAAATAAGTGTAAGTAAATAGCTGAAAAAATTTGAAAAAAACGTATCTTGGCACGCTTTGAAACTAATATAATTATTTAATATAACAACTTATGTCTGAAGGAGAAAAGTTAATTCCTATTAACATAGAAGATGAAATGAAATCAGCTTACATCGATTATTCGATGTCAGTAATCGTATCTAGAGCACTTCCTGATGTTAGAGATGGCTTGAAACCAGTGCATCGAAGAGTTCTTTACGGAATGTATGACTTAGGAGTAACATCAAGATCTGCCCACAAAAAATCTGCGAGAATCGTAGGAGAGGTTCTGGGTAAGTATCACCCACACGGAGATACCTCTGTTTATGATGCCATGGTACGTATGGCTCAGGAATGGAGTATGCGATATTTATTAGTAGATGGTCAGGGTAACTTTGGTTCTGTTGATGGTGACAGTCCGGCAGCAATGCGTTATACTGAGGCCAGAATGCGCAAAATTTCAGAAGATATTATGGCAGATATCGAAAAAGAAACAGTTGACTTTCAGTTGAACTTTGACGATACATTATATGAGCCAAAAGTAATGCCAACAAGAGTTCCTACTTTATTAGTAAACGGAGCAACTGGTATTGCGGTTGGTATGGCTACTAATATGCCTCCACACAATTTAACTGAAGTAATCAACGGTACTTTAGCGTATCTTGACAATAATGATATTGAAATAGACGAATTAATGACGCATATTAAAGCTCCGGATTTTCCAACTGGAGGTGTAATATATGGTTATGAAGGCGTTCGTGAAGCTTTTAAAACGGGTAGAGGACGTATTGTAATGCGTGCTAAAGTTGGTTTTGAAGAAGTTGACGGAAGAGAATGTATCATTGTTACCGAAATTCCATATCAGGTTAACAAAGCCGAAATGATCAAACGTACGGCTGATTTAGTTAACGATAAAAAAATTGAAGGTATTGCGAATATTCGTGACGAATCGGATAGAAATGGTATGCGTATCGTTTATATCCTGAAACGTGATGCTACGCCAAACGTAGTTTTGAATACCTTATATAAGTTTACCTCATTACAATCTTCTTTTAGTGTGAATAATATTGCACTTGTGAAAGGTCGCCCACAAATGTTGAATCTAAAAGATATGATTCACTATTTTATTGAGCACCGTCATGATGTTGTGGTTCGTAGAACACAGTTTGAATTGCGTAAAGCTGAAGAAAGAGCGCATATTTTAGAAGGTTTAATTATAGCATCTGATAATATTGATGAAGTAATTGCTATCATCAGAGGTTCTAAGAATACAGAAGAAGCTCGTGAGAAATTAATCGAAAGATTTAATTTATCTGATATTCAGGCGCGTGCTATTGTTGAGATGCGTTTACGTCAGTTAACAGGTCTGGAACAAGACAAGCTAAGAGCTGAGTTCGAAGAATTGATGAAGTTAATCGAGCACTTAAAAGCATTATTAGCAGATGTTAATTTGAGAACTAACCTTATTAAGGAAGAACTTGAAGAAATTCGTGAGAAATACGGAGATGAGCGTCGTTCTGTAATTGAATATTCTGGTGGAGATGTAAGTATCGAAGATTTAATTGCTGATGAGAATGTGGTAATTACCATTTCGCACGCAGGTTATATAAAACGTACCAATTTGACAGAGTATAAAACTCAAAATAGAGGTGGAGTTGGACAAAAAAGCGCAGGAACAAGAGATCAGGATTTCCTTGAGCATATGTTCGTTGCAACCAACCACCAATATATGATGTTCTTTACACAAAAAGGAAAATGTTTCTGGATGCGTGTTTATGAAATTCCCGAAGGAAGCAAAACGGCAAAAGGTAGAGCGATTCAGAATTTAGTGAATATTGAAAGTGATGATAAAGTTAAAGCTTTCATTTGCACGCAAGATCTAAAAGATAAAGAGTATATCAACAGTCATAATCTTGTAATGGTTACCAAACAAGGTCAGGTTAAGAAAACTTCTTTAGAGAAATATTCTAAACCAAGGGTAAACGGTGTTGCTGCTATTACTATTAAGGAGGGTGACGAATTAATGGGAGCGCAATTGACTAATGGAGAAAGCCAAATTATCTTAGCTGTTAAGTCTGGTAAATTGGTTCGTTTTGAAGAAACCAAAACACGTCCAATGGGAAGAACAGCTTCTGGAGTTCGTGGAATTACCTTAAAAGATGATACTGATGAAGTAATTGGTATGGTTACTGTAGATAAAAACGATATTAACGATTCACAAATCTTAGTTGTAACTGAAAATGGATACGGAAAACGTACCAAATTAGTTGACGAAGATGGTGAAGATGTTTACAGAATCACAAACCGTGGTGGTAAAGGTGTTAAAACACTTAATATCACTGAGAAAACAGGAAAACTGATTTCTATTAATGCAGTAACTGATGCTGATGATTTAATGATTATCAACAAATCTGGATTAACAATTAGAATGGCTATTGAAGATTTACGTGTTATGGGTCGTGCAACACAAGGTGTTCGATTAATTAACCTAAAAGGTAAAGATTCTATCGCTGCTGTAACAAAAGTAATGAAAGATGATGTTGAAGAAGTTGTTGTTGACGAAGAAGGAAATGTAGTTGGACCTGTTATTGAAAGAGTTAAGCCGGACTTAGAAGTTCTTGAAGATGACGGAACTGTTGAAGATGACGATGATGATGATTCTGATGAAGAAGTAATAGACGAGGATGATTCTGAAGAAGAAGAGTCAGAGGAATAAATAAAAAACCACATTTAAAATTAAATACACAAATTGAATATTATGAAAAGTAAATATGTAATACTTGCATCAGCATTATTGATTTCAGTAGCTACTTTTGCTCAAAAAGATCAGATTAAAGGTGCTGAAAAAGCATTAAAAAGCGGAGATGCTCAGGGAGCAATTGCGATACTAAAAGATGCAGAAAATTTAATAGTTAATGCTAAAGATGTTGAACAAGCACAATACTATTCTGTACAAGGAAATGCTTATTTAGAATTAGCTAACAAAAAAGTTGAAGAAAGTAAAAATTTATCTCTTGCAGCTGAAAGCTATAAAAAGTTAATTGAGATTGAAAAAACTTCTGGAAAACAAAAGTACTCTACGCAGGCTGCTGCTTCAATTACTCAAATTAAAGGTTTGTTAATTAATTCAGCTATTGCAGACACTCAGGCAAATAAAAATTCAGAAGGTGCAAAAAAATTGTATGATGCTTATTCGTTAGATAAAAAAGATACTATCAATTTATACTATGCTGCTTCTACTGCAGTAAATGCTCAGGATTATGACGCTGCTTTGCCTATGTATGAAGAATTAAAGAAACTGAATTATTCTGGTAAAGGTACTAGTTACACCGCGTTAAATAAAGCTTCAGGTAATGAAGATGGTTTTAATACTGCTAGTGAAAGAGATTTAGCTGTAAAACTAGGAACTCACGAAAAACCGAAAACAGAAGCTATTCCTTCTAAGAGAGGTGAGATTTATAAAAATTTAGCTTTAATTTTAGTTCAAAAAGGACGTATTGAAGATGCTAAGAAAGCGGTTGCTGATGCAAGAAAAACAAATCCGGAAGATAGTTCTTTGCTTCTAACTGAAGCTAATTTGTATCTTGAAACTAAAGATTTTGAAACTTACAAAAAATTAGTTGGTGAGGCTTTACAAAAAGATCCAAATAATGCTGATTTAGTTTTTAATTTAGGAGTTATTAGTGCCAATGCTAATAACAAAGCAGATGCTGAGAAATATTATTTGAAAGCAATTGAGATTAATCCAAATTATACAAACGCATATTTGAATCTTGCTGCTTTAAAATTAGAAGCAGAGAAACCAATTATTGATGAAATGAATAAATTGGGAACTTCTGATAAGGATACTAAGCGTTATGAAGTTTTGAAGAAGCAAAGAGAAAGTGTTTTTAAAGGTGTTATTCCTTACCTTAAAAAAGCAAATGAATTAGATCCTAAAAATGAAGATGTATCTAAAACATTATTAGGTGTTTACAAAGCTTTAGAAATGACTGCTGAAGCAAAAGCATTGAAAGCTACAATGAACTAAGAATTAATTTCTGTAACTATAAAAAAAACCATTCGTTATGACGAATGGTTTTTTTATGCGTAATAATTAAATAAAACTATACCAAAGTGGCTGTTAATGTAATTGTGGTGTTTAAAAGTTTAGAGATTGGACAGATTTCTTTAGCTTTTGCAGCTGTTTTTTCAAATTCTTCAGTTGAAATGGATGGCACTTTTCCTTTTAAATCTAAATGAATTAGTGTTATAGTTCCATCTTCAAAAGTCACTGTTGCCTCCGTAGACAAATCATCTGCGGTAAAACCTCCTTCATTCAATAAGAAGCTTAATTGCATCGTAAAACAGCCTGAATGTGCTGCAGCAACAAGTTCCTCTGGGTTAGTACCCACTCCATCTGCAAATCTGGTTTTAAATGATAGTTGTGCGTTATCTAAAGTGGTACTTTGAGTGCTAATGGTCCCTTTTCCTTCCATACCGGTTCCTTTCCAGTTGGCATTTGCTTTTCTTGTAAATTTCATTTTTTAATATTTTAGTGTTAATGTTTGTTGTTAAGGTATTGACTATCAAATATAAGTAATATTTTGCATTGTTGTTTTATGAATTTGTTATCTGAAGGTAAATGCATGAAAGGATGGGATAAAAAAAAGGAGTAATGAATTTTCATTACTCCTTAATATTTAAATACTAAATTAGATCTATTCCTGGCCTAAATTACGTAATTGTTTTAGTTTATCTTTCCAGACTTCAAGACTTTCCTTATGGATAGCGATGTTTTTACGAACTTCGAGAACAATTGAATTTTCTTTTTTCGCGTTTTTAGTATTTGTGAAAAATTGAATATTATTCTCTAACTGAAAAATTTCATTTTGAACTTCTTCAATTTTGCGCATTAGGAATATCTTTTCATTATCTAATTTACGTGTATCGTTACTTTCAGATAAAGAATCAATTCTGTTAGAAAAACGCATCATCTCCGTTTCTTTTTTACTCAAACTTAGTTTTTCAAAAAGCGCGTCTAAAATTTTATTGAACTTCCCTTCAATATGACGTCTTGAAAAGGGTACTTTTCCAAATCCTTTCCATGTTTCAATATGTAATTTAATAGCGTCTAAATCTGTTTTATGGTCTCCTGTTAACTGATAAGCTCTCAAAATATCCAAGTATGCTTTTTTGTTATCAAAAGCCGCTACTTCGTCTCCGTTTTCCTCAGATTTATGTTCTTTTAGCTTGTTGAAATAGTGATTGCAAGCGTCTTTGAATTCTTTCCAGATTTTGTCTGAATATTTTTTAGGAACGTGACCAATTTGTTTCCACTCTTCCTGAATTTGTTTCATTATTGGAGTAGTGGTACCAAAATCGGTACTTTCCTGTAGTTCTTTTGCTTTTGCAACAAGAGCCATTTTTTTGTTTAGATTGTCGTTTTGATCTTTTTTAATGTCTTTATAAAATGAATTTTTAAAAGAATTAAAGTTTCTAACGGCAGTTTTAAAAGCAGCCCAGGTTTCTTCATTTACGTCTGATGGAACTTTCCCGGCAGCAAAAAACTCATTTCTAAGTGCTTCTACTTTTTGAATTTGTATCAGCCATTGTGAGTGAGATCCAACTTTTTCAGTAGCTAAAACCTCTATTGTGGCAATAATACCTTTTTTAACTTCGAGGTTTTGTTGCTCATTAGCTCTTTGGCTTTCAAATAAAAGTTCTCTCTTATCGTGAATCTTTTTGGTCAACTCGCTAAATTTATTCCAGATAGCATCGCGATGTTCCTTAGAAACTGGTCCGATATCTTCTTTCCAGATTCTATGTAAATCTTGTAATTCTCTAAATGCTTTACTGATATCAGTCTCATTTACTAATTCCTCTACACGAGCAATTATTTTTTGCTTTTGGTCAAGGTTGTATTTGAAATCTAAATCTCTGGCTTCACGATCTAAATGTAGGTAATCATAGAAATTCTCCACATGAAAATGGTAATTATTCCAAACGTGATTGTATTTGTCTTTTGGAATTGCTCCGGCATTTTTCCATCTTTCTCTTAAATCATTGAAATGTTTAAGCGTATCTTTGATGTTCTCCTGTGGATTTATAAGTTCTTTTAGTTCTTCAACAATGGCAAGTCGATTCTCTAAATTTGATTTTAAATTGGTTTGCAAATGTTTAAAATGGGCATTCCTTTTTTCTCTGAAGATATTATAATATTCATCAAATTTAGATTTTAGCGGAGAATGATATTCGAACTCTTCGTTTGGATCTTGTTTAGAGGCATTAAATTCCTCTTTTTTCTCTTCAATAAGATGATTGTATTGTAATAAAAAAGATTTTTTAATTTCTTCGATATGATCCTTTACAGACATTGCTTTATCTGTATGGACAAGCTTTTTTAATTCATCAACAAGGGCATCTAATGAAAAAGTATCATAATCCTGCATAGGAATATCATGGCGCTCTTTTAGCGTTTCATCTTCGCTTTCTTCAGCATTAGAATTTGTTATAGCGTCAAGTGCTGTTTGATGATTGGTTTCTTCAGCTTCTGCAGTATTCTCTATTTCAGTTTCAGGTGAAATTTCGTTTTCCGCCGTTGTTTCAGAACTCAATGTTTCAATTGCATCATTTTGTATAGAATCGCTAATTTCGATTCCTGATTTTCCATCTGCTTCTTGCAGGTTATCATTCTTTTCTTCTAACATTTTAAATGTATAAGGTTTTTATTTTAAACATTGCGAAAGATAGTAAAGGTGTTTCTAAATACAAAATAAATCCTTTGTTTATACGCTATTTTACGATTAAATTCATGTTTATTCAAGGAATTTGCGATTATGATGTGATTTTTTTTATTGATTTTTTAAAGTTTATTTAAATTAGGAATAAATAGTGTTTTAAGAAAAACAGTCATAAATTTACCTTGTAACTGAAGATTGGTTGTTTTTTCCGGATATTGATAGAGTATGGTATAATGAAGATTTTTTGAATTACTCGTAAACTAGAATAAAATTAGAAAACCAGCTTCTATACCGTAATTGTATGTTTTATCTCCACCAAATGCAACACTTGGATGAATATAGATCAGATTTGTAGGGGTTATTTTTCTGCCATATTCAACGTATGCATTATTTTGGTAGCCATTTAAAGTACTATTATATCGAAATGCAACGTCGCCAGCGATCCAGTTTTTGCCAAAAAAATGAAAGAGTACACTTTCGAGAACAGCAATGCTAATGTCAGTGCGTTCACTTGAGCCTGCAAAACTTTGTTGGTATTCAAAGGAGGAAATCCATAGAAATTTTTTCTCATTAAAATATCTGCCATAAAAAAAGGCCGGCATAATTACCCATTTTCCGGATCCAAATGCCGGATCTACTGCGGAATTAGCATAGACCCTTGCTCTTAGAGCAATGCCCTGGCTGTTTTTCATAAAGGGGATATAACTTATGCCCATACCAACATCTCCAAGCCCGGTTTTGTTTGTCTCATTAGTATTGGCGGATACTAAAGGGAGGTCAAACCTTAAGTTCCATGCCTTGCTGCCAATAGGAATTAAGGCACGTGCTTGTGTAGTATTAAACGAACCATTTTTGGTATCCAGGTATTCGTTGTAAAAAAGTAAAGTTTGCAGATAATAACGAAAACGCGGTTCAGTAAATGGAATTTTTTCTTCGACTTCTGTCCCTTGCGCTTTTGAAGTTGTAATTCCTAGAAATATAAAAATACAGAGTAAGTATATTTTTTCCATAACTACCTATTAATGAATAGACTAAGTTACGAAAATTACTTTAACATTTTATTTGTTAAGATTTTTTTTATTTATTCCATATTTTCCATGCTTTTTCAGCTTGAAAAATAAGCATGTCGTATCCGTTTTTAGTAATTGCTCCGTACTTTTTAGCGTTTTTCATAAACTGCGTTTCTGCAGGATTATAAATTAAGTCGTATGCAATGTGTTTTTCAGTAAAGAATTCGTAGGGTAAATCTGGACAAGCCTCAATATTAGGGCTTGTTCCAACGGGAGTACAATTGATTATAATTTGGAAATTGTCAAAAGTCGTCGCATTGATTAGATCATAATCAATGATGTTCTCCTTAGCTTCTCTAGATACAAAAGTATAAGGAATATCAAGCTCATCAAGAGCAAATGCAACACCTTTTGAAGCACCACCTGTTCCTAAAATAAGCGCTTTTTTATGATGTGGTTCTAATAATGGTTTTAATGATTTTTTAAATCCGTAATAGTCGGTATTATAGCCTTTTAGTTTTCCATTTTTGGTAAACTTAATGGTATTAACAGCACCAATTAATTTTGCTTTTGTTGATAGTTTATCCAAATAAGGAATTACTTGTTCCTTATAAGGAATAGTAACATTTAAACCTTTTAAATCTGGGTTGTTTTTTAGCAATCCGGTAAAATGATTGATTTCAGAAATATCGAAATTTTCATAGCTGTTACCAACAAAAACTTCATCGCTAAATTTTTCTGTAAAATATCCCTTTGAAAATGAGTAGCTAATATTACGCCCTAATAAGCCAAAACGTCTTTTTAAAATATCAATCATTATTGTTTTCTATGTTTTTCAATATAATTTTTTACCATTTTTTTTGTCCAGACCACAGGAAATAAATCTTCGATCAAAATGTAATTGTCAAAGTTTAAACGTAAACCATTGCTTAAATGGAATTTTGCTTTTGTATTATCCTGAATCATGAAATACAATCCTGCCAAACGATATTCGATTTCGTTTTCCTCCGGAAAGTATTCTGAAGCTTGCAATAAGGTTTGAATAGCGCTTTCGAATTCTCCTAAAAATTGTAAGATGTCAACCCAATATAACCAGGTATCCAAAGCATAATCACCAAATTCAACTGCTTTTCTATAGCCAAATTCTGCTTCCTCAAAAAAGTTCATTTGTTTATTGATCGTTGCATAACGTTTCCAATACAGACGATTTTGATTGTCAATTGCTAAAGCTTTGTTGACAAAAAATAATGCTTTTTGAAAGTTTTTCTGGCGAACATAAAAGTCGGTAATGGCAATCCAGCCTTTGTCCAAAAGAGGATCTTCATGAACAGTTTGGTTGTAATATTGAAGTGCTTTTACAGCATTTCCCAGTTTTTCGTAACATTTTCCAATACGCAATAGTGCATATGAAGTTGCATCGTCCAATTCGATAGTTCTGTTGTAGCTTTCAATTGCTTCAGCGTATTTTTTCAAACGCTCGTAAGCTTTTGCTTTTTCCATGAAAGCACCTAAAAACTCGTCATCGATTAACGTTGCATAATCAAAAGCACGAATTGCGTTTTCATATTCTTTTACGCCATAATGCAAGCGCCCAAGCTGATGCCAGGCAATTTCGCTATATGGGTTTTTATTGATATAATTGTTTAGATAAACAATTGCTTCTTGATTTTGATCTAAAAATTCAAAACAATATACTACGTTATACAAAGCAGATTGATCTTCTAAGTCTTCTTCAAGACATTTGATAAAACTGTCTTTTGCCATCTCAAGGTTATCCATAAAAAGATATTCCATTCCAATAAGGTTGTACACGTCAGCGTAGTCGTCAGTATATTGCAAGGCAATTTTAAGCAATTCTACCGCTTTTTCGTGTTGATCTCTTTTAGAACAAATATTGGCTTTCTGGATGTAAATTTCCTCGTTGTTAGGTTCAATTGCATACAACTCATTCAAAAGCTTTTCAGCGATCTCCAGTTTGTCGTCGTAAACCAGCATTTCTACTTGTACTAATTTTAAGCCTGTAGATTTTGGATGTTGGTCTAATGCAAGTTTTAAGGCCTTTTTTGCTAAATTAGCCTTGCCTATGTCTAAGTAATGAAGAATAATTTCTTCAAATTCTTCAGAATCAAAAAAGAGTACTTTGTTAGTTTTTAACATTGACTCAAATTTGGATAGGGATAGGTTATAATCTTCTTCTTCGTTGCTTAATTGCATACTGTCTTTATTTGAAATTAGCCTGTTATAAATTTAGGCAACCATATTATTGTTGTGGGGAAAGGAAATTAATTGTTTTGAACAATTTAATTAACAATATGGACAGAATTTTGATTCTGTTTTTAGTCATAATCTTCTGATATATAAAAGATTATTTTGATTATTATTCTAATTTTATTTTTGTTGGATAACAGACTCAGATCGCTTTAAACTAAGCTTTTTGTTCTTTTTTTATAATGTCATCCATAACGCTTAAAATTATAGCGCATCCTTCTTTTATTTCTTCTTCAGAAATGGTCAATGGCGGTGTAATTCGAATGGCGCATCCTTCAAACAGCAACCAGAATAAAATCAATCCTTTATCCTGACAATTTAAAATAACCTCATTGGTTATTTCAGCTGTTTCAGTCATCGCAGCAAGCATTAATCCTTTTCCTCTAACTTCCTTTATCAAAGGATGTACCAAAAGCGATCGAAAGAGTTTTTCTTTCTCTAAGGCTTCCTGCATTAAATTAGTCTCAGTTAATTCCTGCAAAGTCGCTAAACAAGCTGACGCAATGACAGGGTGCCCCCCAAATGTAGTAATATGTCCCAGTTTAGGGTTTTCTGTTAAAAGATCCATTTTTTCCGCAGAAGCTGTAAAAGCACCAACAGGCATTCCGCCTCCCATTCCTTTGCCCATAACTACAATATCCGGAATGACATCGTAGTTTTGAAAACCAAAAAGTTTTCCGGTTCTACCGAAACCTGGCTGAATTTCGTCTACAATCATAATGGCTCCAACTTCATCACAACGTTTTCGAACTTTCTGTAAAAAGTTGTTCTCAGGCTGAATAAATCCGGCACCGCCTTGAATGGTCTCTAAAAGAATGGCTGCAGTTCGGGTTGTTATTTTTTGTAAATCGGCTTCGTTGTTGAAAGTGATAAAATCGACATCTGGCAGTAAAGGACGAAAAGCTTGTTTGCGCTCTTCAAATCCCATAACACTCATTGATCCCATTGTGTTTCCGTGATAAGCATTGTGACACGAAATAAGTTGACTTCTACCTGTTGTTCGTTTAGCCAATTTAAGTGCGCCTTCGATAGCTTCTGTACCTGAGTTTACTAAATAGGTTTTATTAAGAGATTCCGGTAGGAGTGAAGCTAATAATTTACAATACTGAACAGCTGGGCTTTGTGAATATTCGCCATAAACCATCACATGCGAATATTTATCCAACTGATCTTTTATCGCCTGATTCACTCTCGGATGCTGATGCCCAAGTGTGCAGGCAGACACGCCGGCAACAAAATCTAAATATTTTTTATCGTTTGTATCGTAAATATAGGAGCCAATAGCATGTGAAACTTCCATTCCCAGTGGATAAGGAGATGTTTGTGCCTGATATTTTATAAAATCTGAATTCACTGTTATTTGTTTAAAAGTTGCATGTTTCAAGTTGATTGAAAACTGAAAAAAGCGAATGCTTCTTAATCGCAAAGATCGCAAAGTTTTGTATACTATAAACTGAGGTTGGGCCTTTAATAAGGTTGCAAAGCTTTACGCTGAAAACTGCGACTGAGACTGAAAATTACTTCTTAGCCTTTGCTGTTTTTGTTGTATCTGATTTAGCTGCATTTGTTTTTACTGCGGGTTTCTTTTTGTCGTAATCACGCGTTTCTTTCCTGACTTTCATCGGGACGTCTTTATCTTTTGCTTCCTGGTCTTTTCCTTGCTGAATTAGTTTGTCATTTTCTTCATTATCTTCAGAAGTAAAAATATCATCTTTCGATTTAATTCTTTCATCGCCACGCCAGACCAAACCTCTTAATTTACGGGCATTCTCGGGTAAATCAGCCTCTGGGTAAATATCGCCGTCTACTTTATTGTAAAATGTAATCGTTTCAATAGCATTATTCTCTAAAATAAGATTGATTTTACTGCTAACATTTTTATTAATTCCGATGAGCTCATTGGCGTCATTTCGCATATAATAAATCACTTCGGTATTTTTGATGACATCGACATCGTGGAGTTTACCATCCCTGAACTTTCCGAATAAATTGAGTCCTTTTACCTGATTAAATCCGGTTCCGAGTGTATCCCGCGAGACAAGAAAAGTGTTATTGAGCACCTTTAATGAATCTAGTTTTTTGGTAGTATTGTCACCAATTAAATGCATGACATCTCCAGTAATCTGATTATCTCCGTTCCATAAAATCGGATTACCTATTAATTTTGTCAAAGCCGTTTTGGAGTTTGAATGTATAGAATCACATTTTCCGCTCATATCAACTTTAAAAAAACGAACGTTGTTGTAAGCTCTTAAAATTCGTTCGCCTTCTTTTCCGGTAACCATTAGTTTTTTTCCGTGAATATAAACCGAATCGTTTTCTACAAAATTAACTGCAACCGCTCTTTTGGTCACAAACATAGAATCTTTCAGTTTGTAAACTTCGGCATAATGTCCTTTTACGATTCCGCGATTGATCGAATCCGTAATTTTTACATTTCGCGTTGCCGATGCAAATTCGATATTTCGGTTATAATACAAACTATCGCCCTCAATGCGCCTGTCATCGTATTTTATATAAGATTTCCTGAGGAAATGCGCGAGGTTTTTCTTGGTGTCATAAAAGCCTTTTTCAGTATAAATGTAGTTGGCTTTACTTGTAATTGTTGATGGCCCAAGTAAGTAGGTATGCCCCGAATTACTGTAATAATCCAAGTGATTTGATTTTACCACATATTTAGGATTCGTCAGCGTTACCTCAGTCAAAAACTGAAACTTTTTTTCAGCTACATAATACCTGCCTGATTTACTAACTAGTGTATTGTCTTTGTTGATGATAGTTCCTTTTGTATTATAAAAAACCTCCTGAACATTTCGATCAAAATTAATTGTGTCAGTTGCTAAAGTTGCATCAGGAGAAGTCATAACAGCATTTCCAGTCGCAAATGCCTTTTTTACATTTCCGTTATATTCAGCGTATTTACTATTTAAAAACAATGTATCACCCTGAACTAATTGTACATTACCAAAAGCTTTTAGATAATTTTCTTTTTGAAAAAAGTAAGCTTTATTGCATGTTAGTACAACTCCGTCATGATTTACTTTTACATTTCCTGTTAATAAAAGTGCATCCGGCATTAATTCCTGATCCACATCAGAAAAATCAGCATTTTCTACAATAATTTTTTTAGGTGCCTGCGCAAAAATGGTTTGAACACTTAATAGAAACAAACAATAAGATATGAAAAAGAGTGATTTCTTCAATTGATTAAATTTTTGTCAAATTTATGAAAAAGGATATAACCTTTATGGATATTAGGATTAATTTATATTTTTTAGATGTAATCCCGAAGCTTCGGGACAAAGCGATAAAGGTTCAAAGGTTTGTTGATGTTTTTTAAATGAGTTTTTATATATAAATTTATATCATAGACAAACACAGCGGTCATCCAACATTAAAAAGTAATATTTATAAAAGTTGTCAAATCTTTAAATCATAAAAAATGGTCGCTTTTTAAGTTACCAACAAAACGGAGAACTATTACGTTGTAGTTTGGTTTTTTTGATTAGAAGTTAAAATGACTTTCTTTTGAGTTTTAAAAATTACATTAAATTTAGAAAATGGTTTTTTAGAAGAAGTAATTTATTAAAGCTCAAAAAAAAGATCATATTATAAATAAGAGTATGATAAATAAAAAAATTATAGTTGCAGGAATGGCTGTAACCGTGCTGTTTTCGGCATGTAAAACAAAAGATTTGAAAATGAATACGTCTAAAGAAGAAATTCCTACAGAGAAGAAAATTGTAGTGTATCAGGTTTTTACACGCTTATTTGGAAATAAAAAGACAACGAACAAACCCTGGGGAACCATTGAAGAAAATGGAGTCGGAAAGTTTAATGATTTTACAGATACTGCACTTCATGAAATCAAAGATTTAGGAGTCACCTATATTTGGTACACCGGCGTTCCTCACCATGCATTGGTTAGGGATTATACCGCTTATGGAATTTCAAATGATGATCCTGAAGTAGTAAAAGGTCGTGCAGGGTCACCTTACGCGGTTAAAGATTATTATAATGTAAATCCTGATTTAGCTGTAAATCCTGCAAATCGATTACAGGAATTTGAAGCATTAATTGCTCGTACACACAAGGCAGGTTTGAAGCTTATTATTGATATTGTACCCAATCATATTGCACGAAAGTATGAAGGGAAAAGTAATCCGGAAGGGGTGAAGGATTTTGGGGCTGATGATGATGTAAATGTGGAGTATAAAATAGATAATAATTTCTACTACATACCAAAAGAACATTTTCAAATCCCGGATGGAGATGTCCCTTTAAATGGTGAAAAGAATCCATTAGTTGATGGTGTCTTTGATGAGAATCCTGCAAAATGGACAGGTAATGGTTCCAGAAAAGTGAAGCCGGACCAAAATGATTGGTACGAAACTGTAAAAGTCAACTATGGAATTCGTCCGGATGGTTCGAAAGACTTTCCTGAACTTCCGGCTGGATTTGATCAAAAATCTTATCAGGAACATTTTGCTTTTTGGCAGGATAAAGATGTGCCTGATTCATGGAAAAAGTTTAAATCTATTGCTTTGTACTGGACAGCAAAAGGGGTTGACGGTTTTCGTTATGATATGGCCGAAATGGTTCCATACGAGTTCTGGAGTTATATGAATTCCGCTATTAAGATGAAAAATCCAAATGTGTTTTTGTTGGCAGAAGTTTACAATCCAAATGAATATCGTAATTATATTCGTTTAGGAAAGATGGATTATTTATATGATAAAGTAGAAACTTACGATAAGTTGAAAGATATCATAAAAGGAAAATCATCACCAGACGGTTTATCAGATATTCAAAAGGGAATGTCAGATATTGAGCATCATATGCTTCATTTTTTGGATAATCATGATGAACAACGTTTAGCAAGTCCTGAATTTGCAGGGTCTCCTGAGTGTGGAAAACCTTTGATGGTTGTTTCAACTACAATAAGTACGTCACCAACAATGGTTTATTTTGGTCAGGAAGTAGGAGAGGCCGGAAATGAAAATGCAGGTTTCGGAACACATTCCAGAACTTCTATTTTTGATTATATAGGAGTGCCAAATCACCAACGCTGGATGAATGAAGGAAAATTTGACGGAGGACAACTTTCTGACTCAGAGAAAAATTTACGTGATTTTTACAAACGATTGCTGAATTTTTCAATTAATAGTTCAGCTTTGATGGGGAGTTTTCAGGAAATTCAATCTCTAAATCGTCAGAACAATGCAGGTTATGACGACTCTATTTATTCTTATGTGCGTTGGTCCGGAAAACAAAAACTAATTGTTGTTGTGAACTTTTCTTCTGAAAAAACAAGTGAATTTGAATTAAAAGTTCCTTTTGATATTATTTCAAAATGGAATTTAAAAGAAGGAGAATATCAATTGAGAGATCAGTTGTATCAAAAGAGTTCAGTACAGTTAAAAGTGAATAATGGAGAAGGAACTGCAAAAGTAAAAATTGGGCCCTCAGAGTCGTTTATTTATGAGTTGAAATAAGATTTGTTTGAGAGCAGATATAAAAAAAGCTGATACATTGTATCAGCTTTTTTGTTTTATACTTTTTTGACTTTCTTTAAAGCCTCTTTATAATTTTCGTTTACCTTTTCCCAGTTAACATGTTTATAAAAAGCATCAATATAAGTTCCTTTTCTATTTTGATAATCTAGATAATAAGCATGTTCCCATAAATCAATCCCCATTATTGGAGTTCCCAGAATCAAGGCATTTTTCATTAATGGATTATCCTGATCTCCTGTAAGGGTTACTTGAAGTTTTCCATATCTGTCAACAACTAACCAAACCCATCCTGAACCAAATTGTTTGGTGGCCATAGCTTTAAATTGGTTAGTTAAGTTATTAAAAGAACCAAATTCTTTATTTATAGAACCAGCTAAAGTATCTTTTGGAGTTTGTTCTTTTGGTGTCAAAAGATTAAAATACATGGTATGATTGTAATATCCTCCCGCATTTTGACGAAGCTTAGCATTACTAAGATCCATTTTTTTTAGAATATCTTCAATTGGCATGTTTTCAAATTCAGTCGAAACAATTTCTTTGTTTAAATTATTTGTATACGTTAAATAATGTTTCGAATAATGTGTTTCTAAAGTTAGAGAACGAATGTCAGGCGCCAATCCATCATAAGGAAAAGTCAATTTCGTAAGTTCAAATGAACCCGGGTCTGCTTTTACTTCTTCAGGTGTTCCAATTGTTATTTTCTCTTCTTTTGTTGGTAGAGGAACTTCAACAACTTCGGTTAATTTATTACTATCATTACAAGAAAATAATACGAAGAATGAAGTTAAAATGCCAAAGCGAATAAAATTTTTCTTCATAATGTAATTTATTTTGATGTTAAAGAATTTATGATTTCAATGTAATTTTCCTTTGCTTCGTCAATGGATATATGACTAATTTGCATCCATGCATTTGTTTTAAATGCATCACGTAAATCAAAGTTCTCAGATTGGTTGTATACTGCTGTGCCAAAAGTAGCCTGTTTATAATAAGCATACAGTCTTAGCTGCACATCTTGTGGCAGTGAGGACTGAGTCATTTTTAAAGCAGTTTCTACAGCCTCTGAGAAACGAGTATCTAAATCTTTTTTGGTCATTTATGCTTTTGTAGCGATAATGGTTTTTCCACCAATTGCTTTTTGATTCAATTCTACATTAATTTGGGTACCTAAAGGTAAAAATAAATCTACTCTTGAACCAAATTTTATGAAACCTGCATCAGTACCCTGAACAACCTGCATTCCTTCTTGTGCATAGTTTACAATTCTACGCGCTAAGGCACCGGCAATTTGTCTGTATAGTATCTGACCAAAGGTTTCGTTTTCAATAACAACAGTGGTTCTTTCGTTTTCTTCACTTGCTTTTGGATGCCATGCAACCAAAAATTTACCCGGATGATATTTACTGAATTTGATAATTCCGTCCATAGCATAACGCGTAACATGTACGTTTATTGGTGACATAAAAATAGAAACCTGTAAACGTTTGTCTTTAAAAAATTCACCTTCATAAACTTCTTCGATAACCACAACTTTCCCATCAACCGGAGCAAGAATGTGATCGCTGTTTCTGATTGCGATTCTTTTTGGATTTCTGAAAAATTGCAGAATAATAATCAATACAGCTAATCCAGCTATTTGAACTAAAATTCTTAACCAGCTAATATCAATGAATTTGTCAGCAATTAAAAGTACAGCAACTGCAAAAACAGTACCTAATAAAATGGATGGGCCTCCCTCTTTATGAAACATAGTATAAAATTTGATAAAATAAAAATATAATTGGTGCTACAAATATAACACTATCTAGTCGATCTAAGATGCCTCCATGGCCTGGCATTATGGAACCGCTGTCCTTTACTCCGGCAATTCTTTTAAATTTTGATTCAATCAAATCTCCAATGGTGCCAAAAATACTTACAATTAAAGCGATAATCGTCCAGATTAGAATTGATTTACTACTAAATTCAGGTTTTGGCTGGATATATAATTTCGAAATTAAAAATCCTGCAAAAGCAGCAAAAACGACTCCGCCAATAAAACCTTCAATAGTTTTTTTAGGAGAAACGCGTTCAAATAATTTATGTTTTCCCATCGATTTTCCAACAAGATAAGCAAAAGTATCATTGGTCCAGATTAAGATGAATAAACCAAGAATAATTTTTGGATTATAATCATTGGTACCAAAAGAAATTTTAATAATAAATATAAATGGTAATACAATATATCCTAATAAATACAAATATTTTGAAGATGTACTGACACTCTGTATATTGTCATAAAACAAAAACAAAATGCATTTTATAGCGATTACTAATGTTACAGCCAGCAACACAAGATCTAATTGCTGGATATTAGTATTTAAAATTAAGTTTGTATTGAATGTAGTGTTTAAATACGAAGTAGTCTCTTTGTTGTAATGACTGACTAACAGAATTGAACTGTATAACAGAATTCCAAAAAGAATAGAAAAGATTTTGCTAAGATTTACTAAACTGCAAAACTCGTAAATTGTAATTATTAAGAAAAGACCAAAAAGGATGATAAAGCTTTCAGTTGAAAACAAAATTGCAGTTAATAATAAAGCGATATAAACAGCACCAGAAATGGTTCTCTTGAGTGTTTCGTTCATCTTAAAGGTCCTCTAAAAGCAGTAAATAAAGATTTTTTGCAACGCTTCCGTATTGTGTAAAATCTTCCTCTTTTGCTTTTTCGAAATATTTTATTGTAGTAATATTGGTAGGGTAGTCTCTTTCGTATTTTCGTTTAATAGCGCTCAATCCATCACTTTTCATTGGTAAGATCTGACTGGTAGTGGCTATGATAACGATATTTGCCGGCAATTCATTTGGTTTGTCCTGTCTGATTTGTTTAGATGAAAACAAAATCGAACCTTCATCGGCTATAAGGTTTTCACAAGAAGCTAATAAAAATTTAGGAGCTCTTGGGGAAATATAAATGAGTTTGTTCTCTTCTAACAAATGAAAAAGACCTGGTTCATAACATAAAACTTCGTTTTCGAACCAATCGTTTTCTTCTAAAATGTTTTCAAATTGTTCTGCAACTTCTTGTTTGTTTTCACAATACAAAAATTTACCACCATTTTTCTTGAAATTGAAAATGAATTGCTCGTCAATAGATAAATGACTGTTCGGAATTGGATTTCCTCCTCCATATTCGCTTTCATGTTCTTCGTCAGATGCGGCGTCGCTAGAACCAAATATTTTTTTGAAAAAATTCATTTTATATGAAATACTTTACATGTTAATTGAAAACGTTCAAAGATAAAAAAATCTTAATTCAAAAGGCTATTTTGAATTAAGATTTTAAAAAATATTACATATTTCTGAATAATTTACGAAACCACTTCTTCCAGATTTTTGTCAAAAGTACGTTTTCCGAAAATTGTTTCTAAGTCATCTTTAAAAATAACTTCTTTTTCTATTAGTATATCAGCAAGCTGATTTAACTTGTCTTTGTTCTCTTCTAAGATTTGAATTGCTCTTTGGTATTGACCTTCAATTAATTCCGAAATTTCTTTGTCAATAACTTTTGCAGTTTCATCAGAATACGGTTTAGAGAAGTTGTATTCACTTTGTCCGCTTGAGTCATAATAAGTAACGTTTCCGATTTTTTCATTCAAACCGTAAATTGTTACCATAGCACGAGCCTGACGTGTAACTTTTTCTAAATCGCTTAATGCACCAGTTGAAATTCTGTCAAAAGTTACTTTTTCAGCAGCTCTTCCGCCCATAGTAGCACACATTTCGTCTAACATTTGATCTGTTCTAACGATTTGTCTTTCTTCTGGTAAATACCATGCAGCTCCTAAACTTTGTCCACGAGGAACAATTGTTACTTTAATAAGTGGTGCAGCATGCTCTAACATCCAGCTTACAGTAGCGTGTCCAGCTTCGTGAATTGCGATTGCTCTTTTTTCTTCCGGAGTAATAATTTTGTTTTTCTTTTCAAGACCACCAATGATTCTGTCAACAGCATCAAGGAAATCTTGTCTATCAACTGCAGTTTTGTTGTTACGTGCAGCAATTAAGGCAGCTTCGTTACAAACGTTTGCAATATCAGCACCAGAGAATCCTGGGGTTTGTTTTGCTAAGAAATCTAAATCAAGACCTTCGATTTTTTTGATAGGCGCTAAGTGAACTTTAAAGATTTCAGCTCTTTCGCGAATGTCTGGTAAGTCAACAAAAATTTGTCTGTCAAAACGCCCAGCACGCATTAAAGCTTTGTCAAGAACATCAGCTCTGTTGGTTGCAGCCAAAACGATTACGTTAGAGTTTGTACCAAAGCCATCCATTTCTGTCAATAATTGGTTCAAAGTATTTTCTCTTTCATCATTTCCTCCTGACATATTGCTTTTTCCTCTTGCTCTACCAACGGCATCGATCTCATCGATGAAAATGATAGCGGGAGATTTTTCCTTAGCTTGTTTGAATAAGTCACGAACACGTGAAGCACCAACTCCTACGAACATCTCCACGAAGTCAGAACCTGATAAAGAGAAGAAAGGTACCTGTGCTTCGCCGGCAACAGCTTTCGCTAATAAAGTTTTACCAGTTCCCGGAGGTCCTACAAGTAAAGCTCCTTTTGGAATTTTACCTCCAAGGTTTGTATATTTTTCAGGGTTTTTCAGGAATTCTACAATTTCTTGTATTTCTTCTTTCGCACCTTCTAAACCTGCAACATCTTTAAATGTTGTTTTGATATCTGTTTTTTCATCAAATAATTTAGCTTTCGATTTTCCAATGTTGAAAATTTGCCCGCCACCGCCACCAGCGCCGCCTGACATTTTACGCATAATGAAAATCCATACACCAATAATGATGATGATTGGAAGCAGACTGATTAAAATGTCGCTCCAATTGTTTTTCTGCAAGAAATTAAAATCTTTTAGTTTGCCTTCGCCAACCGCTTTTTCAAGTTTAGTTTGAAAAATCTGGTCGTTACCAATTTCTAAAGTGTAGTGTGGACCTTTGTTTACTCTATCAAACATGTCCTTTGCTACCTTTTTATTAGCTGCATCTTTAAGAGCAGCGGCAGTTAAATAAACTTCTGCTTCAGCTTTATTATAAACGATCACTTTTTCAATTTGACCTTTTTCTAATAAAACATTGAATTTAGAAGAAGTTAATTGAGCAGGTTCGCTTAAGTTAGATCCTCCGGTTGCAAAACTTATAAATAAAAAAACTAGAAGTATTGCGGTATATATTAACCAGGGACTTATTTTAAATTTACTCGGATTTGGATTATTATCTTTAGCCATTAGAAAAAATTTTCTTTAGTATTTGTTTTCGATTGTAGTTATTTTGGCGTCACCCCAAAGGCTTTCGATATTATAGTATTCACGAATGTGTTTTTGGAAAACATGTACCACGATGTGCACATAATCCATAAGAACCCATTCCGCGTTATCGGTTCCTTCTACATGCCACGGTTTATCTTTTAAATCTTTAGATACTGTTTTTTGGATTGAGTTTACAATGGCGTTAACTTGAGTGTTAGAGCTTCCGTTGCAAATGACAAAATAGTCACAAACAGCCGTGTCTATTTCTCTTAAGTCAAGAATATCAATATCATTTCCTTTTACTTCTTCAATTCCCTTTATTATGTTCGCCAGTAGAACATCATTATTAATAGTCTTTTTCGCCATGAATTATTTTATATGAATTTGTAAAGTTACCAAAATTTGTGATTATTTTTGAACCTTAACAAAATATTAAATTAAGTTATTTAAATTACTTGAATGAAACTAATCAAACTCGATGCCATAGATTCGACAAACGACTTTCTTAAGGCATTATCAAGCCAGGACGAACTTTATAATTTTACTGTGGTAACAGCTGAAAATCAGACAAAAGGCAAGGGGCAAATGGGGTCGAAATGGGAGTCGGAATCAGGTAAAAACTTAATTATGAGCGCCTTGGTCAAGGATTTTCTGTATGATTATGAACAGGTATTTAATTTGAGTCTAATCGTTTCCCTGTCCGTAATTGAGGCTTTAAAATCATTAAATATTCCTGATTTAAGTATAAAATGGCCTAACGACATTATGTCATACAATAAAAAGATTGGTGGCATACTAATCGAAAATACCATCAAAAGCGATGGCAGGATCGTGTCAGTAGTTGGATTAGGACTAAATGTAAATCAAACAAATTTTGACGAATTACCAAATGCTTCTTCTTTGGCAGTCATTTCGGGTCATGCTTTTGATAAAGAAATATTACCGGCTTTAATTATTGAAAAAATACAGCAGAAAATAGAATCCTGGGAATCAAATACAGCTATTTTCTGGAAAGAATATTTTAATACGCTATTCAGAAAAGGCGTTCCAATGCCCTTTAAAAATCTAAATCCTGAAGCAGGCGGGCAAAACTTCATGGGAATAATTCAAGGCGTTTCTTCAGTCGGAAAAATTCAAATTTTACTTGAAGATGATTCTGTTTCAGAGTTTGATATTAAGGAAGTTCAAATGCTTTATTAAGAGGTTCAAAGGTGCAGAGTTACAAAGGTTCAGAGGTTCAGAGGTTTTAAAACTGTGTACCTTAGTGCCTTCGTGGCAGATTACACTTGACTAGATTTTCTTTTTTTTGGCGCTATTTTTCTGTTCCAGTAAACGATATAGATTGTTCCTACAACAGAAGGCATCATCCAGGAAATTAAATTACCAATTCCCATTCCGGCGACAATAAAAGCGGTGATGGAAGCTATTAATGCGCCAACCATTTTTCCAATGTGTTTGGAAAGCCACTTTTTCCTGAATTCAGAAGCATTCCTGAAAAACATAAAATCTTTTGTAGTCATGTAAAGTCCAAATCCGCCGAAGAAAATAAATAATATACCATTTTCAATTGAGTTTAACTGACAGTATAGGCCGATAGAAACCATTATTACAGAAAAGAACAACATACTTCCAGAAATTAATTTATCCATAAAATCGGCTTTTAATTTGTGTTTGAAAGAAGAAGTCCTGTTTCCTGAGATGACAAGATAAATGGTATATAACCCAATCAGAAATAAAAATATATTTTGATGACCGGGAAGCCCGCAAATTTGGAGAGAAATTAAACAGCTTGTAATCATTCCGATAGAGAATAATTTTCCCATTTTTTTATGTAGTGCACTTCCTTTTTTTACCAAAACACTTCCAATTCCGGTCATTAAACCGATTCCTCCAAAAAAAGCGTGAATGTAAATTAAAATCTTAATCGTTGTTTCCATTTTGGTTTGTGTTAGTTTTATGGATCAAACTTCGATTAATTATTTTTTCTGCTATAATTTATAATTCCCAATTGGGGTTTTTTGAGGATGAATTGTTTTTTTTGAAGGTTCAAAGGCTCATAGCAACAAAGGCTCAGAGGTTTGTTTATGGAAGTGATAAAGTGTAAAAAAAAACTTTGTTTCTTAGTGCCTTCGTGGCAACAAAAAAAAGCCCAATCATAAGATCAGGCTTTTAAAGTTTTATGCAAATAGCGAATTAACAACTAATAATTTATAATTAACAATTACAATTTAGTCATATTGTTGGCTAAAGTTTCAATGAATTTGCTAATTGGTCCTTTGATCATCATCGCCATCATGGCGTTGAATTCTCCTTCAAACAAAAGTTGTACTTCACTTGATGAATCTGAAATGCTATCAATGTTTGAAACCAAAGTAAAAGGAAGTTTGTCGCTTGCAGCTCCCAAAACAATTTTGTTTGGCGCTACTTTTTCCTTCATTTTTAGTTTTATTTCCGGCATACCTTTCAATCCAAAAATAAAAGCATCTTCGCCGATCACTTCAAATTTAGCGATATTATCCGGCATTAATTTTTCAAAATTCTTAACATCAGTCAATTGATCAAACAGATCTTGAGCTGATTTCTGAACAGTAACTTTTGGACTTTCTAAGTTCATATTTTATTTTTTATTTTTTTTAACCGCAAAGGGTGCAAAGGTTCTTTTATATTGTAAATTTATTATAAACACAAAGTTCGCAAAGCTAGATCTAATCTAAAAGCTAAAATTAATCCTGTCCCCAAGTTGATGGAATTGCGTTCCATTCTTGTAAAGTAGATTGTTGCTCTTCTGTAATATATTGTTTTTGAACTGCTAGCTCCAATAAATTTTCGTAGTTGCTTAGCGTGTACAAGTCAATATTTGCGCTTTTAAAGTTTTCTTCGGCAACACCGAAGCCGTAGGTAAAAATCGCTGCCATCCCTTTAATATTAGCACCTTCATTACGTAAAGCTTCAACAGCCATCAAACTGCTGTTTCCGGTGCTGATTAAATCTTCAACGACAACTACATTTTGTCCTTTCTGTAAAAAACCTTCAACCTGGTTTTGTCTTCCGTGTTTTTTAGCTTCCGGGCGCACGTATACGAATGGTAATCCAAGGCTTTCAGCAACAAGAATTCCAATTCCAATAGCTCCAGTGGCAACACCGGCAATAACATCTGGCTTTCCAAATTGTTTTTCAATGTTTTTCGCAAATTCATCACGAACATAATTTCGGATGATCGGAAATGAAAGAATTAACCTATTATCACAATAAATAGGCGATTTCCATCCAGAAGCCCATGTAAAAGGATTTTCTGGATTCAATTTAATTGCATTTATTTGCAAAAGCAATTCGGCTGTTTTTTCGGCAGTATCTTTATTAAAAATCATAATACAAATGTATAAAGTTTTTGTGAACGACAAACCACTTTTTTTGACAAATGAAATCTCAAGAGAGACTAATTTTCAATTGTTCTTGTTGGAGAGTATTGATATTGAGCAGCTTATAGTGAAAATTTTTCAAAATAAAATTCAAAAGGCTTACTTATATCATCCCGACGAAAGAGAGATTATGAAGACTCTCAAAGCTAAAATCCCTGTTAGTAAAGCAGGTGGAGGCTTTGTGTACAATAAAAATGGAGAAGTTTTATTCATTTTCAGAAACGGAAAATGGGATTTGCCAAAGGGCGGCATCGAAAAAGGCGAGGAAATTGAAAACACTGCCATGCGTGAAGTAGAGGAGGAAACCGGCGTAGGTAAACTCCGAATCACCAATAAACTCCAAAAAACCTATCACGTTTTTAAACGTAACGGAAAATACAAACTTAAAATTACGCATTGGTTCGAGATGTTTTCTGATTTTGAAGGAACACCGCAAGGTCAAATCGAAGAAGGTATAGAGAAAGTGGCCTGGTTAAATCCCGAACAAATCAAAGAAGCTTTGAAGAACTCTTATGAAAACATTAAATTACTTTTTGAAGAAGAGAGTAAGATTTCTGTTGAAGAGTAGGATAGAGGCAAGATGTAAGAAGCAAGAGGCAAGATAAGACTTTATTGCAACGCTTGGAGGCAGAATATTAGTTGTTTAGTAAATCTAAATTTTTATTTGTATTTTCGTACATATAGATTAACTAACTAATAGATATTGTTATGTCATTTCAAGGATATTTAAAAACAATTAAAGAAAAGACTGGTAATGGTCCTGCTGAATTCAGGGCTTTGGCAGAACAAAAAAGCTTCACACAAGATGGAAAACTCAAAACCGATGTGAAAGCTGGAGCTATCGTTACTTGGCTTAAAGAAGATTTTGACTTAGGTCAGGGACATGCAATGGCAATTTATGCTTTGCTTAAAGGTATAAAAGACGAGAATAGTCAGTAATTAATTCAATTTATTATTTATCGGATATAATTAGGGCGTGCCACCATCCCGATAAGTGGGCAAATTACTTTGCTTATATACGCCCACTTATCGGGATGCTGTCGGGCTATCCACGCTACTTCGGTAGCTAGCTTCTATCCCTCACGCAAACTCATTTTCAAAAGCGCGTTTTACTTTCCATATTAATTTTTTTTCTCCATTTATTCAAAGCTAGAGAAGATAAAAAGCCACATAAAACGAGTAGAATTAAAAACAAACTTCTTAAAGGTCTTTCATTAAATGCTGAAAATGGTAAAATGCTAGTGATGATCAAAAGAAAAAATCCGATCCAATAATTATTTCGTTTAAAAAAATCAAAATAAAAATTAAACGCAAGAATGCAGAGCATAAAAATAATTCCGGTTAAAAAAACAGTCAATCCAAATCCAACTGATCTATGTTGTATTGGATAGAAGTAATTCAGACTTTGATGAATAATTGCTACAACAATAATTTGAATTGCTGAAATTATTATTGGGCTTAGTACTTTTTTAATCATTTTTAATCCTTTGGTTTACAGATATTTTTACGAACATCTTTGCGATCTTAGAGTTTTTTCAATAGGCTAAAAAAATTAAAGCAATCGATAAACCGGATACTGCATATGCGCTTTTTCATAATGCACAGAGTTTTTATAAATCCAATTTAATTGCGCTTCGGAGCTTTTTGCAAATTCACGATCGTTTTGTTTTTTGGTTTCTAATTCAGATTTTAATTGTGGATTATCTTTTAGCAATTTCGCCGCCGTATCTTCAAAAATATATTCTGAGTAATGCTCTTTTTGCTGTAGAATTGGATCAAAGAAATTCCAGTTAAAGAACGAATCAACACCTTCCGGTTCAAAAGCTTCTACTAAATATTTTACGCCTTTCTGTTTTGTTGAAACAAGATAGTCACCTTTGGCAAAAGTCATTTTTACATTTTTAGAAGTTATTTTTGTATTGTAGTGTAAATAATGCCCTTCGTATGCGTTAGTGAACGTTTTGAAATCCGAAATTTTATAACTTTCCACTTCAATAATCGTATCATTTTTAAGTTGTGTATACGAGATGTTATTGTTCTTCAAAAGCTCAATAATATTCCAATAACCACGCGGAATGATATAAGCAGACGGAATAACAACGTCTTTTAGTGATTTGAATTCTTTTATATAAGGTACATCTTTTTTATACGGTTTGCTACGATCATAATACAAACGATCTCCTGTTGTAGCGTCACTTTTTTTGTATCCGGCTTCATAACCTAAAAACGAAAAAGTCGTCGCTTTTGTGCTGTCCAGTTCCCATTTTAAAGTGTATGCTTTTTTAGGCTGATATTGCTCAAGGTTTTTTGCACGTAATTCTTTTATTTTTTGATAATTGGCATCGGTAAAATCCAGAGTCGATTTCATGTATTCATAAGTCATTTTCACGCGCTCTGCATATTTTTTCAGCATATGTGTTTCAACCACAAATCCAATAGTGTTAAACAAAGAAGTATAACCCGTTGTATATCTAGGACTGTCAACAAACTGTCCAAAACCTTTGTCCGGCGTATCTTTAAATGAATCAACATAAGGTGTCGTTTCGATTTTCTTTTGCTGTAAATCTTTCACCAAAGCCGGCATCATTACATCGTTCATATAATCGCCCAAAACAGTTCCTAATTTATTATGTTGTGTCATAATATAGGTTAGTTTGTATTGATAATCAGAGCCATTACTCACATGATTGTCAATAAAAACATCTGCATTTATTTTTTGGAATATCTCGACAAAACTCTTTGTATTTCGTGTATCTGATTTCATTAAATCACGATTCAAATCATAGTTTCGGGCATTTCCTCTAAAACCATAAACTTCCGGTCCGTCCTGATTAGCACGTGTTGTAGAATTTCGGTTTAAAGCACCGCCAATATTATAAACCGGAATACAAACTAAAACCGTGTTTTTAGGTGCTTTCATTTTACCAGTAACTAAATCTCTGTAGAATTGCATAGTCGCATCGATTCCGTCAGGCTCTCCAGCGTGGATTCCATTATTAATAAAAAGTACTGCTTTATTTTTTTGTATTTTATTAAAATCAAATTCCTTGTCAGGATTAAAAGTTACCATGTGCAACGGTTCTCCCGAATCTGTCAATCCCATTTCTTTAATCTGAATGGTTGGAAAATCGGTGGCTAAAAGCTTGAAATACTTAATTATTTCCTCATATGAGGCGGATTGATTTCCGTTTCCTTTCTCAAAAAAAGTATCGTATTTTTTATTGTTTTGAGTGAAAGCTGTTATTGTGAAAAGTGAAATGAAAATGGTAAAAAGTTTCATGAATTTGGGTTTTTAATAGAAATCAAATATAGGAATTTTGATTTGTTTAAAAGGTTTCAGGTTTCAAGTTTCAGGTTGAAATGAGGATAGATTCACTTTGGCATTTTACCGCAAAGAACGCAAAGTTTTTTATTTGACAAGTTTTACAAAATACAAAGTTCGGAGAGCCTTTCTGAATATAACTTTGCGACTTCGCGTCTTTGCGAGATTAAAAAAGAAAAACTTTGTGAACTTTGCGTAAACCTTTGCGAACTTTGCGGTTAAATTTTTTGAACTTTTTTTACCTACTTTTGCAAAATGAATAAAAAACACCATTCCAACAACATACTTTCGAATTTAGGAATTGAGAGCCTAAACGAAATGCAAGAAGTTGCTCAAGACGCAATTTTAAACGATAACAATGTTTTACTGCTTTCTCCAACAGGGTCAGGAAAAACATTGGCTTTTTTGCTTCCAGTTTTAGAATTATTACAGCCTGAAATTCTTTCAGTGCAATGTTTAATTCTTGTGCCATCGCGCGAATTAGGTTTACAAATTGAGCAGGTTTGGAAAAAAATGGGAACGCAATACAAAGTAAACATTTGTTATGGTGGACATTCCATAGATACTGAAATCAAAAATTTAAGCAATCCACCAGCGGTTTTAATTGGAACTCCGGGAAGAATTGCCGATCATATCGACAGAGATACTTTTCGCACAGATAAAATCCAGACTTTAATTTTAGATGAATTTGATAAATCATTGCAATTGGGTTTCCATGAGCAAATGTCCTATATCATTGGAAAGTTAACAAAACTGAACAAACGGGTTTTGGTTTCGGCTACTTCAGATATCGAGATTCCTAGATATACAAGAGTGGTTAATCCAACGGTTTTAGATTTTATTCCGGAAGAAGAAGAAAAAGCAAACCTTTCTATGAAGATGGTGGTTTCGCCAGTAAAAGATAAATTAGAGAGTTTATTCAATTTGATTTGTTCGTTAAAATCACAATCGGCTATTATATTTTGTAATCACCGTGATGCTGCAGAACGTATTAGTGATACGTTAAACGAAAAAGGAATCTATGCTACCTATTATCATGGCGGAATGGATCAGGATGAGCGTGAGCGCGCTTTGATTCAGTTTAGAAACGGAAGTATGAGTTATTTAATCACAACCGATTTAGCGGCACGTGGATTAGATATCCCTGAAATGAAACACGTAATACATTATCATTTACCTTTAAAAGAAGACGAATTTACGCATCGTAACGGTCGTACCGCACGTATGCAGGCTTCCGGAACGGCTTACATTATCATCCACGAAAGTGAAAAGAAACTGGATTATATCGACTACGGAATGGAAGTTCTAAAAGTTGAGAATACGACAACATTGCCAAAGCCACCAGAATATCAAACGATCTACATCAGTGGAGGAAAGAAAACAAAACTGAATAAAATTGATATTGTTGGTTTCTTTTCTCAAAAAGGAAAATTGGAAAAAGGTGATTTAGGATTGATTGAAGTAAAAGATTTTATTTCGTTTGCGGCGGTGCGTTACAATAAAGTAAAAGATTTGTTGAAAAACATCAAAGATGAAAAAATGAAAGGCAAGAAATTTAAAATTGAGGTTGCCAGAAAAGTGGTGAAGAAGGAAGAGGAAAGGTAAGGTTTTTTGTTTCTGGTGTCTCGTTTCAGCTTTTTTTGAGGTTAAAGGGACATAAAATTGAAAACCTACGCATGGATTTTTAGTCATTTTTGTAGTAAAATTTTTTCTTTTTTCAAGCTTTTTGAGGTCTGTAAAATCGGGATTTTAAGTTGTTTTCTATGGTCTTTTACATGTTTGTGTCTTGATTAATTTGTTGATTTTCAATATTTTAATTTGTTGTTTTCACTGACGAAAATTGATTTTAAACAAAAATCTTAATCTTTTGTTAATAAATTAACCGGTAACGCTTTATTTTATCATAATTTCTGCGTTTATTGTACTAGTAAATAATAAACCCCAAATTAATTATGAAAAGAATTATTACGATTGCCGTTTTATTGTTGAGTGTTGCCTCTTTCGCACAAATTAAAGTTCTTGAAACTGTTCCTGTTGAGAAATTAGGAAAAGTAAACAACAACTACATTCAAAAAATCGGAGATGAATACACTGTATACTACACAAGTATTCAGAACGACGATGAAGAAGGTTCATCCTTGAGAAAATTTACGTTTAAAAACGTTAATAACGATTACGCGAGTCTTTACAATATTATCATGAATGGTTTTGGTGCAAGCCCATTATATGATATTAAATTAGAATTGCCAAACAATTATATTTGGTTGCATTACACAGGAAGTGTTACTCCTGAGAAAGCTACAGTGCAGTTTATGGTTTCAAGCAAAGAAGCTTCTTCAGCAACAAGCAATGTTTCTGAACCATTCGTAAAAGATCAGATTAATAAATTATTCCAAAAATAATTTACAAAAAAAACATAAAATTAAAAAAGGCTATTCACATTTGAATAGCCTTTTTTATTTAGTTTCAGGTTTCAAGTTTTTTAGTTTGCTTCGCCAATTCGACTAAAGTCTCGTGTCAAGTTGTAAACCTTTGAACCTTTGGTACTCTGAACCTTTGGACCTTAAAAAAATTATATTTTCTTCACATACTGTGTAATAATAACAATTTGCTGTCCGTCTACTTTTCCTTCAATATATTCAGCGTTTTCATGGTCTAAACGGATGTTTCTAACTGCGGTTCCTTGTTTGGCAACCATGCTTGAACCTTTTACTTTTAAATCTTTAATTAAAACTACAGAATCACCGTGTTCTAAAATAACTCCGTTGCTGTCACGGTGAACCAGTTTATTTTCGTCATCTTCGCCTTCGCCAGTTGCTTGTGCCCAGGCTAAAGTATCTTCGTCTAAATACATCATGTCTAGCAATTCCTGTGGCCATCCTGCGGCGCGCATACGGCTTAACATTCTCCATGCTACTACTTGGACGGCAACATTCTCGTTCCACATGCTGTCATTCAAACATCTCCAATGATTTAAATCAACATTATCCGGATTTTCAATTTGGTCAATACAAGTACTACAAGCTAATATACTTTCATCAAGTCCGCCTTTTTTCGTTGGCAATACCTGATATACTTTTAAATTTTCTTCGGCGCCACAAAGTTCACATTTAGATCCACTTCGTTTGTTCAATTCTCTTTCGATGCTCATTATTTCTGTTTGTTTTAAAGATGCGAAATTACTTATAATTGCTTTCGCTTGCAAGTTTATGTTTTGTCATTGCGAGGAACGAAGCAATCACATTTAGTTTGTTTGTTAGTGTGGTTGCTTCGTTCCTCGCAATGACTTGTGCTTTATTATTTTTTAACCCTAACCGCATCCGGAACCAGCATTTCATACTCGCCACCATTTCGCAATACATCACGAACAATACTTGAGCTGATATAAGATGTTCTTGCGGCAGTTAATAAAAATACCGTTTCAATTTTAGAAAGGCGTCTGTTAGTATGTGCAATGGCTTTTTCGAATTCGAAATCGGCTGGGTTGCGCAAACCTCTTAAAATAAAATGCGCTTTTTCCTTATGCGCTAAATCTATGGTCAATCCTTCATAAGTGATAACGGAGATTTTTGGCTCATCCTTGAAAGTTTCTTCAATAAATTGCTTTCTTTCTTCGAGTGAAAACATATATTTTTTTTCGGCATTAACACCAATGGCAATTACGATTTCGTCAAAAAGTGAAATTCCTCTTTTGATAATATCTTCGTGACCAAGTGTAATAGGGTCAAATGATCCTGGAAATATGGCTTTTCGCATTTTTTTTCTTTTTAAGGTTCAAAGCTACAAAGGCACAAAGGCGCAAAGGCTTTTTTATTTTGTTATTGGAAAATATTCTGATTTCTGTGGTTCCATAGGATACTCACTTCGTTTTATTTTTATGATTTCATCATTTTCATAAAGTTGTATTAATGCAGTTTTTGAATAAGCAGCCTGTCGATTAGAATAATTTTCAGCTTTATCCAAATCATCGGCTTCATACGGTAAATAGGCATCAAAATCATTATGAGTCGTGTAAATGCTATCTTTAGTTACTTTGTCAATTCTCATGTTTGAATAACAACCATTTGATAGCTTTAAATTATAAATATCCCCTTCGACTGGATTTTTTATTAAAAGACGGGTTTCATCTTTTTGATCAAAATAATTATTGATTGTAAAAATAAGCAATAAAGCTAAAACAGCAGAACCGGAAAACATCCAAATTGAATTGTCTAATTTTTCATTTCGAAGTTGAAGTTGCGTACTTTCAGATAAATCTTCATAATCAAAGTTCTCTTGACAGTGATTACATTTTATAAAAACTGATTTTCCAACAGGAAATAAAGGAATTAAAGTTATATGAGTGTACTTTCTATAAATGCTGAAATATAACTCGTTTTCCGATTTACATTTTGGGCATTTTTCATTTAAAATGACTCCATTTTTTAAATTTGAATCCCGAGTTCCAATTAGAAATAGCATAAATTATTTTGATTAAAGTAATTTAAGGTTTATGTTATTCTAAGTGTTTTGATTGCCGGAACCCATTCGTCTTTTTGACAAACTTTGCATTTTGCTGTTCCTGTTTTTTGTTCTTCGGTATGGCCGCAAAAGGTGCAGGCGTGCACACCTTCATTTAAAATGTTTTTGCTTTTGTCGTTAAATAAGCCGGGTAGAATAGGTAAGCCATATTTCACCTCTTTATCTTCATAGAAAAACACACTAATTTCTCCGCTGGTTTCTATAAAAGCATGTTTTATCTGTCCTAAATGCTCGATAGATTTGATGCGTAATTCGGAGAAAAATTCATCTTGTGCGAGGCTTTCTTTTTTAAAAGTTGTAATCGAAAATTTGCCATCCTGAATAAGACATTCCGTTTTTCCTTCAATAAATTCTTCGAACTTTTTGCTTTTTCCTGTCAGCCAGGTTACTGAACGATATAGAATGATGATAACTAAAAAAACAATTGCTGCAGGTACGATACCTACATCTTCGTAAAACATTGGATCGCCGGCTGCAGATCCTAATGCAATGATAATTACCGTTTCGAAAATAGACAATTGTTTTACACCTCGTTTTCCTGCTAATTTTAAAGTCAGCAATAAAATGATGAACATGACAGTGGAGCGAAATACAACTTCTAAGGCAAAATTTGCCGGTAAATTATTGTAGAATAATCTATTCCATTCGAAGATTTGTTTCATTTTTTCTTTTGAGGTTCAAAGGTTCAGAGTGGCAAAGGTTCAAAGGTTTTTTTTGGAAACCAGATAAATTGTTTTTATGTAAAAAAAGGTTCTGAGATCTTAGCATCTCAGAACCTTAGTATCTTGGCTACGCCAAAGCTAGCTCGATTGCGTTTGTGAACAAATCTTCAAGAGAAATTCCGGCTGCTTTGGCTTGTTGTGGAATCAAACTTTCGGTTGTTAAACCAGGAATTGTGTTCATTTCGAGCATGTAGGGTTCGTTGTCTACGATGATGAATTCGCTTCTTGAGAAACCTTTCATTTTTAAGACTTCGTAAGCACGTTTTGCAGTTTCACCCACTTTTTGCGTTAGTTCGTCTGAAATTCTGGCTGGGGTGATTTCTTGTGATTTTCCTTCGTATTTAGCTTCATAATCGAAGAAATCATTGTCTGAAACAATTTCTGTGATTGGTAACACTTTAATTTCTCCTTTGTAATTGATTACGCCGACAGAAACTTCAGTTCCGTCAAGGAAACTTTCGATTATAATTTCGTTGTCTTCTTTATAAGCCACTTCAATCGCAATTGGCAATTCGGCTTCCGATTTTACTTTTGAAATTCCGAAACTTGAACCTGCTTTATTTGGTTTAACAAAACATGGTAGCCCCACTTTTTTTACGATCTCTTCCGTATTGATTACGTCGCCTTTGTTTAGGTAATAAGAAATTGCCGTTTTGATTCCGTATGGTTTTAAAACCGATAATAAATCACGTTTATTGAAAGTCAATGCCGATTGGTAATAATCACAAGACGATTGTGGAATTCCTAATAATTCGAAATACGCTTGCATTAATCCGTCTTCGCCCGGAGTTCCGTGAATTGCGTTGAAAACACAGTCAAAAGTGATTTTTTGATCGTTTACAGTTACAGAAAAATCATTCTTATCAATGGCAAATTCGGCGTTGTTTTCGTCTACATAAACCCATTTTTCTTTAAAAATATGAATTCGGAATCCGTTGTATTTTGTTTTGTCAAGATATTGATGAACGACGTTTCCTGAAATAAGAGAAATTTTATATTCGCTCGAATACCCGCCCATGATAATGGCAATATTTTTCATGTTTTACTGTTTATTTGTTTAATCGAAATGTTGTTTAATTGTTGATTTGTTAAATCGTTTAATCGGAATCTTGTTTTGAAACTGAGTGCCCTAGCCCTGATGGGAGCGGCATCCTTTTATGGTGGGTTCACCATAAAGATACAGTCGGACAGCAGGAAATTGTTCCTTAAAATTATCCTTGGACTTCGCTCAGGATGACAATCACTCGACTTTCTTCCCTAAAACAAAATTATCATTTTTTTTGAAACGAAATAGCTTTATCTTTGCGACTAATAAAAATAAATTTATGAGCTTACGTCAGTATTTAACAAGCCGGGTTTTTTTCGTGCAAATTTTAATAGCATTTGCTATTATTGCGGTTTTAGGTTATTTGTTTATGCATTGGTTGACTTTTACCACTGATCACGGACATGAAATTGCGGTTCCGAATTTATCAAAATTGACTGAAGAACAAGTCGAAGAGAAATTGGACGAATTAGACTTAGATTACGTGCTTTTGGATAGTGTGGATTATAGAAGTGAATTCCCAAAATACAGTGTTGTTGAGCAAGATCCGTTGCCGGGAACAAAAGTAAAAGTGGGAAGAAAAATATATATTAAAATTAATTCTTCAGGATTTTCATCAGTTAAAATTCCTGATTTAATTGAGAAAACGTATCGTGAAGCGGTTCCGACTCTGAAGGCCTTAGGTCTTGAAGCGGGAACGATTACTTATATTCCGAACCTTGGAAAAGACATGGTTTTGGAGATGCGTTACAAAGGAAGAAACTTAAAAGTAGGAGATCGTGTGCTGAAAGCTTCTAAAATCGACTTGGTTTTAGGAGACGGAAAAGCAACGTATGTAGATGACAGTCAGGCAGCAGACAGTTTAGCAACGCCGGAGACAGAAACCCCAAAAGATGAACAATAATATTGAAAATTTAGATCTGGAAGACGAATTATTCGAACATTTCAGATTTGAAGTCCCTAAAGGTCAGGCGCTTTTGCGTATTGACAAATATTTAATGAATTTGATTCAGAATGCGACGCGAAATAAGATTCAGAACGCCGCTACTGAAGGAAACATTTTTGTAAATGATATTCCGGTAAAATCAAATTATAAAGTAAAACCATTTGATGTTGTAACGGTTATGTTATCACATCCACCGTTTGAAAACCATATTCTTCCGGAAGATCTTCCGTTGAATATTGTTTATGAAGATGATGCTTTGTTGTTGATTAACAAAGAACCAGGAATGGTAGTACATCCAGGTCACGGAAATTATACCGGAACTTTGGTTAATGCTTTGGCGCATCATTTTGATAATTTGCCAATGAACAGCAGTGAGCGTCCGGGATTGGTACACCGAATTGACAAAGATACATCCGGACTTTTGGTTGTGGCTAAAACGGAAGCGGCCATGACACATTTGGCAAAACAATTTGAAGCCAAAACTTCTGAACGCGAATATATTGCCCTGGTTTGGGGAAATGTTACTGAAGAAGAAGGAACGATTGAAGGAAACCTTGCCAGACATTTGAAAGACCGCATGCAAATGGCTGTTTTTGCTGAGCCTGAAATTGGAAAACCAGCAATTACACATTATAAAGTTTTGGAGCGTTTTGGTTATGTGACTTTGATTTCCTGTAGATTAGAAACCGGAAGAACACACCAGATTCGTGCACATATGAAACACATTGGGCATCCGTTGTTTAATGACGAACGTTACGGTGGTCATTTGATTTTGAAAGGAACTACGTTTACGAAATACAAACAGTTTATTGAGAACTGTTTCAAAGCATTGCCACGTCAGGCTTTGCATGCGAAAACACTTGGTTTTGTACATCCGAATACAGGAGAAATGATGCGTTTTGATACGGAACTGCCTCAGGATTTTCAGGATTGTATTGAGAAATGGCGTAATTATGGAAAGACGCACAGTATTGAAGAAGACGAAAACTAATTAGATAATTTGTCAATTAGAAAATTAGATAATTTCTTGAACACGAATTCCACTAATTTACACAGATTAATTTCGTGTGCATTAGTGGAATTTGTGTTTTACGTCTATTTATTCAATCGTTTTAATGGTCAAATCTATTATTTTGACTTCGCCGTTGGTTAAGAAACCTAATTTTCCTTGTTGGCTTAAATTGCTTTTTTCGATGGAACATTCTAAGAAAGTTTCGTTATTGACAGAAAAGTACAGTTGATTATTGACAACTCTTATTTTAACCGAATAGCATTTGTTATTTTCTAACTTCATTGGCTTTTTGAATAAAGTTGGGCCGCCTCGTTTACCATATTCATCGCTGTTTTTACTGTAAACCCCTTGTCCAATCACGATATTTTGATCGATTTGATACAGATACGTTCTAATGTATTTTTCTTTGTTGATATTTAACATAACCTCAAATAAAGATTCTTTGGTCATGTTTACTTTAAAATCGATTTCATAATTTTTTGGAAGCTGCTTTTTAGATTCTATAACGCCCCAATGCATTGGACCTCCAATTCCGATTAAGGTATCTTTTTGCAAAAACCATTCTTTGGATTTAAAGTGCCAATCTGATTTGAATTTAGAAACTTTGGTAATTTTATATTCTTTATTTGCTGTTGAAATTGTTGTAGAACATGAAATTGCTATTAACGCTACAGCTGATACAGCTATTGATTTAATTCTCATTTGTGTGTTTTAATTTGACTCTGAAGTTTATCAATATAAGAAAACTCAAAACTTCATATTGAAATGTGATTAAAATGAAATAGAACTATCTTTTAATATTTTTTGTAGACGTATAATTTCGCTTACTAATTGAGGTACAACATTTCTTGACATCGCGATAAAATCTTGATCATCTTTTCGAATATTAAAAAATTCTATATCATAATCTCTATCATTTTCGTCTCCTGTCATAATAAAATTTGATCCGCTTTCGTGATCTCTTTCTTCTATGAAAGAATTCCAAGGTGGTCTGGTGGCTTTATTACAAATTTTAATAATGTTCTCCAGTTCTTTAGTTTCCATACTTTTTAGTTTAACTCCGAGTGGTATTTTATTTTTCCGATTGATCCCGTTGATGCTGGTAATAATTCAAAAACAGAAGTAGGAGCTAGGCCGGATTCTATTCGATGCGAAACATATAAAATGCTCACATTGGTTTCTTGCTTTATTGTGTTGATCAATTGAATTACCATATCTACATTTTCATCGTCTAGACCTTCCACAGGTTCATCTAAAATTAATAGAGGCGGATGTTTTAAAACTGCACGAACAATTAATCCAACTCTTTGCTGACCGATGGAAAGATCAATAAAACGTTTTTTTCTTAAATGCGTCATTTCGATTACTTCAAGCCATTGCGAAACAATTTGTTTTTGGTGTGTGGTTGGTTTAATATAAAGTCCGATGGAATCGAAAAATCCGGAAAGAATCATTTCTTCCAGCGTATGAGCTTTTTGAAATAAATCGGTCATAGAAGTAGCGAAGATTCCGATTTGCTTTTTGATGTCCCAAACGCTTTCTCCGGTTCCTTTTTTTCTTCCGAATAAATATAGATCCTGTCCAAATCCTTTTGGATTATCACCTGTAATTAAAGATAAAATCGTGCTTTTTCCTGAACCGTTTGGACCAATTAATTGCCAGAATTCGCCTTGTTTTATCGTCCATGAAATATTGTCCAGGATTTTCCTATCATCATAACTAACCGAAACATTTTCCATTTTGATTAATACACTTTCGTGGAAAGAATGCGGTTCAATCGCTTTTGGAATTGCCGCTGTATTTAGCGTTTTAAAATGATTCTCCGTTTTTGAAATTGGATGTAATTCAAAAGAATTGTCTTTGATTTGTGCTTTGTTGGGAACAAAATCCAAAATATCAGAAACTCGATTCACCAATTGAATAATGGCAATATCATCTGTTAGTTTTTCTAATGATTGTGCCAGAACCACTCTTGAAGCCTGATCTAAATGATCAAAAGGATTATCAAAAATGATAAAATCAGGTTTTTGGTTGATGCAGTATTTTAAAAATTCTTTTTTGCGTTCACCTGAAGAAAAAGTTCGAAGTTGTCTATGTGATTCCGGAGAAGCTTCTACCGAATCATACTGATACTCTTTTTCGATGAATTTTTCAATGGCGATGTCTGAAAACAAAATTCCTTTTTGGTTGTTAAAAACGGCTAATTCTCCTTTGGCGCTGCCGGAAAGCAATTGATCTATAAGGGTTTTTTTATTTACTAAGTTTGATAAAAGGATATCCCAATGCTGCATTTTAAAATTATTTATGTGGGCATAGAGTAATATTTATTTTTCTTGCCACAGATTAAAAGATTAAAAAGATTAATCATTGTAATCTGTTAATCTGTAGCAAATAATTACGTGTCTATGTGTTGTTTTTTTTAATCTATTTTATTTTTTGGTTGCCATCTCGCGATCGTTTCTCGACCATTCGCTCCAAGAGCCAACATATAATTTTGGAATTTCAATTCCGGCATAATCCATCGCTAATAAAGTGTGGCAGGCTGTTACGCCAGAACCGCAATGAACGATTACATTTTCAGGTTTTGTATCGCCTATAAGAGCGGTGTATTTTTTATTTAATTCTTCTGCCGATTTATAAAAACCATCTTCACTTAAATTTTCGCTAAACGGAACGTTAATCGCTCCGGGAATATGTCCCGCAATTAAATCCAACGGTTCTGTGAGACCATCAAAACGATTCTTGTCTCTAACATCGATTACTATGTTTTCGCTATTATTTCGGGCTTTTTCGACTTCTTCGATATCGGCGACAGCCAATTTCCATGCTGAAACTTTATATTCAGTCGCATCAAAATGTTCTATTTCTGAACTTGTTGGAAAACCAGTTTTTATAGCTGCCTGTAATCCTCCATTTAAAACCTGAATTTTTTCATGACCAATTGCTCTCAACATCCACCAAAATCGTGACGAAGCGTTTGATCCGTTTTTATCATCATAAATAACAACGTGACTTGTCAGAGAAATTCCGAGTGTGGAAAGTACTTGCGAAAATTTTTCTAAAGAGGGTAAAGGATGTCTTCCACCATTGGCAGGATTTTCTTCAAGAGTTGCTAAATCCCGATTCAAATCGACATAACGCGCGCCTTTTAAGTGCTCGTTTTTATAGTTTTCTTCAGCATTGACTCCGGCTCTGGCATCAATTAAAACAATTTCTGATGAATCTTTTAATGGCAATAAATCTTCAGAATTTATAATAGGAGAAAGTTTGTGTGACATTTTGAAATCATTTATTTTTTTGAATTTCCGAATATTTGTAAGGCATTCAGAATTAGTTTATTTTGATTCTCATTTTCAAAAGTATTTGAAAGTGTTTTATTCGTTCCGTGTTCGTAATCAATATCATTATGGCCCATGTTTATATAGAGCATTTTATATTTTTTATTTGTCCAAACGACAGGGTAGTAGCCGCTATGCCAAATTTCATGTGCTTTTGGTCCGGTTCCGAGCGGAAAACTGCTTTCATCGATCGCTACCAGAATTTTGATATCCGGATTTTTCGTCAAAGCATTACTCCATCGGTACCATTCGTTGGGCTGTGATGAAAAAGTTTTAGGAAGTCCTATCGTTATCGGATCTTTATTCTCCACTCTTAAAACTGCCGATGTAGGTCTCCAGGTATTGCTTCCGTATTCGCCGGAACCTAAAAAAGTATTATGATACCAATCCCAGTTTTGCGGATAAGAAGAATTATTTAAAGCAAAAGCCGAAAAATGAAATCCAATAAATCCGCCACCGTTTTCCATATATTTTTGGAAAGCCACACGCTGATCTGAAGTTTCTGGTCTTGTGTCTAAAAACAATACTACTTTATATTGCTCCAAAAATTTAGCATTCAGATTATCCCAATTACTGGTGGAATCATATTCAAAATGATTTTCTTCCGCAATTTTAGGAAACCACTTATTGGCTTCGTGAACAAAACTGATATGTGCCTGATCATTTTTTGCCGTATAAAAAGCAATTACTTTAAATTTTGGACTTGCTTTTTTAGCTTGTGAAAATCCTAAAAAGCAAATCGAAAAAAGAGCAATCAGAATATATTTTTTAGACATAGAGATCTATTTTTATCAGACTAGCCTGGAATTTTTTCGATTAGTATTTCATTACCGGCCAGATCAAAATAAATACAAGTCATTTCGATAATATCAACTCTCCATTTTGCTATTCCGCATTGCCCACATTGATTACAAAAAGTCATATAATCAGTCTGTCCGTCCTGATGCGCTACTAAAAACTCGATAAAGCGTTCTTTATTTACTGTTGACGAAATTGGTATTAAATCATATTTTTCATCAGAGGCAACGGTATAATTATTTACACCATAATATTCAGTATGTCCGTCATTGACAAACGTATCATAGCCTTTTACGCCTAAAATGATTAAATCTTGTATGTAGTTTGGGAAATCTGCTCCGCTTTTTACTTTAGCATGTGCTTCTTTGATTTGTTCGATTGTAAACATATATTTTTAGTTTTAGTTATCAATATTTATTGTTTCAAAAATACGATTAATGGTTTTATAAATTGATCGAAAGATTCAATATGTGGTAAATGTCCCGTGTTTGGCACTTCAACTAATTTTGAATTTGGAATTGCTTTTTGTGTCTTTTTGCCGAGTTCAGCATAATTTCCCATTGTTTTTTTGACTTCTTCAGAAACCAGGTTTTTGCCTAAAGCCGTTTTGTCTCTTGTTCCGATAATTAAAAGGGTAGGGCTTTTGATGTTTTTGAATTCGTATACAACGGGCTGTGTAAAAATTATATCATATAAAAGCGCCGAATTCCATGCCACGCGATCATAATCCGGAGCTGAAGTCCAACCGGCGCCAAGTTCCGCCCATTTTTGAAAATCGACATTCCATTTTCCATCATAATAATTTGCCATCTGATACTTTTTGATAGCCTCATAATTTTGTTTTAATTCTGATTCGTACCACCAATCAACCGGTTTGTAAGGAACGACTAATTTCCAGTCTTCTAAACCAATTGGGTTTTCCAATACTAGTTTTTCAGTAGTTTCCGGATACATTAAAGCAAATCTTGTCGCCAGCATTCCGCCCATGGAATGTCCCAAAATCGTTGTTTTTTCAATTCCCAAATGAGCTAATAATTTTTTTGTATTCTCCGCCAATTGCTGAAAAGTATATTGAAAATTATCAGGTTTGGTAGATTTTCCAAAACCAATCTGATCCGGAACGATGACACGAAAACCTTCTTTAGCCAAAGCTTTAATGGTTGTTTCCCAATAAGCACCGTTGAAGTTTTTACCATGAAGCAGCACGATATTTTTCTTGTTGTAATTTTCAGGAATGATATCCATATACGCCATTTTCAAAGATTGACGTTGATTGCTCAATTCTATAAATTTTACTGGAAAAGGATATTCGTAATTGGTTAAGTTAATGTCTAAAGACTTAATGTTTCCTTCCTGAGAAAAGCAAACTATAGGAAAAAGCGCTAAGAGCAGTTTTATAATTTTCATTGTAAGACAGATTTAGGATTAAGAACTATAAAATTACCGTTAACCATTTTGAAAAGCAAAAATTAAAGTCTTAAAGTTATGAGAAAATTATAGCAAATATACCTCCTTAATTTTAGTATTTCCTTTGAATATTGATTAAATGTGGGAATTTGATTACTTAAAATTTACACTTAATCGAGTAATATGGTTATTTGAAGAACTTCTTTTATTAACAAGAAAAATAGATGTAAATTAGAGTAAGAATGTTGTCAGCTAAACTTGGTATTATGAAAAAAACAATACTATTACTCTTGCTCACAGTCCCCACATTTGCCCAGGAAATCAATACATTTGATTTCGCCGTTATAAACTCTACATTAATCTCTGCCAATATCGATCTCGATAAGGGACGGAGCGTTGTCGCGGCCAATGAAGATCAATATTCGGCCTATTTTCAGTACGCACTTAATATGTGTGATGATGATATTATTTTTGGTGCCGGAATCGATAAGTCGGAAATTGACCGAACCTATATTGGGTATGTCGGAAAAATTTGCGGCAAATTCAGAGCTACTATTGGTCTTGGTTATCTTGAATCGAGAAGCGGTTATGATGGAACCTTTACTGGTTTTAGTGTTTCATGGCATTTTTCTGAAAACACCTATATTGGTGGAAATCTTGAAAACCTGCATTCTACCAGTGTCGATTACGAAACCGATGAAAGCTTCGATTACTATAAAAAACTGGTTCCGAAGGTTTTTGGAAGTTATGAAGTTATTCCCCACGTTATTGTTTTCGGGCAATTGAGCAGTAGGGTAAATGATATTGCTCTGAAATATCAGGTTCGTCGTTTTTCCGCCGGTGGATTTTATTCCGGACATGGAGTAGAGGGTATTTTTGGAACCGTCAATTTGGGCCGATTTGCAGTTTCCTGCAGCACAACTTTTGATAAAGTGAATTTTGGATTGAAATTTCAGTAAATTAATCAGGCGATTTTATTATTTTGAGGATTCTTCAGTACTTGTTTTGTCTTTTTTAAAGTCACAACTCGCTGAGGATACGGAATGTCAATAGCTGCTTCATCAAAACGTTTTTTGATGCTTTGCAGCAAATCGCAGTACATTACAAAACCATCTGTCGAATTTTTTGCCCAGGCCCAGGCTTTTAGTGTTACACTGGAATCTGCCAGTGCCACAACACGCGCGACAACCAAGGGCGTTTTTTGTTTCTTGGTCTCAGCTGTTCTGGTATCAATAAAAAGTGGATGTTTGCCAATTTCGTTTTTCATGATTTCTAATGCTTTCTCAACATCAGAGTCATAACCAATTCCAATTTCTATGATTTTGCAGCATTTCGTGTCATGCATATTGGTGTTCACAATAATTTGATTGCTGATGACTGCATTCGGAATAATGATTCGGTTGTTTTCAGCATCTTTCAAAACAACTTGTCTTAAATTTATGTCTTCAACTGTACCAACAAAATTATTGATCGTGATTTTATCATTAATTCTGAAAGGCTTAAAAATGACTAAAAGAACACCGCTGACAATATTGCTCAGGGCTTGTTGAGAAGCCAAACCAGCAACTAAAGAAATCATTCCCGCACCCGCTAAAACAGAGTGCCCAATGATTTTAAACTCCGGAATTTGTATGAGTGCAAAAGCAAAACCAAGAATATAAATTACTGTTATAATTAAATGTTTAAGAAACTTGAATCCAGTTGCATCATAATCTTTATTGGCCTGTTTGCGATAGAGAAAATAGCGAAGCACTTTATCTGTTATCGCACCCAGAATAATTGTTGTAATGGCAATAAAAGCAATAAAGAAGCCTATTCTAAAGTCTTTTAAATAGTCAATCATAATTTTTGATTTAAGAAAAAAATCCAAAAAACGTATGTAAATACTATTTTTTGGATTTGATAAAGTTATGAAAAAGGATGTTTGTTTTTATAAACCAACGAAATCATCACTTTTTGGGAAAATACTTAAAGCTTCAATAGCGATTTCCGGAGTAGGAGAAGCTAATTTGCGGAGTTTTGTATCCATCCAGGCACCATCAACCGTAATGGTAGCGCAAAGTGTATCATCTTCTCTTCTAAATTCGTGAATGATTGACCAACGCGAAGCATCGGCTTTCATTTTTGATGTTTTGGTATGAATAAATATTTTGTCTGAAAGTTTTAGTTCTTTTCTAAAAACACATTCTTCTCTAAATAAGACCGGACCAAAACCCTGCGTTTGCATTACTCTCAGCGTTAAACCCAATTCTTCAAGAATTTCGATACGGTGTTGTGCACCAAAATCATAATAAGCACTATGACGAACGTGGAAGTTAGGGTCAAGATCAGACCAGCGAAAAGAAATTTCTTTAATAAATGAAGCCATTTTTATTGTATTTTAATTTTTATTAAGATTGTTTTTAAAAGAACTTAGTCTTTAAAATAGCAATCCTTTTTGGAAAATCGAAATTACGAATTAAAAAGGAAATGTATGTATTAAATTAAAAATTATTATGCATGCATATAAAAAGAACTTGCGTTTTTACTTCATTATAAAGTTTTCAAAAAAGAAGAAAGAGCTGTTTTTATTTGAATTACAAACTTTCAAGATTATCCCATTCATATTCAATTTTATTTATTTTGATGTAATAAGGAATGAGCAAAAGAATTTCTAATCTAATAGGGATATGTCCGTCTCCGGAAGTAAATGGTAAGACAAACATTGACGCAATACAAATTACAATTCCTACGATAGCATCAATTTTGGCGATTATTATGGCATTTGGCTTCTCAAACCATAATGAATACGCTGCAAAACCTTTAAGTGTCATGGTTGCAATAATAAAAATACCAACTCCCGAATATGCTGTGTTGCTTGAGAAACCATAAAGAGATAAACTAACGTTGTCTGTAAAAGCATTTCCAATTAACGATGCCAGACCGCAAATACCTAATAGCATAAAAATCCAACAAAATGTTTTAATCCACCATGGAAGGAGTTTTCTTCTAATAATTGCTGGTTTGTCAAATTCGTCAAATTTGCTTTCTAATTCCTGGTTCATGTTTTTAAGTTTATGGTTTTGGTTGACGAATATAGATTAAATTTTAATATTACTTTATTGAATTAATGTTTTTGATTATTGTCGCCTTATCCGCAGGAGAGCTAGTAATCTGCAATGCCTTTTCGAAATTTTCTATGGCTTTTTTATTGTCAATATTTGTGTAAAGATTGCCTAATAACGAATAATAAAAAGGATTTTGAGTAAGATTTAATTTTTCGGCTTCAATAATAGCTTTCTTTTTTCCATTTGTTTTGGCTAAAGCAAAAGTTCTGTTCAAAGCGGCAATAGGCGAATATTCTAAAAAGAGTAAATGATTATAAAGATGCAGGATATTTTGCCATTTTTCAGGAGTATCCTCTTTTTGCGTATGCCAGTAGGCGATGCTGGCTTCCAGGTGGTATTTTGAAAGTGTATTTCCTGTTGATGCCTGAACAAGATAATATTGGCCTTTTTCGATTAATTCCTGATTCCACAATGATTCGTCCTGATCCTGATATAAGATCGTTTCGCCATTTTCGTTTGTTCTGGCATCAAATCTTGAGCTATGAAAACACATTAGGGAAAGTAAGGCGTTTGCAGCAGGCAAATTAGTTGTTGGATTTTCGATTAATAAAAAAGTCAATCTCATGGCTTCTGCGCAAAGATCTTTTCTGAGAATAGTATTTTGCGAAGTTGAATAATAACCTTCAGAAAACAATAAATATAAAGTTGTTAAAACAGTTTCTAAGCGATTGTTGATTTCAGCAATGGTAGGTTGTTCAATTTTAATATTGGCCTCTTTAAGCTTTTCTTTGGCGCGATTGATTCTTTTGTAAATGACTTCTTTATTGGTTAAAAAGCCATCTGATATTTCCTGAATTCCGAATCCGCATAATAAATTTAAAGCCAGTGCAATTTGTGCTTCGGCAGAATTGACCGGATTACAAACGGTAAATATCATGGCCAGCTGACTGTCATTGATATTTTTGTTTGATAAATCAATTTCAATTTCTTCTGACTTATTTGCTGTGTGTTTTATTTCAACAGCAAGTTTTTGTTCGAAAATGGCATCTCGTTTTAAGTAATTTTTGGTTTTGTTTTTTGCCACTGTATAAAGCCAGGCTGTCGGGTTTTCAGGAATTCCTTTTATGCTCCAGCTTTCGGTTGCGGCAAGGAAAGTATCACTTGTAATGTCTTCGGCAATTTCGATATTATCGATTCCAAACAAGTAACAGAGTACCGAAACTATTTTTCGATACTCTGTTCTGAATAAATTGGGTAAAAGCTGACTTTCTTCCATAATTTTAAAAATGCAATCAGGAAATAAAATTAAAATTAATAGGTTCCGGTAACCGCCATACGTATTTCAACATTGCCGCCTAAATCTAATATTGGGCATCCGTTTGCAATCGCAACGGCTTCGCCATAATCTGCTGCTTTTATCATAATTAACCCGCCAATCGACTCTTTGATTTCAACGTAAGGTCCATTGATGACACTTTTATTTTTAGTTACAATTTTTCCTTCGCCATCCCATCGCTGCAAAGGTTTTGCTAATTTATCCTGCGCTGCAATGCCACCCAGCCAGTCCTGCCATAATTTTAATGAATCCTGCAATTCCTGTGGTGAAGGCTGGGTTTCTTTAGTGCTAAAATCTCTGCGAAATATTAATACAAATTCGTTCATAATATTATTTTTTGATGTTGTAAATCAGTTTTCCTTTTATTTCAAATTAACCAAATTGTCCTACTTTGTAAGTTCCAGGTTCGTTAGGAAAAGCAAGATTAATACGGTTCCAGGTATTAATGTTTGTGATAGCTAAAGTTAAATCAATTAATTCTTGTTCTGAAAATTCTTTTGCAGTTTCGTTGTAAACAGAATCGGTTACGTCACATTTAGTTAAAGCTTCTGCCCATGCAAATGCTGCTCTTTCGCGGTTAGTGTAATATCCTGCTTCTCTCCAGGCACTTAATCCATATAATCTTTGTTCTGTTTCGCCTTTATCACGCGCATCTTTGTAATGCATGTCAAGGCAATAGGCGCATTGGTTGATTTGAGAAACTCTAAAAAGAACTAATTCGATAAGGGATTGCTCTAGAGGAGATTTTTTCAAATATCCACCAATTGGATAAAGAGTTTTTAATGCATTTTGTCCTTTTTCGTGAATGTTAATTCGATTTTTCATTTTGTTTAAATTTTATATTTATAAATGTTGTTATAATGGAATAACAATCGAACTTTCAGAATTGGACAAATTATTTTATTTTTTTTTAAAATTATTTTTCTTCCTCTTTAATATTTAATTTTTTGACGATCCACGGAAGTGAAAGTCCTTGCCCTACAATGGTTAAGAGTACAACCGCTACAGAAATAAATAATATTGCATTTCGTTCAGGAAAAGGAGTTCCGTCCGGAAGGAATTTTGGTAAACCCAGCGCAATAGCCAACGAAACAATACCGCGCATTCCGGACCATGCAATAACTAAACTGTTTTTAGAATCGAGTAAGGCATGTTCGTTAACTTTTCGTTTTTTTCGATCATTTTTTTGAAAAGCTTTTTGCAGATTTATTTTCTGAAAAAAGATTCTTATCATTCTGGTCAATAAGGCTACGACGGTTATAATGGCGGCATAACCAATATAAGGGAGAATCATAACGTTATCAATGTCTTTTAGAATATATCTAAAATTGAGTCCGATTAAAATGAAAATTAATCCGTTTAGAATAAAAATAATGACGTCCCAAAGATTCTTTGAATTGTTTTTTAAACTCTCAGGAAAGATCTTTTTACTGAAACGCGATATTGATAAACCTAAGCAAACAACAGCAATTACTCCGGAAACATGCAGATGCTCCGCGACTAAATAAGTGACAAAAGGCATCAAAAGCATAAAACTAACTGTAACATTTATGTTTTTGCGGACTTTGGTGAGAATGAACGCCAGAATTTTGGACATTACAAAACCAATTAAGAAGCCGCCTGCCAATAAAAGGACAAACTGAAATGTTGCCTTCCAGATTATAAAAGCAGAGCCCATTGCAGTCGCCACGGCAAAACGATAAGCAACCAATGCGGAAGCATCGTTAATTAAACTTTCGCCTTCGAGTATGGTAATGGTTTTTTCTGGTATTGCGAGGCCTTTTGTTACGTTTACAGCAGCAACCGCGTCAGTAGCTGATAAGATAGCTCCGAGTACAAATGATAACGGCCAGGTCATACCGGGAATCATATAATGGGAGACTATGGCAATCCAAAATGTTGTTAGAAAAACAAGAGGTATTGCTAATGTGCTTATTGTACTAAGATTTGTTTTGAAATGTTTAGGCGAAATATTAAACGAAGCATCATATAATAAAGGAGGAAGAAATATCAGGAAAATAACTTCCGGATTGATTTCAATTTCTGCCATTGTTGGTATAAAACCAATAGCAACTCCAACAATAACCAAAAGAATAGGATAGGGGATTTTTGATTTGTCAGCAAATGCAGAAAGACCAATGACAATGGCCAGAATAAAAATGATGATGGTATAATTTTCCATTAAACAGATTTAGTGAATTTTAGGAATAGCTAATTTAATTAAAAAGATTTTGCTTTTAATTGAAATAATTCTTCTTTTGAAACCGGGTCTCCTAGCCCTGATGGGAACGGCATCCTTTTGTGGTGGGGTTCACCACAAAAGATACAGTGGACGGCAGGAATCAGCTCCTTAAAATAACAACAAAAGCTCTTCATAATGACACGTAAAGTACTGATATGCCACGGCTGTCAGGTTTTAAAAATGTCATGTTGTCAGATGATTTTTAATGTGCCGACATGAAAACTGACAATTTACTTTGGTTTTTTATATTGGCACAGAGATTGACTTATGCCACCTGAGTTATAAAATGTATATCAAAATTAAATATATAAAAAATGGGTAAAATAATCGGAATTGACTTAGGTACGACGAACTCTTGTGTTTCTGTAATGGAAGGTAACGAAGCAGTTGTTATTCCTAACGCAGAAGGAAAAAGAACAACTCCATCTATCATCGCTTTTGTTGAAGGTGGCGAAATTAAAGTGGGTGATCCTGCAAAAAGACAAGCAGTAACGAATCCTACAAAAACGATTGCTTCTATTAAACGTTTTATGGGACACACTTTTGCTGAAACTCAGGATGAGGCAAAAAGAGTTCCTTACAGTGTTGTAAAAGGTGACAACAATACTCCACGTGTGGATATTGACGGTCGTTTATACACTGCTCAGGAATTGTCAGCAATGACACTTCAAAAAATGAAAAAAACTGCTGAAGACTATTTAGGTCAAACTGTAACTGAAGCGGTTATTACTGTTCCTGCTTACTTTAACGATGCACAACGTCAAGCTACAAAAGAAGCTGGAGAAATTGCTGGTCTTAAAGTTATGCGTATCATCAACGAGCCAACTGCTGCTGCACTTGCTTACGGATTAGATAAAAAAGGAACTGATCAAAAAATTGCTGTTTACGATTTAGGTGGAGGTACTTTTGATATCTCTGTTCTTGAATTAGGAGACGGTGTATTTGAAGTATTATCTACAAATGGTGATACTCACTTAGGTGGAGATGATTTTGACCAGGTTATTATTGACTGGTTAGCTGACGAATTCAAATCTGAAGAAGGTATTGATTTACGTTTAGATCCAATGTCATTGCAACGTTTGAAAGAAGCTGCTGAGAAAGCTAAGATTGAATTATCATCTTCTGCTGAAACTGAAATCAACTTGCCTTACGTAACTGCTACTGCTTCAGGACCAAAACACTTAGTAAAAAAATTAACCAGAGCTAAATTTGAGCAATTATCTGATACTTTGGTAAAACGTTCTATGGAGCCAGTTGCTAAAGCATTAAAAGATGCAGGTTTATCTACATCTGATATCGACGAAGTAATCCTTGTTGGAGGTTCTACTCGTATGCCAAGAATCGCTGACGAAGTGGAGAAATTCTTTGGTAAAAAAGCATCTAAAGGAGTTAATCCTGATGAAGTTGTTGCTATTGGAGCAGCTATTCAAGGTGGAGTTTTATCTGGAGATGTAAAAGATGTATTGTTACTTGATGTTACTCCTTTATCTTTAGGTATCGAAACTATGGGTGGTGTAATGACTATCTTGATTGAGGCTAACACAACTATCCCAACTAAAAAATCTCAAGTATTCTCTACTGCTTCTGATTCTCAACCATCTGTTGAGCTTCACGTTCTACAAGGAGCTAGAGCAATGGCTGTTGATAACAAAACTATCGGTCGTTTCCACTTAGATGGTATTCCACCAGCACCAAGAGGAGTTCCTCAAATCGAAGTTGCTTTTGACATCGATGCTAATGGTATCATCAAAGTAACTGCTACTGATAAAGGAACAGGTAAATCTCACGATATTCGTATCGAAGCTTCTTCTGGATTAACTTCTGAAGAAATCGAGAAAATGAAGCAAGATGCTGAAGCTAATGCTGAATCTGACAAAATCGCAAGAGAAAGAGCTGAAAAATTGAACGAAGCTGACGGAATGATCTTCCAAACGGAGTCTCAGTTGAAAGAGTTAGGAAGCAAATTAGCTGACGATCACAAAGTTGCTGTAGAGTACGCTTTAACTGAATTGAGAATGGCTCACCAATCTCAAGACATTCCAGCTATTCAAACTGCTCTTGACAACATCAATGCAGCTTGGAAAACAGCTACAGAAGCTATGTACGCTCAAGGTGAACAAGGTCAACAAGCAGCTCCACAACAAGAGCAATCGCAAGGTGACAATGTTGAAGACGTTGAATTCGAAGAAGTAAAATAATTCTTCTTTAATGATAATGAAAAACCGGACTAGAAATAGTCCGGTTTTTTTTATGCAAAAAAAGCGAGTGTTTCTCTATTAAAAGAAGGTTCTGTATATTTATTTTTAGGAATGAGGTTTTCCGTACTTTTTTTACAAGTTTTAGTGTTTAATTTGAAAAAAAAATAACCAAAACTTAACCTAAAAACTATGAAAAAAATTCTTGGAGGATTATTGTTATTATCTATCTTATTTACAGGCTGTAGCAGTGATGAAAACGACGACGATAACAGCTCAATTTCGGCAACTATAAACGGAGTAGAATGGAAGCCAACGAAAATTAATAGTGTTACTTTAATTAAAATTTCCGGAAGTGGACAAAGATTTGATATAAATATGCAAGATGGCTCGCAAATGCTTATGCTGGCTTGTGAAAGTGAGGTTACAAGTAACGACGCAATGCCATTGAAAGAATATAATTTTTATGAAGATTTAGAAGATACTGATGGGAATGAATGGATTCCTAGTGATGCCTTGTTTGTAAATACTTATTTAATAGACGGAAATACTTATACGGAGCATATGCCAGTGGTTGGAAAAATGACAATAACTGCAATGGATCCTGAGAAAAAAACAGTATCGGGAACTTTTAGCTTTAAGTCTGAAAAAGGTGGTGCTCTCCAAACTAAAATTGTAACTCCTGACATTTTTGAAGTAAAAAATGGAGTTTTTAACAATTTATCTTATACTGTCTTGTCTCAATAAAACTTTGTAGTGTACATAATTATGAACCGGACTACAAATAGTCCGGTTTTTTTATGACTAAGTTTTTAAGATCAAGAAGTTTGCAATAGCAGGTTTTTACTATTTGTATATCTTCACAAAATGACAAATGTCATTTCCCGTTCAAAATCTTTTTTGTAATATTACTATATAAATCATTTTGAATGAGAAAGATAAAATACAAAAAAGGACGCAAACTGCAACATACTAGTTTAGAGTATACTGGATCTCATAAAGATCATGAAACAGAAATGCAGCTTTTTGTATATAACGATGCTGACGTTATCGAATATGAGAAATTTACCGTTTTTGCCTTAAATACCTGCATAGATTACACTAAAAATAATTGGCTGAATATTCATGGATTAAATAATCTCGAATTAATTAAAACGATTGGAGCGCATTTTAAGCTTGATGATTTTTTATTAGCAGATATATTAAACACTACCAAAAGAACTAAATTAGAAGAACAACAAGATGTTTTGTTCTTTAATATAAAATCGCTTTTGCCTTCTGAATATTCTGATGGTCTTAAAGTAGAACAGTTGAGTTTTATTTTAAAAGACGGAATTCTGATTTCTTTTCAGGAAAAACGAAGCGATTTCTTCACTCATATACGGGAACGTTTACGCACGCACGCTGGAATTGTAAGAACAAAAAAAGTAGATTATTTGCTTTATTTATTATTAGACGCTGTAATGGAGAATTTTTACATTACAATTGAAGATGAAGAGGATAATATTGAAGAATTGATTGATCTGACTAAAAAAGGTGCTGATCCGATTATTTTGGAAAAGATAGAAAATCATCGTGATAATTTTAATTTTTTAAAGCGTTCCATTATACCATTGCGTGATTCATTATATTATCTGAAGACTATTAAAGATGATGATACAAACAGTTTGATTCAGAAAGAAACGTTCAATTTTTTTATAAGATTGCATCAAAAAAGTTTAGAACTATTGGAACAAATTGATTCCGATATGAGTTCATTAGAAAGTGCCTCTAACTTTTATTTTTCGGAACAAAGCCGAAAAATGAATGAAATAATGAAAACACTGACGATCATTTCTGCTATTTTTATTCCGCTTACCTTTATTGTTGGAGTATACGGAATGAATTTCGAATATATGCCGGAGCTTAAAGAGAGAAACGGCTATTTTATGGTCATGGGAGCCATGTTTTTATTGGTTATTGCCTTGATTATTTATTTCAAAAGAAGACGTTGGTTTTAATGCTTTTTTAATTAAAGAATTAAAATTACATATTAGTTTTAAAATAATAAATTATGAGTAAAGCGATATATATAGCGACAAGCGATCAAAATAGCGGAAAATCAATTGTGACACTTGGTTTGATGAGTATTTTGATTGGAAAGACAGCTAAAGTAGGCTATTTTAGACCTATTGTAGAGGATTTTGTAGATGGAGAATTAGACAATCATATCGAAACAGTGCTTTCGCATTTTAACCTTGATATTAAGTTTGAAGACGCCTATGCGATTACCAAAAGCAAATTAATCAAGAAGAAGAATAAAGGCAAAATAGGCGAGGTTTTAGATTTAATTATTGAGAAATATAAAAAGCTTGAAGAACGTTTTGATTTTGTTCTGGTTGAGGGAACAAGTTTTACTGGTGAAGGAACTTCAATCGAACTAGATACGAATGTTTTAATTGCTAAAAATCTTGGAATTCCAACTGTAATTATCGGGTCTGGAGTTGGCAAAACGCTTGATGAATTAGTAGACAGTTTGTATTTGGTTTATGATTCATTCAAAGTAAAGGAGGTTGAAGTATTGTCTGTTTTTGCCAATAAAGTGCAGCCTGAAAATATCGAATTGGTAACAAAAGGATTGCAGAAAAGTTTACCTGCCAATGTTTTGGTGAATACCATTCCGCTGATTTCCAGTTTGAATAATCCAACTATGCAGGAGATTGTTAATGAACTTGATGCAAAAGTAATGTTTGGTGAAAACTACCTAAACAATGAAATTGGGCATTTTAGTGTTGGTGCCATGCAGTTGCACAATTATTTAGTCCACTTACATGATAATGCATTAGTAATCACACCGGGAGATCGTTCAGACATTATTTTAGGAGCTTTACAAGCTAATGAGTCAGCTAATTATCCAACGATTTCCGGTATAATTCTGACTGGAAATATTATTCCCGAACAAAGTATTTTAAAGCTTATTGAGGGACTCTCATCTATTGTTCCGATTATAGCAGTTGAAGGAGGAACTTATAACGTAACAAATAAAATTGGATCGATAAAATCGAAAATTTACGCTAATAATACCCATAAAATAGAAACGTCGATTAATACTTTTGAAAAATACGTAGAGGTCGAAGCTTTGTCTCAAAGAGTAATTACGTTTGAAGCAGAAGGAATGACACCAAAAATGTTTCAATACAATATGGTGAAACGTGCAAAACAACATCGTAAGCATATTGTTTTACCTGAAGGAACTGACGAACGAATTATTATTGCAGCTTCAAGATTGCTAACCATGGATGTTGTTGATATTTCAATGATTGGCGATAAAAAACAAATAGAAAGTAAAGTTGCAGAACTCGGAATTACCTTTGATTTTTCAAAAATAAAAATCATCAATCCAATTGAATCTGAGTTTTATGAAGATTATGCCAATACATATTATGAGCTACGAAAAGCCAAAAATGTAAGTATTACTATGGCAAGGGATTTAATGGAAGATGTGTCGTATTTTGGAACGATGATGGTGTATAAAGGCCATGCTGACGGAATGGTTTCAGGAGCAGCACATACCACGCAACATACTATTTTACCGGCATTGCAATTCATAAAAACGAAACCAAATTCATCTGTAGTTTCTTCCGTGTTTTTTATGTGTTTAGAAGACAGGGTTTCCGTTTTTGGAGATTGCGCCATTAATCCAAACCCAACAGCAGAGCAATTGGCAGAAATCGCTATTTCATCAGCAGATTCAAGTTCGGCTTTCGGAATTGAACCTAAAATTGCGATGCTTTCGTATTCTTCGGGAACTTCAGGAAAAGGTGATGAAGTAGAAAAAGTGAGAACAGCAACAGAAATAGTGAAACAAAAGCGTCCTGATTTAAAAATTGAAGGACCAATTCAGTATGATGCCGCTGTAGATCGCGCTGTCGGAAAAAGCAAAATGCCGGACTCTGAAGTGGCAGGGCAGGCGAGTGTGCTTATTTTTCCGGATTTAAATACAGGAAATAATACGTATAAGGCTGTTCAGAGAGAAACCGGAGCATTAGCCATTGGTCCAATGTTACAAGGCTTAAACAAGCCCGTAAACGATTTAAGCCGCGGTTGCACCGTAGACGATATTATTAATACAGTTGTAATTACAGCGATCCAGGCTCAAGGACTTTAATTAATTATTAATTGTGAATTATAAATTATTAATCTTTGAGTTGGATTAAAAAAAACGTTTTTTATCCGCGTTTTTGCTTTAGCAAATCTGTTTCATCCGCGTTCAAATTCGCAGTCCAATAAATAAATTAAAAAAGCTCAGCAACTTAGAGTCTTAGTATTTTAGAAACTATAAAAAAATGAAAATATTAATAATAAATTCAGGGAGTTCATCCATAAAATATCAATTAATGGTAATGCCAACAAACGAAGTAATTTGTTCTGGTATGATTGATAGAATTGGTTTGGAAACTTCAAATATTACCTTTAAAACGACATCTGATTCGATAGAAGAAACATCTCCAATTTCCAATCATAAAGTTGGTTTGCAAAAAGTTGCTAATATGCTTTTGGATGTTGAAAAAGGAGTTATTAAATCAACCTCAGAAATTGCAGCGGTAGGTCATCGCGTAGTGCACGGAGGAAGTGACTTTAGTGATACTGTGAAAATTGATGAAAAGGTAAAAGCAAAAATAAAACAACTTTTTGAACTTGCTCCCTTGCATAATCCTGCCAATTTAGAAGGAATTAATGTTGCTGAGGAAATCTTTAGTTCAGCGGAACAAATTGCGGTTTTTGATACTGCTTTTCATCAAACAATGCCAGAAGTGGCGTATAAATATGCGATTCCAAATTATCTTTTAACAGAAAATAAAGTTCGTGTTTATGGTTTTCACGGAACGAGCCACAAATATGTTTCTGAAAAAGCAATTGATTTTTTAGAGCATAATTCTAAAATCATTACCATTCATTTAGGAAATGGTTGTAGTATGGCAGCTGTTAAAAATGGAAAGTGTATTGATACCACGATGGGTTTTTCGCCGTCAAATGGGTTAATTATGGGAACACGCTCCGGTGATATTGACCAGTCGATCGTTTTTTATATGATTAAAAATCTTGGTTATACGGCTGATGAAGTAAATGCAGTTTTACTAAAACAAAGTGGGATGCTAGGACTTACCGGTTACAGTGATTTGCGTGATATTGAAGCCGAAGCGGAAAAGGGTAATAAAGAATGTCAATTGGCTTTGTTAATGAATGCCTACCGTATTAAAAAGTTTATTGGTGCCTATGCCGCAGCATTAAATGGTTTAGATGCCATTGTTTTCACGGCTGGAATTGGCGAAAACTCTTCGTATATGCGTAACTTGGTTTGTATGGATATGGATTATTTTGGAATAGAAATAGACGAAGAAAAGAATCAGATACGTTCTAAATCAATAAGAGAAATTAATAAAGCAGCTGCAAAAGCTAAAGTTTTGGTCGTACCAACAGATGAAGAATATGAAATTGCAAATCAGGTGTATCATTTGCTTAAGCATTAGGTTATATACGTTCAGAACAAAAAAAGCTTCTCAATAGAGAGGCTTTTTTACTTATTAAATATTTGTCAGTATCTTTGGCTATAAAACTGAATATTTTGAAATCGATACTTCTAAAATCACTTTTCTTCTTTTTCATCGCTTCTCAAATTCAAGCACAAGAATTACTTCCTTTTGTTGAAAATTATAATAAATCAAATTATCAGGGCGACAACCAAATCTGGAATGTTGTCCAGGGAAAAGATAATGCCATGTATTTTGCCAATAATCATTATTTATTGCGATATGATGGCGTAAAATGGGAGAAATATACATTGCCCAATAAAACGATCATTCGTTCAATTCTGATTGAAGGAGATCGAATTTATTCTGGTTCTTATAAGGAATTTGGTTATTGGTATCGAAAAGAAGGTAAAATGAATTATGTCTCAATTACCAAAAATCTGCGTTTGTTTGATGAGAAAGACAATGAGGAAATATGGAAAATTTTCAGATTCAATGGTTCTTTATATTTCCAGTCTTTCAATGATGTTTTTATTTATAACGGAAAACACATTCAGAAAATTAAATTTCCATTTTTAATCTCGTACTGTTTTGTTGTCGATCAAAATCTTTATGTTGCGTCAGTAGCGAAGGGCACTTTTAAAATGAACGGTTCAAGAATTGCAAATCCCAATGGATGGAATGTTCTTAAAAATTGTGTCGTTCATGCTATCGAAAAGTATCAAAACAAGACTTACATTTTTACGCAGAAAAAAGGAATTTTTACCGCAGAAAAAGAGGGTTTAAAGCCTTGGAATAATCCATTAAATGAAATTTTAAAAAGCGCTACCATTAATGTGGGTAAGTTTACTAAAAACAATAAACTTATTGTAGGTACCGGAAACAGAGGTGTTTTTATTTATGATTTTAGCTCTGATACTTATAAAAATATTGACAGAAAAAATGTTTTAATGAATAACTCTATTCTGAGTATTGGTTTTGACAAAGAAAATGATTTGTGGCTGGGCTTAGATAACGGAATTGCTCATGTTGAGATTAATTCACCTATTGCAATCTTTTATGATAATTCAGGTATTTTAGGTTCAGTTTATTCTGTCGCCACAACTAACAGTGGTTATTTAATAGCGACAAACCATGGTGTTTTTGAGTTTGATTCGGGTAAATTTACAATGATGCCCAATACTCAGGGACAGGCATGGAATATTACAGAAATTAATAATAAATATATTATAGGCCATAATGACGGTACATTTTCTTATGCTAATGGTTCGTTATCTAAAATAAACAATATTAGTGGAGGCTGGAATTTATCTAAAAGCAGTATCAATAATACTTATTTTCAATCAACTTATAGCGGTGTTATCGCATATGATAATCTTTCAGATTTAAGTCAAAGGAAAGTTATTAAAGATCTTTCGAAACCAATTAAATATGTAGCCCAGAACAAAAAGAATGAAATTTGGGCAGCAGATAATTATCGTGGTTTATATCGTGTGGTATATGATGATAATTTTAAAACTAAAAAGGTTGAAAATATCACACAACAAAGCAAGATCAAAAATGATTTTGGAGTTAAAATATTTGAGTTTAGAAATGAAATTTTATTTCTCATCAATAATTCATGGTACACTTATAATTCAATAACCAACAAGTTAGAAGAAAACGAATTATTTAATCAGAATTTTAAAAATGTTTCTGATATAATTAATATTGATGAAGATCATTTTATGGTACTACAGGATGGAATTCTATACCATATTAAAGCGACCGGAAATAAATTTTTATGGAATATTATTCAGGCAAAGTATTACAAGGGAAAATTAATCAACGATAATTTAAGGATTTTTAAGCATGCCAACCATTATTTGTTAAATCTTGATGACGGTTTTATATCCTTACAATTAAAATACGAGAATAAACAAAATTCAGCCGTTAAGATTGAATCCTTTAATGATGAAAATTTAGTTCCAAACGATTCAAAAATTAAATATAATACGGAATTGCAAATAAATGTTATCTCTGGAATTTACGGAGCAAGCAAACCGAATTTGTTTTATAAATTGGATAATAATAAGGAATATATCCCAGTCTCAAACGGATTGATTGTTCTAAACAATTTAAGCAGTGGAAGTCATACTGTCAAAGTTTATAAACACGATGGAGCGAATTATGATAATGTTGCCAATTTTGATTTTAGTGTCGCCAAACCATGGTATTTTTCATTTTGGATGATACTCTTATACTTGCTAATAATAGGAGCGGTGCTGTTTTTCTACTACAAGTGGAACAAACTTCGTTATATGCAAAAATTAAGATTGCAGGCAGAAGAATTAAAACATCAGAGAGAAATTCTTGAAATGGAATTAAAAGCGGAGAATGAACTAAATATGCAGGAATATCAAAAGCATATTTTGGAACTTGAATTGCAAACGAAATCCTCGGAAGTTGCCGGAAAATCATTGTCAATAGCCAAACAAAGTGAAATGATCGAAAACATTCAGAATATTCTTGATTCTGAAAAAGACTTCAATAAACTAAAAAGTGAAATAAAGAAAGCGATTAAGATTAATGAAGTTAACAAACACGAATGGGAGATTTTTGAAACCAATTTGAATCAGATTCACAATGAATTTATTATAAACCTTTCAAAGAAATATCCAATCCTTACTCCCAAGGATATTAAACTGTGTGTTTACTTGAAAATGAACCTTTCTTCAAAGGAAATTGCACCTATGATGAATATATCTTTTAGAGGAGTAGAATTGCACAGATATCGTCTTAGAAAGAAATTAAATCTCTCGCAGGAAGAAAACCTGTCAAAGTTTTTATTAAGTGTGTAAGATTTGCATGTAAATTTTACATTTTTTATATTTTTGAATGTAATTTTTTATATAATTCCAATACATCATTACTACATCATAACGTTATGTTAAAGAAATAAATTTAACATTTATTATATTGGTTTTCAGTAGTGTATGATTGATTTTTAACATAATGATGTAGCTGTGTAGTAGTGGTATTTGATGTACTACAACGTTGTAATTGTTTAATTTGGCTCTACTAACTTAAACGATTACGAACTGTATGAAAAATTTTATTTTTAGCTTTTTAGCACTTTTGCTATTACCGGCATATATGTCAGGACAAGCAATTAAAGGAAAAATAGTAGATAGTAGTGGAATGGGTGTTCCTGGAGCAGTTATTAGTGCTCCGCAATCCCGAACATCTGCCGATGCTGATTTCGACGGAAATTTTACAATTAATGCTAAAGAAGGCGAGGTTTTAAAGGTCTCAATGCTCGGTTTTGACGCGGTTTCCGTACCAGCAACAACAGCTCCAATGACAATAACCTTAAAAGAAGCAGAAGATACTGCTTTAAAAGAAGTAGTTGTTATTGGATATGGTACCAGAAAGAAAATTGACAATACAACGGCAATATCTTCTATAAAGGCAGAAGATATTACAAAAACTAAGGTATTAAATGCTTCTCAGGCAATTCAGGGAAAAGCTGCCGGTGTGCAGGTAACCTCTTCTGATTTACCAGGAAGCACTCCCTCTGTGGTTATTAGAGGTTTAGGTACAGCATTGGGGGGTAGAACGCCACTCTATATTGTAGATGGTATGGCAACAGAAAATATCAATAATATTAATACCAATGATATTGTTACATATGATATTTTAAAAGATGCATCTGCATTAGCCATTTATGGTACAAGAGCTGCAAACGGTGTTATCATTATTACAACCAAAAAAGGTAAAGGAGAAAAAGTATCTATTGAGATAGAAAGCTTTGGAGGTGTAAGAACACCACTTAAGAAAGTAAAAATGGCAGGTAGTAATAAATATGCTTATTACACCAATACGGCTTTACAAGCTACTACATATTCTCAGGATCAACCTGTTAATACAGATTGGTTTGATGAGATAACAAGAACAGGATCGTATACTCAAAATAATATCTCTGTTTCAGGAGCTAGTGAAAACATAAATTACTTTTTCAGTTTAGGAAACTATGAAGAAAAAGCTATTTTAAACGGTTTAGATTATGGCCGTACTACTTTTAGAAATAATAATGAATTTAAAATTTCAAAGAAACTTAAGTTAACTCAAAACTTTAGTGTAACCTCTACTAAATCGGCTCCAAAGCCATTAGGAGCTTTTACAAATGCATATAAACAATCTCCTATAGTTCCTGTTTATTTTGCCGATGGTAAATATGGTGTGGCACGTGTTGGTGATGATGGTTTTGCAAGCGAAGTTGGAAATTCAATTAATAATGTTGGAAATCCGGTTGCTCAATTAGATTTTTATGACGAACAACAACGCAGTGTGATGTTGCAGGGTGGTTTAAAATTAGATTATGAAATCATACCTTCCTTAAAGTTTACCTCTCAATATAATGGTGAATACTATACATGGAATCAATATAATTTTGATGATACCAAAAATATCTGGTTAGCTGCTAATCCTAATAAAGAAGCAAGTGACTATGAAAAAGAATTTCCAAATGCTAATATCAACTTATTAACAAAAGGACGAGAAGAATACTATAACTGGAGTTTATCTAATTATTTGACTTACAATAAAGTATTTAATGAGATTCACGATATCGAAGCAACCGCTGGTGTTGAAACATATGTGAAAGGTGCCAGACAAAAATTAACTATAAAAAGAAAAAATGTTAATCCGGATTCTAACTATTGGGCGTTAAAAGATAATGAATACGCTACAAATGTTACAAGTTATAAAGATGAAGTTTTTAACGAAATTAAACTTGCATCATATTTAGGTCGTTTCCAGTACAAATTAATGGACCGATATTTAGTTACCGGAACAGTGAGACGTGACGGATCTTCAAATTTTGGTAAAGATTATCGTTGGGGAACCTTTCCAGCATTCGGTGCAGGATGGATCATCACCAAAGAAAACTTTATGGCTGATGCTAAAATGATCAATTTATTGAAATTAAGAGGAAGCTGGGGTAAATTAGGAAATCAAAATGTACCACTTAATAGTCAAGGTTATACTTCTGGTTTGAATGCTTACTTAGGAGGTTCAATTTTGAATGAAGGAACAACGATTAACTCTCAAATTGATCCAAGTTTATCTTGGGAGGTTACTGAAGAATCTTCAGTAGGTTTAGATGTTGAACTTTTAGACAGCAGATTAAAAGGAACTTTTGACGTGTATGATAAAAATACAAACAATGTAATTTTAAATACAAAACCTTATATGTCATCTGGAATTACGACTGCATCACCAGCACACGTTGGAGAAGTATCAAACAAAGGATATGAAATCTCTTTACGTTGGGATGATAAAATTGGTGAAAATTTCAGCTATTATATTGGAGGTAACTTTTCAAACAACAAAAATGAACTAACAGGCTTGAAAAATGTTGTTTTATCTCCTGTGATTGGTGGAGGTTTAGGAAACGGTCAGGATACAAAATTACTTGATAATACAACAATTGGTCAGCCATTAGGAAGTTTTTATATCTATGAATACGCTGGTTTTGATGCAGCAAACGGAAAAATGCTTTACTACAATGCTGCCGGAGACAAAGTTACTCAGGATGCATTGAGCGCTACTGCTGATAAAAAATATGTCGGTTCAAGTTTACCAAAATCTAACTATGGGGTTTCTTTAGGTTTCAATTACAAAAACTTTGATTTTTCTGTTGATGGCTATGGTACGTCTGGTGCAAAAGTTTACAATGGTAAAAAAGCACAGCGTTTTTATGGAGAAAACATTGAAAATTCACTTGCTACTGATTTCTGGACGCCAAATAATTTAACAGCTTCAAATCCTGCACCTTTTAATCAGGTACCAGTAGCTTCAACTTATTACTTAGAATCAGGTGATTTTTTCAGAGTTAATAATATCACAATAGGATATAAATTGCCTTTGCAAGAGAATTCTTTTATAAGCGCATGCAGAATTTATGTAAATGCAATTAACCCATTTATTACGCAAAAATTCTCAGGATTTTCTCCAGAATTAAACGGAGATGGAAATCCTTATGGAACTCAGGGTGTTGAGCTTGATGCTTATCCAACATTGAGATCATTTGTAATTGGTGCTAATTTAAAATTTTAATATTATGAAAAAGATATATATAGCAACGTTTGTATTTTCAGCATTCTTTTTTACAGGATGTGCAGACGATTATTTAGATGTAGACCAAACGGAGTCTATTTCGACAGACGATGTGGAGTTATTTAATAATGAAGCTGGGGCAGCGCAGTTTGTGACTTCAATTTATAACAAGTTTTTAAATTGGGACATGACCTCTTTCGGTTGGATTGGTTTATCAAGTATTACGTCTGATGATGCTGACAAAGGATCTTCTGCCGGTGATACAGGAACAGACAAAGATGTATTGGATGCTTTGACTTATAATGCTTCTAATCCTTCTGCTGAAAGTACTTTTATTGCGAATTACGATGGAATAAACAGATGTAATCAGGCTTTGAACATGCTTCCAAAATTAGATAAAGTAAATGCTGGTTTAAGAAACAGACTAGCTGGTGAAGCTAAGTTTTTAAGAGCTTTTATGTATTTTACTTTAGTAAAATGTTATGGAGGTGTGCCAATTGTAGATCATTTACCGGTTCCTGGTTCAGATTCTGACAGAATTATGCAGTTAACTCGTAAAACATCTGCTGAAGTATACGCATTTATTGAGGCTGATTTAAATGATGCTATCGCTGCGTTACCTGAAAAAACAGCTTATTCAGCTAATGAAAAATCAAGAGCTTCAAAAGGTGCTGCTTATGCATTGCTTGCAAAAGTAAGTATGTATCAAAAGAAATGGCAACAAGTAATCGATAATGCTAACAAAGTAACAGGTTACGCTATCGTTACTGATTATGCATCGATGTACAAAGCAACTGGAAAATTTGATTCTGAATCAATTTTTGAAATTTATGCACAAGGAGCTGTTCCAGCTAAGGGAATTGAAGGTTATTCTAACACGCAAGGTGCTCGTGGTACCGGTGGTTGGGGCTGGGGTTTTAATACACCATCTCAAAGTTTGGTAAATGCTTACGAGCCAGGAGATGTCAGAAAAGCAGCAACCATTATTTTTAGAGGTTCAACTTTATATGATGGAAGAGTAGTGCCAACAACAGTTGAAAACGAAAGATATAATTATAAAGCTTACTCATCAGCATATACAGATGCATGGGAAACGGATGTTGATATTAAATACCTGAGATATGCTGAAGTTTTACTAATGAAAGCTGAGGCTATGAATGAGTTAGGACAAACTACAGATGCGATTCCATTGTTGAACCAAATCAGAAACAGAGCTGGTTTAGCTAATACAACTTATTCTTCACAGGGAGATATTAGAAATGCAATCTGGAGAGAAAGAAGAGTAGAAATGGCTTTTGAACACGACAGATTTTTTGATTTAGTTCGTACAGGTCAGGCCAAAGCAGCTTTTGCTGTAGATGGAAAAACTTTTACTGAAGGTAAAAATGAATTATTCCCTATTCCGGCATCATTCATCAAACAGGCCGATGGTTTATCACAGCAAAATCCTGGTTATTAATTCTAAAGACATTAAAAATGAAAAAAAATAAATCCATTTTCTTGCTTTCTTTCGCTTTAACTTCAGCATTTTTTGTGAGCTGCGAGGATAGTATTGATAAAGTAAATAGCTCAATTCCTTACGAGTCAATTGGTGGTTATGATAATTCTGATGATGTTGCAGCTACTCATTTAGTATCTAAATTTAGTTTTGATGGTAATATTGCCGATTCAAAAAATGGCATAACAGATGGATCAGAAACTAATGTAACATATGGTACCGGTATAAAAGGAGAAGCTTATCAAGGATCTGCAAATTCTTTTATTGCATATAACACAGTTGCTAGTTCGATAGTAAATTTAAAAAGCGTTACAATTTCAATGTGGATTAAAACGGATCCGCATACTGGTGGCGCACAATCGTTATTTATGCTTCCTAAAAAAACAGATTTTTGGGGTAATATCTTTACACTTATTGAAGGAACAGGACCAGCAGCAACAATGTTGTTAAAAAATCATGTTCAAAAAGATGTTATGCCTAGTATTCCTTGGGCGGGACAATTTATTGAACATGGGGGAACAAATGTTCTGGCTAATATGTTTGGATCATGGAAACATTTATTATGGACTTATAATGGTACAAGCTCTACATATAGTCTTTATATTGACGGGCAAAAAATAGTTTTGCCTGAATCTATTTCGAAAAGGTATGCAAGTGATCCTTTAACCGGAGGTCTTCCTTATGGTGAATTAGCCAATTCTGAAGTTTCTAAATTTATTATTGGAGGTTACCAACAACATTTGGGAACTCCTTGGGGAGCTCCTGATGGGTGGATGCTTAATTATACTGGTTCAATGGATGAGTTCAGAATTTATGACGCAGCCTTGACTGATAATGAAGTTGTGGCTCTTTACAAATTAGAGAAAGACAAACGATAAATTTTCTTCAAAATACACCTGGAGTAAATTCCAGGTGTATTTTTTTAGTTATTAATATTACAAAATTTATAAAAATGAGAATTGGTTTATATATCATATTACTTGTTGGTGCTTTTTGCTCTTGTTCTTCTTCTTCGCCAGATGAAGGGAAAAGCGGCGGAACACCATTACCAACAAATCCAACAACTCCAACAAAACCTCTAACCGATAATGAGGCTATGGATCAGGTTCAAAAAGATGCAATTAAATATTTTTGGGAGTATGCTGATCCTAATTCAAAATTAGCTCGTGAAAGATATCTTACGGAAGACCCAAATTTTGAGTCAAACATTATTACTACAGGTGGTTCTGGTTTTGGGTTAATGACTATTGTTGTAGGTGTAGAAAGAGGTTTTTTGCCAAGAGCTGAAGCTGTTTCTAGACTTACTACGGCTTTAACTTTTCTTGAGAAAGCAGACCGTTTTCACGGTGCTTGGCCACACTGGATGGATAATAAAGAGGGAAAAGTAATTCCGTTTGGTACAAAAGATAATGGGGGAGATTTAGTAGAAACTTCTTTCGTTTGCCAGGCTCTAATTACCATCAGAGAATATTTTAAAAATGGAAGTGCGGCTGAAAAAGCATTGGCGGTGAAAGCTGATGAACTTTGGAAAGGTGTAGAATGGGATTGGTATACTCAGGGACAAGATGCATTATACTGGCATTGGTCTCCAAATTATGGATGGGAAATGAATTTTAAATTAGAAGGCTATAATGAATGTCTGATTACCTATGTAATGGCAGCTTCTTCGCCAACACATCCAATTTCTGCTGAAGCTTATCATAAAGCATGGGCGAGAAGTGGAGCTATTGTGAATGGAGGTTCTCAATATGGAATTCCGGTTATTTTAAATTATAATGGAGCGACAGGAAATGTAGGCCCAATGTTTTGGTCACACTATTCTTATTTAGGTTTAGATCCAAATAATTTAAAAGATAAATATGCTGATTATTGGGCATTGACACAAAATCATGCTAAAATAATGGTTCAGTATAGTGTCGCTAATCCAAAAGGATTTAAAGATTATTCAGATAAATGCTGGGGATTAACAGCAAGTTATACCCGTAATCCTGATGGAACTACTGGATACACAGCTCATCAGCCTAACAACGATAACGGCGTTATTTCTCCAACAGCTGCATTATCTTCTTTCCCATATACACCTGTAGAATCTATGAAGTTTTTGCATTATTTGTATGATAATAATAAATCAAAATATGTTGGAGTCGCAGGGCCTTATGATGCTTTTTCCCCACAATACAATTGGGTAACAGCTCGTTATTTGGCAATCGATCAGGGAACAATTGCTCCTATGATTGAGAACTATAGAAGCGGTTTGTTATGGAAACTGTTTATGAATGCATCAGACACTAAACAAGGATTAGTAAAACTTGGATTTAAATCTGGGAAGTACGGAATTTAAGTTGCTTCAATACTAGATGTTTAAAAGAATAAAAATAAATAAATAGAATAGAATGAAAAACAAATTAGTCTTACTTTTTTTAGGATGTGCTGTTTTGGGTTATGCTCAAAAAAAGAACACTAAAAATACAGTAACAATTAAACCAAAATCAGAGTTTGTAGCTGAACTATTATCTAAAATGACTTTAGATGAAAAATTAGGTCAGCTTAATTTACCAACTTCTGGAGATATTACGACAGGACAAGCAAACAGTTCTGATGTGGCTAAAAAAATTGCTGAAGGTAAAGTAGGTGGTTTATTCAATATTAAATCTGTTCAAAAAATTAAAGAAGTACAAAAAATTGCTGTTGAAAAAAGCCGTTTAAAAATTCCATTGATTTTTGGTATGGATGTTATTCACGGTTACGAAACAACATTCCCAATTCCGTTAGGATTATCTTGTACATGGGATATGGGTTTAATCGAAAGAAGTGCCCAAATTGCTGCTCAGGAAGCAAGTGCTGACGGAATCAACTGGACATTTTCGCCAATGGTAGATATTTCTCGTGATCCTCGTTGGGGAAGAATTTCTGAAGGTTCAGGAGAAGATCCTTACTTAGGAAGCCAAATTGCAAAAGCAATGGTAAACGGATATCAGCAACATGACCTTTCTAAAAATAACTCTATTATGGCGTGTGTTAAACATTTCGCTTTATACGGAGCACCAGAAGCAGGTCGTGATTACAATACGGTTGATATGAGTCATATCAAAATGTTCAACGATTATTTTCCTCCTTACAAAGCAGCAGTTGATGCTGGTGTAAGTTCTGTAATGGCTTCTTTTAACGAAGTAGACGGAATTCCTGCAACTGGAAACAAATGGTTAATGACAGATGTTTTAAGAAAACAATGGGGATTTAAAGGTTTCGTAGTAACTGATTTTACAGGAATCAACGAAATGATCGAGCACGGAATGGGAGATTTGCAAGCGGTTTCAGCTTTATCGCTTAATGCCGGTGTTGAAATGGATATGGTTGGAGAAGGTTTCTTAACAACTTTGAAAAAGTCTTTAGACGAGAAAAAAGTAACCATCGAGCAAATCGATAATGCTGTGAAACTTATTTTGGAAGCAAAATACGATTTAGGATTATTCCATGATCCATATAAATATTGTGATGAGAAAAGAGCTAAAACGGAGATTTTTACATCAGCAAGTAGAAAAGAAGCACGTCAGATTGCAGCACAGTCATTGGTTTTACTAAAAAATCAAAATCAGGTGTTGCCTCTTAAAAAATCAGGAACGATTGCACTTATCGGGCCATTGGCAGATGCAAAAGAAAATATGCCGGGTACCTGGAGTGTAGCCACTAAAATGGAAAATGCTATTTCATTATTAGCTGGAATCAAAGAAGTAGCAGGACCTTCTATAAAAGTATTGTATGCAAAAGGAAGTAATTTAGATTATAATGAAACTTTCGAAACTAATGCGACAATGTTTGGTAAAACCTTACACCGCGATGGCCGCTCTAAAGAAGAATTATTAGCAGAAGCTTTAAAAGTAGCCAATCAATCAGATGTAATTGTTGCTGCATTGGGAGAATCTGCAGAAATGAGCGGAGAGTCTAGCAGCCGTACGAATTTAGAAATTCCACAAGCTCAAAAAGACTTATTAAACGCCTTATTAAAAACGGGAAAACCAGTTGTTTTAGTTTTATTTGACGGACGTCCGTTAGTATTAAAAGAAGAGAACGAAACTGTTCCTGCTATTTTAAATGTTTGGTTTGCCGGGACTGAAGCTGGTTATGCTATTGCTGATGTCTTATTTGGTGATGTAAATCCTTCCGGAAAATTAACGACAACTTTTCCAAGAAGCGTTGGACAAGTGCCAATTTATTATGCACACAAGAATACTGGAAGACCATTAGCAAATACAGAAGGTAAATTCGAAAAATTCAGATCAAATTATATTGACGAAAGAAACGAACCTTTATTTCCTTTTGGATTTGGGTTAAGCTATACCAACTTTGACTATTCAAACCTAAAAATTTCATCAGATAAGATGAATGAAAGTGGAAAATTGAAAGTAACTGTAGATGTTACCAATACAGGAAATTATGATGGTAGAGAAACCGTTCAATTGTACATTAGAGATTTAGTAGGTTCAGTAACAAGACCAGTTAGAGAATTGAAAAATTTCCAAAAAATAACACTTAAAAAAGGTGAAAAACAAACTGTGACATTTGATATCACGGTTGAAGATTTAAAATTTTATAATTCTGACTTACAATTTGTAGCAGAACCTGGACAGTTTGATGTTTTCGTTGGAGGAAACTCAGCTGCCGATAAGAAAGTTAGTTTTGAATTAACTAAATAGTTGGTTTGTTAGATTTGTAATTAGCCCTTCGTCTGGTTAACGAGGGGCTTTTTCATAAAAGAACTTTTTGTAACAATGATAAATTTTATGACAATGAAAATTTCTAAAGGCTTTCAAGTATATGTTTTATTCATAATGGCACTTCTTTTTCATTCTTGTGGAGTAGAAAAAAATGCTATTGTGGCACATCGCGGAGCATGGAAAAAGAATAATCTTCCTGAAAACTCTATCGCTTCTTTGAGACATGCGATTGATTTAAAACTTCCTGGTTCTGAATTTGATGTTTGGAGAACGGCTGATGACTCACTTGTAATCAATCACGATGCACATTATAACAAATTGCTAATTGAGGAAACCAGTTATGCAGATTTAATAAAATTCAAACTTTCAAACGGAGAGAAGTTGCCAACGTTATACGAGTATATTACGGAAGGTAAAAGAAATAACAAACAGACTCTTTTAGTCTGCGAAATAAAGCCATCAGAAATAAATAAGGAAAGAGGTAAAAAGACAGCTTTAAAAACGGTTGAAACGATTAAAAAAATGCAAGCTGATAAAATTATCTGTTATATCAGTTTTGATTACGAAATCTTAAAGCAAATTAGAGAAGTGGATCAGAAAACAGTTTTACAATATTTGGAAGGTAATAAATCTCCAAAAGAGGTAAAATTAGATAAGATTTCTGGAGTCGATTATCATTATTCTGTTTTTAAAAAACATCCGGAATGGATTAATGAAGCAAAAGAAAATAATATTATACTGAATACCTGGACAGTAAACGAAGCTTCTGATATGGATTGGATTATTGTACATAAATTCAATTACATAACGACAAATGAACCTGAACTATTAAAAGAAAGACTAAAAGAGAAAAGATAATCTTTTTAAACTTTCCAAATAAAATGAAACTATGAAAAAAGTATATCAATTCACACTATCAATTCTATTGTTTTTGATGATTTTCAACAACAATGTTTTCGCACAAAAAACGAATATTCCGGGTAAAACAGAATGGTTCGATCCTAATAGGCCGGCAACAACGTATTGCAATCCAATTAATATTGGTTACAATTACACAACACACAATCATAACGGAATTCCGGAATCACGCCGTTCAAGCGCGGATCCGGTTATAATAACTTTTAAAGGTGAATATTATTTATTCGCGACAAATCAGGCTGGATTCTTTTGGAGTAAAGACATGTCAGATTGGAAATTTGTTTACGGCAGTTTTCAAAGAAAGCCCGGAGATGATGATCAGTGCGCACCTGCTGCATGGGTTGTAAATGATACTTTGTTTTATGTAGGTTCAACCTGGAAAAGAGATCATCCTATTTGGAAAACAGCTGATCCAAAATCAGGACAATGGCTTAGACACGTGGATAAAGCAATGCTGCCAACCTGGGATCCTACCATTTTTCAGGATGATGATAAAAAGGTTTATATGTATTATGGTTCAAGTGGAAAACTACCTCTTGTTGGAGTAGAAGTTGATTATAATACATGGCTTCCAAAAGGAAATCAAGCCGATTATGAAAAATTATACAAAGCGACAGAAGTCGAGGATATTCAGCGTCCCTACGGCCAGATAAAAGAAGTGGCTATTTTGGATCCTTCAAATCATGGTTGGGAGCGATTCGGACCAAACAATGATATGGAGCCTGCACCTTGGGGGAATTTTATTGAAGGAGCCTGGATGACCAAACATAATGGTAAATATTATATGCAATATGGTGCACCAGCAACTGAATTCAAAGGCTATGCCAACGGTGTCCATGTAGGAGATAATCCTTTGGGACCATTTACATATCAAAAACACAATCCGATGTCATACAAACCAGGCGGATTTGTAATTGGAGCCGGACACGGAAATACTTTTGCTGATAATTACGGGAATTACTGGAACACCGGAACCTGTAAAATCTCCATAAAGGACCGCTTTGAGCGTCGTATAGATATGTTTCCTGCGGGATTTGATAAAGATGATGTAATGTATTCCATTACGGCTTACGGTGATTTTCCGATCGTTCTGCCAACTTCTCAAAGAAATCAGGAAAAAGGAGCTTCTTCAGGATGGATGCTGCTTTCATATAAAAAACCTGTCACCGTTTCTTCTGCTGAAGAATGCATGGAAGTAGAAACGCACAGAATGGACAACGGTGGAAAAAAAGTATATGAGAAATTCTGTTATGGTGCTGAAAATTTAACCGATGAAAATATTCAAACCTATTGGTCAGCAAAAACAGATGCACCTGGCGAATGGATGCAACTAGATTTAGGCAGGCCGATGGAAATAAAAGCGTTACAAATCAATTATGCAGATCATAAAGCGACACAGTACAACAAGGCTATGGATATTTATTATCAGTATAAAATCTTCATGTCTGATGATGCTCAAAACTGGACATTAGTAGTAGATAAATCGCAAAATGCAAAAGATGTTCCGCATGATTACGTAGAGCTGACAAAATCAATTAAAGCGCGTTACATCAAAATGGTAAACATGCACAATGCTTCAGGATTGTTCGCCGTTTCAGATTTTAGAGTCTTCGGAAATGGCTTAGAAACAAAACCAAAAGCAGTATCTAACTTTAAAGTTACCAGAAATGCAAAAGATTCCCGAAATGCAATGATTAGCTGGAAAAAACAATCTGATGCGGTAGGTTATAACATTTATTACGGAATCTCTCCAGACAAATTATACAACAGTATTATGGTGTATGATAAGGCGTCGTATGACTTCAGAGGTTTAGATAAAGGCACAAAATATTACTTTACAATTGAGGCATTTAATGAAAGTGGAATTGGTGCACAAAACAAGTTAATAGAGGTAAAATAATTTAAGAAAAGTTGTACTGAAATCTGTGGCAGGTCTAAAGAATTTTGTTCCTTTGTACAACAACCCAAAAAACATAATTAAACCTATGAAAAAAACGATTCTTTTAACTGTTTTAGTTTTAAACGGATTGACATCTTTTGCACAGTCAAATGATGAGAAAAACATTAAATTATTCTATAAAAAGGCTTTAACCGAGTCAAAATGCTATACTTGGCTTGAGTATTTATCTAATGATATCGGAAGCCGTTTATCGGGTTCTCCAAGTGCTGAAGAGGCAGTAAAATACACAAAATCTCAGTTAGAAAGTTTGGGACTTGATAAAGTATACCTTCAGGAAGTTATGGTACCTCATTGGGTTCGTGGCGAAAAAGAAACTGCTTTTATTTTAGATAATAAAAACAAAACGGCAGTGCCTATTTGTGCTTTGGGAGGATCAATTGCAACGCCAAAAGCGGGACTTACTGCTGAAGTTGTTGAAGTACAAGGTATTGAGGGATTAAAGACTTTAGGAGATAAAGTAAAAGGTAAAATTGTGTTTTTTAATAGACCAATGAACCCTGAAAATATCGAAACTTTTACATCATATGGTGCTTGTGTAGATCAAAGATTTGCAGGAGCAAAAGAGGCAGCTAAATTTGGAGCTGTAGGAACCATTGTTCGTTCAATGAATTTACGTTTGGATGATTTTCCACATACGGGAGCACAAAGTTATGGCGATCTTCCAAAAGAGCAATATATTCCAACCGCTGCAATAAGCACAAATGGAGCTGAATTATTAAGTAAATCTCTAAAAGTTAATCCTGCTTTAAAGTTTTATTTTAAACAATCTTGTGAGACTTTACCAGATGTATTGTCTTATAATGTAATTGGAGAATTGACAGGAACAGTAACTCCGGAGAACATTATAGTTGTTGGTGGTCACTTAGATTCCTGGGATCTTGCAGATGGTTCTCATGATGATGGAGCAGGAGTAGTACAAAGCATGGAAGTAGTGCGAATTCTTAAAAATTTAAACTATAAACCTAAAAATACAATTCGTGCAGTATTATTCATGAACGAAGAAAACGGCGGAAAAGGTGGTGCTAAATATGAAGAAGTTTCTAAACAAAAGAAAGAGAATCATATTTTGGCTGTAGAAAGTGATTCAGGCGGATTTACTCCAAGAGGATTTTCAATACAAGCTGATGATGCCAACTTCAAGAAAATACAAGGATTTAAAGACTTTTTCGAGCCTTATTTAGTACATAGTTTCACAATTGGTCACGCAGGTTCAGATATTGGTCATTTAACGTCTAAAACAATCGTTAAAGCAGGTTTAAAACCAGATTCACAACGTTACTTTGATTATCATCACGCGGCAAATGATAAATTTGATGCCATCAACAAAAGAGAGTTGGAATTAGGAGCTGCAACCATGACGTCATTAATTTATTTAATTGACCAATCAGGAATTGTTCTTCCAACAGCGAATTAATAGAGATTTAATTTATAAAAAAAAGCGATGAGTAATCATCGCTTTTTTTTATGGAATCTATTTGTACAAATCTGTTTTATACATAAAATCCCTGGTCTAAAAACATTTTGTTTTTTAATATGTATCAATAACAGTTTTTAGTAAATCAGAATCAACGAGATCAGAAGGAGCAACAACTTTTTCCTTAAGCGGAACATCATTTCCATATCTTTCCTTCAATATCTTTTGGACTCTTTCATCAGTCAAATTAAAATCCTTCAATTGTTTTAATTTTGATAATTCTATTCCGGCGCCATTTTTATAAATCTTCCAAACTAATTCAGAACAATAAATTCTTGTATCCGTCCATTCAAAATAGGCATCGTATTCCTTGCCCAGAAGTTGTTTGCCATAGATTTTCATTTTGTCAAGAGTTTCCTCTGTTAAAATAGTTTCAGCATTCTTGAGTCTCTTAACAACATATTTATGCTCTTTTCCGTGAGAGATCCATTGCTCAAGAGGTGTTATTTTTACAGGCTGTACCGCTTCCAAAACAAATTGTCCGCCATTAACAAAGAAAATAATGCCGCAATGCGAAAACTTAGAGTTTGTTGCAATTCTTACTGCTTCACACTGTTTAGATTCTGACGTCTGAAAAATAAGATCTCCATCATGAATTTTATCCGATACAGCATTTTCCGGCTTTTTTCCAGAAAATGGATTGTTCGGAAAAACCTTCATCGCAACAAACAAAGCACAACCAAAACTCAGTAAAAATGTAATGATGGGAAATAGATATTTTGATTTTTTCATCGTTTGACTTTTATGAATAAAGTATGATCTGGCAAATTAAGAGCAAAAAAAATAGTTACCAAAATGATAACTATTTTTAAGTATACTTTGTGAAATATTAGATTCTAAAAATTCCTCCTACAGCAATAATTCTTTGAAAGAAGAAAAAGTCTTGCGAAGCTTTGTCTTCATTACTAACCGTAGTTCTAATGTCCTGCATGTTAATGTAACCTCCTTTTAACTCACCTTGCAAGTAGAAGTACTTGAAAAAAGTAAAGTTGATTCCGGCTTTTGCAGAAACACCAAAACCAGAAATATGAAAATCATCGTGGCGTTCTTTTCCTAATAGGGTTGTATTGGTTTTAGGATATAAAACTCCGGCACCCAAACCTTCAGTTAAGTTAATCTGAACCTTATCTATATTTGGTAAACCAAACCATTTCGAGATATCGTCATGTCTGGAAACCTCAGTATTAACATAGTTCAAACCATCTGTATGTTCGTACATTAAAAAAGCAGGACCATTTTGCGGAGTAACACCGTTATCATAACCACCTTCCTGAGCACCGCCCTGAGACATATCTACAGGTGTATTATTATAGTCTCCGTTGTAAATATGTCCAGCCTGATCATCAGGTAAATTAATATAACCTGTAACATTTGCTGTTTGATTTTGTGTCATTACATATTTCATGTGATCTACACCAATGGCAACGCTATAGTGGTCATTAATGAAATAACCAAATTTCAAATTCGTTTGCGGAATTGTCATTTTAGCTGGATTAATATAATCAACATGCCATCCTTTAGGCTTGTCGTGTGCTGTCATATTGTCAACCGTAAAGTTATAGTCTTTACCTCTAAAAGTAACATCAGATTTAGAGTAACTATCTCTATTACCACCCCATGAAACAAAGAACTTTCCTTTATTGTGTGCTGCGTATTTATCTTGTATTGCAATCTCTTCCTGAGCAAACGTATTTACAGCGAAACACATTAAAAAAAAAGGCAAGAATAAAAATTTATTTTTCAATTATGGCTTATAAAAATTAGAATGAATTAACTGTTTTTCTAATGGCAACTAATTTAGTCATTAAACCTTCAAAATAGTCTAAATGAAGCATATTGGCACCATCGCTTTTTGCGTTAGCAGGGTCAAAATGAGTTTCGATAAAAATACCGTCAACACCTACAGCAATACCCGCTTTGGCAACAGTTTCAATCATATCAGGTCTTCCGCCCGTAACACCGGCAGTTTGGTTAGGCTGTTGCAACGAGTGTGTTACATCAAGAACCGTAGACGCATATTGCTGCATAGTCGGAATTCCTCTAAAATCAACAATCATGTCCTGGTAACCAAACATAGTACCACGATCTGTAACCATAACATTCTCATTATTACAGTCTAATACTTTTTGAACCGCATGTTTCATGCTTTCCGGACTCATAAATTGTCCTTTCTTCAAGTTTACTACTTTTCCTGTGTTGGCCGCAGCTACAACAAGATCAGTTTGGCGCACTAAAAAGGCAGGAATTTGTAATACATCAACGTATTGAGCAGCCATATCAGCATCTTCATTGGTATGAATATCTGTTACAGTTGGAACGTGAAAAGTCTCCGAAACTTTTCTTAAAATTTTTAATGCTTTTTCGTCACCAATTCCCGAAAAACTGTCGATTCGAGAACGGTTGGCTTTTTTAAATGATCCTTTAAATACATAAGGAATCTGAAGTTTGTCGGTAATACCAACTAATTTTTCAGCAATTCTGAGAGCCATTTCTTCTCCTTCAATAGCGCAAGGTCCCGCCAATAAAAAGAAATTACCACTATCAGTATGCTTAATTTGTGGAATATGTTGTATGTTCATAATATGATTTTTTGACAGTGCAAAGGTAGTTATGATTTATGAATAGCGGATGAGGATTTAAGATTATTTTAAGAAGCTAATCCTGCTGCCCTTCCAAACGAAGTTCACTGAACTCCAATTAAAATAAATTTAATGTGAAGTAATCTTTTGTGCCGAACCCCGGCACAAAAGGGTTTTCCCTCCCATCAGGGCTAGGGTTTAGTGGAATTACGAGTTTTCAAGAAGTTTTGAATTGTAAAGTTCTAAGATTGTACTTTCAAATTGAATTCTGAAACTAATATAGTTTCTAATTGTTCGTCTTCAAAAGAAAGAAGTTCAGTTACTCCGTTTGTTACTGATTTTAAGGAATTTTTAGATAATATCTTTTTGCCCAACGGATTTTGTAAAACCACAATTAATTTTTGTGTAAAAACCGAATCCGGATGCGAGTAATTGTAATAATTGGCAGGTTTAAAATCGATCCATCTTTGCGTTGCCAAATCAAATGAATATAAATTAGTCCATTCTTGTCCAATCAGTATTTGCAGTAGATAATCATTATCTTCTGTTTTCACCAATGTAAAAGTATCAGAATCGTGCTGAATCTCAGTTCCAATTTCGCTCAATTTCAAAGGTTGTCTAATACTGTTTCCTCCAAAACCTAAATCAATCAGATAATCTTCATTTTCGATAGTTACAATAATACCCAAATGCGTTTTCGCATTCTGTCCGGGATTTACCAAAGGGCGTGCCGCAACATAATAATGCGGAATACCAATTTCCTGCAAAGCCAGTGAAAACAAACCATTAATCTGATAACAGTAACCGCCTCGATTTAGATTCACAATTTGATTTACAATATCATCACCGTTTAACGATATAACTTTTCCGGCCTGAACATCAATATTCTCAAAAGGAACACTGAATAATTGGCTGCGCATTAATTTTGTAATGCCTTCAATATTTAATTCAATTTCTCCTGAAAATTTGATTCTGTCTAAGTATTGTTGCAAATTGAAGCTTGTTGCTTCAATTTTATATTGATTTTTTGATTGATTCATTAATTATATTTTTTCTATACAATCAAAATTAAAGCATTTAAACAAGTAGAACGAAGAGTTTAACTTATTTTTTAGGCGTTGCAAGCCTGGGCTTCAATAAATTTACCTTCTCAATAATCTAAATATCTTGTTATTCGGGTAATTTTTTTTGCTTTTAATTTAATAATACATTAATCATTATTAATTTCTTTTTTCCTTAAAAGAGTTTTAACTACTCTATATAAAACATTGGTATTCCAGTCGTTTAAATAACTATAACCACGATTTACATTAACTGCATCATCTTTGGAATAAATGGCAAAATAAGTAGTGTAACTTCTGGTTCTAACTTTTTCCCATGGAATAAATTCATTTTTAGGTTTTAAAGATGCAGTATTTAAAATGGTCAAACCGTCCTTAGTAACGATCACTTCACCGATTTTAATATCTTCTCCTAATTCGTGTTTTTGGATGTATTTTGTTGCTATTTCTTCGAAATAAAGTTCCCATAAAGAGTCTAAAATTTCATTGCAAAGCTTATGATATTCATCTTTCTTTCTGCCAAAATAAGTTTTAAAATTGATCTTAATAATTTGATTATCATTACTACGAATCGATATAACATATTCTCTTCCGAAAACGAATTTATATCTCATGAATTTTACTCCAAAATTATATTCAGCAATTTCATCTTTTTGAAAAGTGATAAAGGAATTATTTCTTAAATCTTTGCTGTCAAATTTTATTTGGTTTTGCTCTAAGATTAGTTTTCTAGGATAGTTGTCTGTAATGCCTCTTCGGATGATAAACTCTTTTGGATTCATTTATTATTTATTTTTTTGCTTTGTGATTGTTATTGAAAGGCTCGTGTTCTCTTAAATCTAACATAAAAAATCCAAAATAGAATCTGTCCGGTAAAAAATAAAATATTCATAAAAACATGAAAATAGACGACGATATAAATCTGATTAATAAAGTGATCCGGATCAACGGAATGGAAGTTAAGGAGGTCATAAAAGATTTATTTTACCAAATAATACTCCGGGAATAGTTAACGAAAAATGGATTAGGAATTTCTTATCACTGATCTCTTTAGTTAATTTTGAAAGCTTCCAATAATGAAATGTTACAATACTTAAAATTATAAATTTGATTAAATTTGAAATTGTTTGACCAGGAATAATAGTAGTATTCCATCCGGGAATTATCGAATAGAAAAAATCAGAATTTATAGTTAGAATAGCAATGTAATAAGGAAATACGGCCAGTGATAAAAGGGTGAAAATTATAAAAGCTGTTTTTGTTTTGATCATTTTATTCGTCGTATGATTTTTTTATAAAATATTGAATGATTATAAAGACTATGAGTATAAAAGTAAGAAGTAAAGACATCATAATAAGTCCGAGGATTCCCATCCCGCATCTAAAACTATTTGGGTTTTGCTCAAAATATTTATTAAGATTATAGGAAGCAATATAAAAAGATACAATAGATAAAATAATCTGTGAGATTAAGCTAATAAAACATACCGTTCCAAACTTTAATGAAATTGTTTCACCAATTGCTTTTCTACCAATTATAATTTGAAATAATAGTGGTAAAATAATTAAAAGTAAAGGAATATTTCCCAACATAGATTATTTGTGTTTACTCCTTCTTCAAGCTTAATCCCATCGGGACCATCAAAATTCCTTTTTCATAAACATTCAAATAAAGGGTAACAGGTTTCTTTTGTCCTGGCCAGGTCAATTCGTAAACATTTAAAAACCCTGCACCCATATCGCTTCTTTTGGTTGGAAAAGGACAACAGGTTTCTAATCTTTTATATGTGATTTTTTCACCATTTGGTCCTGCAAGAGCATTTAGAAAACGAGTTTCGTTTAAGGTTTCATTTCTAGTATTTTGGTAGAAAATATTTATAGGATAATCTGGATTATAGCCGTATTTTTTGTCGTTGCTAAAAAGTGTAATGGCAAAAGTATTGTCTTTCTTCAATACCAAATCGGGAGCGTTATCATCAACATTTTTTAAAGTCGATTTTGAACTCACGCAGGAAGTTGCAGTAATTAGTAAAATGATAAAAAAAGCTATTTTTTTCATGGTTTAAGAGTATTGGTCTTACAAATGTAAAGAGTAAAATAGTTTTTGCCACAGATTAAAGGATTAAAAGATTAAAAAAATAAATCGATGAAAACCTGTCCTATCCGTTTGATCCGTGTGCCATTAAGTTATTCTGCCTTTTTTGGATTCAGTTTTAATATTCCAACCACAATCAGATATTGTGCCACAAGATAAGTCAGCATGATAAAAAAGGAACTTCTTTCTATTGGTGCATAGAATTTGTTGATTGCCAAAATACTATCTGAAATTACAAAGACAATTGCACCTACAAAAATGTATTTATTCCCTGGGGTTTGCCAAACTAAAAATCCGTTAAAAGCAAATAAAAGCATAATTGAGATTACACTTGCGTAAACGATAACAGGTATTTTTAAATCGCCCAAAGAAGGTAATAATACCATAAGCATCCCAATAAGATAGAAGGCGACAAGAAGGCTTCCAATTCCGAAAGTAACTTTATTTTTATGAACTCTGGATTTTATCTGCTTATTAAATAATGCACAATAAATAATATGTGCCGTCAGAAAAGAAACAAGACCAAGTATAAAATAGATTTCAGCGATATCTGCAAAAAGCAAAATCACATCTCCAATCCATGAAAACAATAAAGCCGCTAAAAGCGCTTTTTTAGTAGAGAAACTACGATAAAAGTAAGTGCCAAAAGCTAATAGCGGAATTAAGACAGGTTTTAAAAATAAATCTAAATTTTCATATCCGGCAAGTAAAATAAGTAGATAAAGTGCACTAAAAGCAATGTAGGTTTTAAAAATGGTAGAATTTTTCATAATTGGGGTTATGAATTTATTAATTGATTTTGGGGAGTTTTAAAGTCTTTCATAATAAAATAAGCGTAAGTCAGAAATGACAGACTTAAGTAACCTAAAATAATATAATTGGAGAAAGGAAAAACTTGGTTTAAGCCAAACCAGTCTCCGTAATAAGAGATAATGGCAATGGCTGTAATGAAGCGCAATCCTTCCCAAAAAATGGCATATTTATTTTTATCCATCAATTCACAATAACTGTAAATAGTAATTAGAATAAAAAAGCCATAAATAAAGATGTTTGGCAGACCAATTTTGGCAATATTATCAAACAAATAAGTCACAAATAAAAGTGTTATTAATACTTGTGCCACAGCCCAGTAAATTAATTTTTGAGAGTTTTGTGTACCGTATTTTTCAAAATCATAGACATTCTCAATCTTGTGTACAGGATATTTCTCTTCAAAATTTTCAGGACGCCAGCCGGTTGGTTTAAACCAGATGGTGAGTTTGTCTTTCCAGTTCTCTGCACGCCAGGCATCTTTAATTAATAAAGTAAGATGCTGAAAATTTATCTTAATCGGGTTCCAGGTATGTGCAGGTCTTGTGATTCCAAAAACTGGCGGAACATCATCAAGTTCAGCCTGAAAAGTACCAAAAAGTTTATCCCAAAAAATAAAGATTTGCGAATGGTTTTTATCTAAATATTCCGGATTTATGGCATGATGTACACGATGATGCGAAGGAGTTACCAAAATTTTTTCAAGAAAGCCCATTTTTTTAATGTGCTTTGTATGATACCAAAATTGCAGAAATAAATGCAGCGGTAAAGTAATAGCAATTACAGAAGCGGGCACGCCTAATAATGCTGCCGGAATCAATAAAAAAGTAAATAAGTTTGCTAAACTCGCAATGGGCTGGCGTAAGGCGCAGGCTAAATTAAACTCTTCACTACTGTGATGAATAGCATGTTTGTTCCAAAAGAAATTAATTTGATGTGCCCATCTATGGCTCCAATAACCATAAAAATCGATAACGAAAAAAGCAATGCAATAGGAGAGGACATTAGCTTCAAGGTGATAAATTGCAATATTAGAAACCAGCCATTCGTAGGAAATAAAAGTAAGGCTCAAACCTAAAACATCTTTCACCGAGTTGGTAATTCCGGAGCTGATACTCGATACGCTGTCTATTAAAGGTGCAGTGTCTTCTTTTTTATAGATGCCGTAAATTTTTTCAATTATAATTAGAACCAAAAAAACAGGTGTGGCGATAATTAATATTTTTCCGTATTCTTCCATAAAAAAACATTCTATTTTATTCCAAATATAGAATAAAATAGAATGTTTTTTAAATTATTTACAATTAAACAATTTCGGCGCTAAGTCCAGCTTCCAAAAGTTGTGTACATTGAGGTTTAAGTTTGTCCATTGGCCCTGTTTTTACAGTGCATTTTCCATTGTAATGTACAATTAAGGAACATTGTTCTGCTTGTTCAGCCGTGTGACTGCAAACACGCATTAAAGTGTCAATTACGTGATCAAAAGTGTTTACATCGTCGTTATAAACAATGATTTCATTATTGAAACCAACTGCTTCTTTAACCTGAACTCTTTCTCTTACTTTTTCTTTAGTACTCATGTTTTTAGGTTTTTGTACTGTTGTAATTACTAAAACTAATTTACGTATTTTAATGAAACCCAGTTGTTTCTTTGAAATTTTTTAACATATGTCAATCCTTTTTCAGTGCAGGAAGCATCAATAAAAGGAATATCTTCTTCGTAAAAACCGCTAAATAAAATGATTCCATCTTTATTTAAACAGTCTACATAACTTTGCATATCATTCAACAAGATGTTTCTGTTGATGTTGGCAATGATTAAATCATATTTTTTACCAGCTAATAAAGCAGCATCGCCTTCATAAACGGTAATGTGTTTGCAGTTATTGCGTTCTGCATTTTCGATAGAATTCAAATAACACCAATTGTCAATATCAATTGCATCGATCGGCTGAGCTCCTTTCATTTCGGCTAAAATAGCTAGAATCGCAGTTCCGCAACCCATGTCTAAAGTTTTTAAACCTTGAACTTCCATTTCTAATAAATGCTGAATCATCATATGTGTTGTTTCGTGATGACCTGTTCCGAAACTCATTTTTGGTTCGATTACAATATCAAATTCAGCATCCGTTTTTGGATGGAAAGGGGCACGAACGTGACATTTCCCGTCAACATCAATCGCTTCAAAATTTTTCTCCCATTCTTCGTTCCAGTTTACCTGATCGATTTCTTCAACTGTATACTCTATTTTAAATTCTTCAGACTGTAAAATATAAATGTCATCCAGAATGTTTTCATCCCATAGATCTTTCTTCACATAAGCAGAAATTCCGTTGTCCGTTTCTGTAAAAGTTTCAAACGCTTTTTCGCCTAATTCAGCAATTAAAATTTCTGATCCCGGTTCTTTTGGCACAATCGTAAAATGATATCCTAAATATATATTTGACATAAATAATTTTTTTGCAAAGGTAACAATAGAAAGTAGAAGTTGCTTATAAATCTGGGAGAACATTGTTAATTTAGGAATAAATTAAAGCGCAAAAAAAGCGTTCGCTGATGCGAACGCTTTTTTTATAAGTAAGATTTTAAAATCTAAAATCTAAAATTAGATTGCTGTAACAATTGCTAAGAAATCATCAGCTTTTAAAGCTGCTCCTCCAATTAAACCACCATCTACGTCTGGTTTACCAAAGATTTCTTTTGCGTTGTCCGGTTTTACAGAACCACCGTATAAAATAGAAACTTCGTCAGCGATATCAGCACCAAATGCTTTACGAACAACTTCTCTAATGAATTCGTGCATTTCCTGAGCTTGTTCTGGTGAAGCAGTTTCCCCAGTTCCAATTGCCCAAACTGGCTCATATGCTAAAACAACATTTGCCCAAGATTCTTTTGCGATATGGAATAATCCATCACGCAATTGATTCTCTACAATATTGAAGTGATTTCCTGATTGACGGTCTTTTAATTCTTCTCCAAAACAGAAGATTACCGTCATATCATGTTTCAAGGCTGTATCCACTTTGTTTGCGATTAATGCATCAGTTTCATGGAAAATAGCACGACGCTCAGAGTGACCAAGAATTACTGTGTTTACACCAATACTAGTTAACATATCTGCAGAAATTTCTCCTGTAAATGCTCCGCCTTCAGCCTGGTGAACGTTTTGGGCAGCAACGCTAATTGTTGTGTTTTTAACTTTAGCAACTGCTGCCTGTAAGTTTACAAATGTTGGAGCAACAATTACCTGAGCAGTTGTTTGTGCAGGTATTTTTGTAATTAATTCGCTTAATAATTCTTGAGTTTGTTCTGCGTTTTTATGCATTTTCCAGTTTCCTGCAACAATCTTTTTTCTCATTTTGGTAGTTTTTATTATTCTTTTAATTTTTGTTTTTTGTGGGTAATTTGTGAAGGTATTTAGGCCTGTTTTAAACTTTTTAAGGTTTCATTGATTTTATCAAAATCAGTTTCGATAGCGCGGTATAAAACGATTTTTCCTGTTTTATCGATGATAATATATCTCGGAATCCAATCCAGATCAATTGCTTTTCCGAAAATACCTTTCATTCCGTCATTCATCATAAAATGATCGCCTTTTATTTCGTGTTTTTCAATTCCGATTTTCCATTTTTCAGCCGTTTTATCAGCAGAAAGGAATAAGTAAGAAACGTCGGGATTGTTGGCTTGTAATTCTTTTACTTTTGGCATTGCTTTTACGCAATCGCCACACCATGAAGCCCAAACTTCAATAACCAAAGTTTTTCCTTTGTATTTTTTTAAAATGTTTTTGAAAGAAGTCTGACCTCCATCAACAGTTAATAATTTTTCAGACAGAGCTTCTTTAGAGAAACTGGTTTTCTGCGCTTGAGAACACGAAAAAGTAATCAGTGCAATAACAACTAGAGCTATTTGTTTCATATTTAAATAATAGTTTAAAAATATTATGAATTGTATTTTCTGAACTGAATCTGCAAATTCAAATCAGAGCAATTTCATAAATTAAGGTTCCGAACAAAGTTAAACAAACAAATTGAATGCCAAATGGAGATTAACAAAATTTGAAGAGTCGTTTATTTTGTAACAAAACTGGAATTTTCGGTTAGAAAAACGCGATTGAAATCGTAATAGTTCGCCTTAAAAATGAAAAAATCTACTAATCATTTTTTTAGAAACTAAAAAATCGAACTATTTTTTTGCTAATGAAAGGATTTTAGGAACTAAAAAACGTCTGATTTTAATAAAAAAATCGGCAGACTAAATTATTTTATAGCCTACCGATTTTTATTTTTTATTTAGAGAAAATTATAATTTCAAATCTCCAGTATCATTGTAATGCACTTTTTGAAATACCGTTCCGTTGTGTAAAACAACGATACTTGGGTTTGCTCTTTCAATCGTTTTTAAAGCTGTTGCATCACAAAAATAAAAATCAACATTTAAGCCGTATTCTTTTTTAGCCTTTGCAATTTCATCAGCTCCAGAAGCTGTCATAGCAACCACTTTGTATCCTTTTGCTTGTGCTTCTTTGTTTAAAGCCTCTAATTTTTTCATTCCCGCCGGGTCAGATAAAGTCAAATCATAAGTAACAAAAAGTAATAATTTTGGTTCTTTTAAAAGTTCTGCTTTATAGTCAGAATCGTCTTTTGTCATTGTGAAATCGTGAATTGGCGGAACATATCCTTCGGTAATCACTTTATCTTTTCTATCTACAAAAGTAGCGCCTGCAGGAATATTTGCTAAATCTTTTTCACCAAATTCTTTATCAACACCGTTTACTTTATAAATGAAAATCATTTCAACTACAGACTTTGGAGCGCCTTCCGGAATTTCCATTCCTTTCTCAATATTGGTTCCCACTTTGTAAGGACGGAAATCTTTTATCGGATTGTGATTTAAAACCCAAACAGCCATAAAAGCACATAAAACAACGCTTACATAAACAGCAAAATTAGTTTGTGGAGTTGAAAACAATGGTTTTAATAATTTTTGATTGAAGAATAAGATCAAAATAAAGAAAAGCAATACCACATCTTTTGTGAACGACTCCCATGGTGTTAAATGTAAAGCATCTCCAAAACACCCACAATCTTTTACGACATCAAAATAAGCAGAGTAGAAGGTAAGGAAGGTAAAGAAAACAATTAAAAGCAATAAAGCCCATATCGTAGTTTTTACTTTATAACCAACCAATAACATTACACCTAAAACTACTTCCAAAATCACTAAAAAGATAGCTAATCCTAAAGCAAATGGCTCTAAAAAAGGCATATTGAAAACCGGCTCGCTAAAATATTCAGCCAGTTTATAAGAGAAACCAACCGGATCATTTAGTTTTATTAATCCTGAAATGATAAATAATACGCCGACGAATATTCGGGAGAATTGAGTAATGATATTTTTCATAATATAGGTTTAGTTTAAATTCCTCCCGATAGCTATCGGGACCAAATTTCAAAGATTAGGATTGGAATTTGGAATTTATTTTTTGGAATTTTATTTATTTATAGGCTCAAGAATTAGTGCAAAAACAGCATAATTTATCATATCCTGATAATTAGCGTCAATACCTTCAGAAACTAAAGTTTTACCTTTGTTATCTTCAATTTGTTTTACGCGAAGTATTTTTTGCAGAATCAAATCAGTTAAGGAACTCACGCGCATATCACGCCAGGCCTCGCCATAATCATGATTTTTGGCTTCCATTAATTCTTTGGTCAGTTTAATTTTAGCATCGTATAATTCGGTTGCTTTTTCTACATCAAGATCTGGCTGTTCTGCAACACCCAATTCTAATTGAATCAAAGCCATGATAGAATAATTGATAATTCCGATGAACTCTCCTTTTTCATCCTCATCTACTTTACGGATTTCGTTTTCCTGTAAGCTTCTGATTCTTTGCGCTTTTATGAATATCTGATCGGTTAGTGAAGGCAGTCTTAAAATTCTCCATGCACTACCATAATCTTTCATTTTGTTGATATATAACGTACGGCAAACTGTAATTACATTATCAAATTCAAGGGAAGTATTCTTCATTTATTGCTGTATATTTGCTAAAATTTCTTCAAAAATAAGGAATTTTTCAAGAGTTTCAAGTTTCAGGTTTTCTTTGTTTCAAGTTTTTTCTAAACAAATTGTTAATGCCGCAACTTTAAACTAAAAATTAATGTTTCAAGTTTCAGGTTTCAAGTTTCAAGTTCTGGAACTTACACAATCTACGTCAGCCTGAAACTTGAAACCTGAAACAAAAATAACAACAGATGACGATTAACTGCAAAGGTCAACTTATTGATTTGTCAATTCCTAAAGTAATGGGGATTTTAAATGTGACGCCGAATTCCTTTTTCGATGGAGGAAAGTATAAAAATGAAGAAGAGATTATCGCTCAGGCAGGTAAAATGCTTTCTGAAGGCGCGACATTTATAGATATTGGGGCTTATTCGAGCAAACCAAGTGCTGAATTTGTTACTGAAGCTGAAGAAATTGAACGTATTGTTCCGGTAATTAAATTGCTTTTAAAACATTTCCCCGAAGCTTTATTATCGATAGATACTTTTAGAGCTGAAGTTGCAAAAGCAAGTATAGAAAGTGGAGCAGCGATTATAAATGATATTGCAGCAGGAGAACTAGACGATAAAATGTTTGATTTAATTGCAGCATACAATGTTCCGTATATCATGATGCACATGCGTGGCAATCCACAAACGATGCAGACATTAACACAATACGATGATATTGTAAAAGAAATGCTTTTCTATTTTTCTGAAAAAGTTAAAAAGGCGCGTAGCCTCGGAATTAATGATTTGATTCTCGATCCAGGTTTCGGTTTCTCCAAAACAACAGATCAGAATTATGAAGTTTTGCAAAAAATGGAGCTTTTTAATTTGTTGGATTTGCCTGTTTTAGCGGGAGTTTCAAGAAAATCGATGATTTATAAAACGTTGAATAATACAGCACAAGATGCCTTAAACGGAACGACAGTTCTAAACACCATTGCGTTGGCAAAAGGCGCGAAAATCCTTCGAGTTCACGATGTTAAAGAGGCAATGGAATGTGTGACCTTGTTTGAGAAAATGATTTCGAAATAAGATCTAAAGAAAATAACATGACAAAAAGAATACTCTCTTTACTTTTTATGGCAATTTTTTTATCGGGCTGTGATGATAAAAATTTATCAGATTTGAAAAGAAATTGTGAGGATAAATCTAAGGATATAAAAGGGTTAAAAGAATATTTTGATAAAATAATTCCAGAAAAGTATTCGGTTAGAATACGTTATAACTCTTCTGATAATATTGATTTGGTTGTTTATGAACCAAGAAATATTTCAGATAAAAATGATTTACTTTTTCAACAATGGAATGTTGATTTTGAAGATTATGAAGAACCGAAAGATTCGCAGTATAAAAGCGAATATGACGGGAAAACGAAATCATTAGATGTAGTTAAAAAGAAACTTAAATGGAACAACAATACTTTTAAAGAGCTTTACGAAAAGTTAGAAAATGTAAATTGTATTGGTATATCAGATGGAAATCCTACTACACTTGAATATGGATACCGAGGAATGGGAGTTTTAAGTTATTTACTTTTTGATCATAATCTTAATGAGAAAGAACAAAAAGAACATTCAGATGATTGCTCGCAAATTTTTTATAAAGATAATATTGTATTTACATTTAGCTCTGGAGCCATAGGAAGTTTTTGCATTCCTGATTTTAAGAAAATTAATAAATGAATATTTATCTTTTAGCTAATTTAAACGAGATTTAAACATGAAGTACTTTACTCTAATTATAGCTTTTCTTCTTTTTTCATGTCAAGAAAAAAAAGACGTTTTACTCCCAAAAGCAAATGTGTCAATTGTAAAAGACGTTCAGGATCATTCGCCAATTTACCTCTTTTTCAAAACTGAAGGTAAAGATACAATTGCCGAAGTAAATAGAAAAAACAGCATTATCTCCACCAATTGGATTTTCAATATAGACAAGCGTTTGCCTTTAAAATTGGTAATTCAGGAAGTTATTAAATTACAAGAAAAAAAGCGAGGAGACAGCGCTCATAAAAATGAAAAAGCCGAAAATTATTATTCTTACGCAGATTCCATCGGAAAGAATTTGGCTTTTTTGCCTTTTACGAAAGTGTATTATAAAATAGAAAATGTCAGTAAAAATACCAGTCAGTTGTATTTCAGAAAAAATGGAATGATAGAATACAGAGGAAGAAAAACTTATGATTTTCCTAAAAATAATTTGAAACCCTTTCTGGATAGCTTAGTAATAAATCCAAAAGCTGAAATTATATTTTCATACGATAAAAGTATGCTTTATGGAGATTACATTCAATGTAAAATCCTTGTAAAAAACATTGTTGATGAAAAGATTCCATTTGTTTTTATAAGTGAAGAAGAAGAGTATATCTATTAAAAATTTTTAACTTGAAACAAAGAAAACCTGAAACAAAAGTCTACTGATGATGATAAGGTTCATTTCGTAAAATCGTAAATCCGCGGTACAATTGTTCAATAAAAAACAAACGCACCATTTGATGTGAAAATGTCATCAGCGAAAGCGAAATTTCCCCCTGCGCTTTACTGTAAACGGTGTCTGAAAATCCGTAAGGGCCGCCAATGACGAACACCAGTGTTTTAATTCCGGAATTCATTTTCTTTTGCAATTCTTCAGAAAAACCAACACTGGAGAAGTTTTTCCCGTTTTCATCCAATAAAATCAATTGATCAGTAGGAGAAAGTTTTGACAAAATCAATTCGCCTTCTTTTTCCTTTTGCTGACTTTCAGATAAATTCTTTACGTTTTTGATATCCGGAATAATCTCCAAATCAAATTTGATATAAAACGACAAACGTTTGGTATAATCGTCGATTAGAGTCTGTAACGATTTATTGTCGGTTTTGCCAATGGCGATAAGTTTGATGTTCATTGTCTTGTTTTTTTGCCACTAATTGCACGAATTTACACAAATTAAAATCTGTGTGAATCTTTTCGATCCGTAAAATCTCTGGACTATTTTTTATTCTCAAAAACGGTTTCAAAATGCTCTACAATTGGAAAAGGCTCGTAATAATGATGCAAAATCTTTTTCCATTCTAAGTACGCTTCTGAACTTCTAAAACCTATTGTATGATCTTCCAACGTGTTCCAATCGACCAGCAGAAGATATTTATTTTCGATCTCCAGACATTTCTCTAAGCGATGTCCCAAATAGCCATCAATGGAAGAAATATATTGACTTGCTTTTGCAAAATCAGCCTCGAATTGATTTGCTAAATCAGGTTTTATAAATAAGAAAACGGCTTCTAGAATCATAGTTTAATGTTGGGCAAACCTAACAGGTTTTTAAGACCTGTTAGGTTTCGTTAGTTTTTAGAAAATTTATCTTCAAAAGTTTTAAATCTTACATCCAAATTTTTTAATAATTGCTTTTTGACAGAAGCATCCTGAATAAAACTGTAATTGATACTGTTGTAAACATATTGCTTTATTGTCGTATAGGAAACATCAGGGTATCGTTTAGCTAATAAAACATATTGTTCTGTCATATTGGTTCTCAAGATTCCCGCATCGTCCGTGCTGATTACAATTGGTACATTAAATTCTTTGTAAAGCGTAAACGGATGACGACCGTCTTTTACTTTCAAAATGAATTCGTTACTCGTCAAATTAATCTCAATCGGAATATTGTTTTTTGCCATATAGCGCAACAGATCATATGAATTTTGTTCGTATGCGATATCAACTCCGTGACCAATTCTGTTGGCTCCTGCAATGTGAATGGCATCGTTAATATGCCAGGTTAAATCTTCTGGCTGAACCAAACCTAAAGTTAATTCGCCAGCATGAAGCGTATATTTTACATCCGGAAATTTAGAGTGACAGTACTTAAACATCAACATATGTAACCAATAATCTTTCATCGAATTTTCGCCATGTTCCGGAGAAACGATATTTACACCCGCAACTAATTTACTATCGCTTGCTGAGATAAAAGCAATTGTCAGATTTTTGAATAAATCAACCGGATCCATAAAACGAAGCACAAAGTTTTGATAGCGCATCGTAAATTTATCGTCATCAATTTTTAAGTCTTTGTGTAGTTTTGCTATGCAATTAGTATTGAAATCAGCCGCATATTTTTTAGCATCTTTCTGCTGAATCGCTTTGTACAATTCGTCTAAAAGTTTCATTACCGCTTTTTCATCTTTTTGAACAGAAGCCTGACGTAGTTTTGAATTGAAATCAGTTAAATCTGAAACATTCATATCACACGGAATCGTAGATAATTGTGTTTCGATGTAACTTACATTTTCTGAAAGAGCGCGTTTTTTTAATTCAAGCATTCCTTCTGCAAAATGCCCCTGGATAGTAGGCTCGAATTTTTGAAAAGAGTCAAAAAACAAATCGTCGGAAGGAACCGAAACGCCGTTATAATCCTTAGCCGACCAGGTTTGCATTACTTGTTGTTGATAGAAAGGTAATTTTCCTTCGTTTTTAAGAGAAGAGAAAGTTTGCCAATTGCCGTTTGAAGGTTTTGTTTTAGCGACTGCCATGGTTTCTAAATTCAAATAAAAATCTTCTGCAATAGCTCTCTCTAAAAGAGGTTCTGCATAAATTGATCCTGAAAAATGATGGTGTAAATCGCCTCCTTTAGGCATTTGTTGAAAAAAAGCTGTTAAGAGAGCTTCGTTGTTTCTGATTTTTTCTAAATAGTCGCCAGCCGTTTGAGAAAAGCCGATTTGCGCTATAAAAAAACAGAAAAGTGTAATTATCCTCGTCATACTCTAAGTTTAAATTACATGCAAATGTAAGGCTTTTCGAGGAGATTTGAAAATGTGTTTTGAAATTGGTTTTTCTTTATGTTGATTTAACCGCAAAGATCGCAAGGTTTAGTTATATGCTAAAACTGAATATAAACACAAAGTTCGCAAAGCTTTACCTAAAACTTTGCGAACTTTGCGTAATTCTTTGCTTGCTTTGCGGTTAAAAAAATCTTAGAACCTTAGCAACTTAGAATCTTAGCACCTTTAAGAAAAAAGTACATCACGAATATCCTCAGTCTTATCAAAAACACTTTTTGCAAAAGGACAAAGTGGAATAATTTTCAGGTTATTATTTCTGGCATATTCTACGGCTTTCATTACCAGTTTTTTGCCAACCCCTTTTCCGTTGAATCCTTCATTTACTTCGGTGTGATCAATAATGAATTTTGAATCTCCTGCCCAGGTATAGGTCATTTTCCCGGCTTCTTTTCCGTCTTCTATAGCTTCAAAATAGCCTTTTCTTATATCGTTGATTTGATTTATTTCCATGATAAATTATATTAATGTGGTTTTAATTTCTATTGAATGGGTTAGCGTTTTATGAATTGGACAGCTGTTGGCTATGGTTTCCAATCTTTGTCTTTGCGTTTCGTCAACTTCACCAATTACTTCTATTTTTCTTGTGAAAACGGATACACTTCGCTCAGAATCTCTTTCAAAATCAATTTTGACGTTTATTTCTGATACGTTCCATTGTTTGCGATTGATGTACATTCGCAAAGTAATTACGGTGCAGGAAGCTAATGATGCAGCCAAGAGCTCCGTCGGATTTAGACCTAAATTTTTACCGCCCAGTTCTTGGGGTTCATCAGATATTAAGACATTATCACTTGCTGATTTTACTTCAGTTCGATACAAACGTGTATCTATTTTTGCTGAGATCGTATCCATATTTTATTTGATTCTTGGTTCAGGTAAAGGCACAAATTCGGTTTCGCCCGGAACTTTCGGGAACGTTTGTTCTGTCCAGTCTTTTTTTGCTTTTTCGAGTAATTCTTTATCCGAAGAAACAAAATTCCAAAAGATAAAATGTTCTTCAGGAAACGGTTGTCCACCAAAAATATAAACAGTAGAGTTTTCGGCAATTTCAAACTCACATAAAGTGCTGTCAGTCGTAATTAGAATCTGTTTTGGATCGTAAATATGTTCGCCACTTTTAATACTTCCTTCCAAAATATACAATCCACTTTCGCCGAATAAATCTTTTCCAATATTGATTTTTTTAGCTTCCTTACTTTTTATTTCAATAAAATAAAGCGGACTATAAACAGGAACTGGCGATTTTTTACCAAAAGCTTCTCCGGCAATTAGTTTATAAGAAACACCATCTTCTTCCCATTTCGGAATATCATCTGCTTCAACATGTGCAAAATTCGGATCCATTTGTTCCAATTCTTTTGGAAGCGCCACCCAAATTTGTAAACCGTGAAGCATTTTGTCAGAATGTCTTAAATATTCCGGGGTTCTTTCAGAATGGACAATTCCTTTTCCGGCTGTCATCCAGTTTACGGCGCCGGGCTTTATTTCTAGTTCGGTTCCCAAACTATCGCGGTGCATGATGCTTCCTTCAAATAAAAAGGTTAATGTTGAAAGTCCGATATGCGGATGCGGAGGAACATCCATATTTTCATGATCACTTAAATGAGCAGGTCCCATATGATCGATAAATAGAAATGGTCCGACAGCTCTTTTTTCACGGAAAGGCAATAATCTCCCTACCATAAAATTGCCAATATTGGCAGCACGTTCTTCGATAATTAAACTAATATTTGACATGGTTATATTTGATTTGAAAACAAAATTACAGTGGTAACCCCGATCTATAACTTAATTTAGATTAAGAAAATTTGTTTTGTATTTATAAAAGTAGGGAAAATGTTTGGGTTTGTTTTTATGGCATTGATTTAATTTTGATTTATCCTAGAAAAGTCTCGGAGAGACGAAATGTTTATAGAAAATTCAGATACGAATTCTCATAAGCCACAGCGTGTCGAAATAAGTGTGAGAAGATATCGCTCCGCTGGAGCTTTTGTTGGTGCGTTTTCTCTTTGCTATAAACATAACACTCCTCTGGAGTATTACTGGTTCGTTGAAATTATTCAACTAACTCAAATTTCAAAGACTCACTTTCAGTTCCATTAATAATAATCGACAATTGATGCATGCCCGTATGAAAAACACGAGTTGTAATTAATTTAAAAGATTGCTTTCTTTCAACTTTAGTCAATTGATGTGGTTGATACATTTTTTCACTGATTTTAAAAACCTTTTTAGCCAAATGGCCTTTTGATTTTTTATAATGAACGGCGTATTCTAAACGAATGGTTTTGGCCTGGTCATTTTTATTATTTAAGTGAAATTGAAACTGTAAATAATCTCCAATTTTGACTTTTGACGTTTTGATTTCGAAATTTGAAAGTTCAATATTAGTGCTTTCCAAACCATAATGACTCAGAATTTCAGGATGACCTTGTTTTAATAAAGTACGACAGCCGTGTTTTATAATTGCATCTGTTTCCTTGCTGATGCCTTTCCATTTTTGCGCAATTTCAAGTACAATTTCAGGATTATCTTTTACAATATCATTTAAATTATTGGCGACACTTCGACGAACATATTCTGAGGGATCATTTTTTAGATTTTCTAAAATAGGCAGAATTGAAGTTGGATCTTTCTTTAAAAACGGAATCGCCATTGCCCAAGGTAATCTCGGGCGAGAGCCTTCGCTGGCTAATCTTCGCACATGATGATTTTCATGTAACGACCATTTTGTCATTTCATCAACCATCTTTTCTTTGTATTTTAAAATGAAAGGACGAACAGCAAATTCACAACTAATAAATTGTGTTATAGAAACAAAGGCTTTAGCCGAAGTTTTAAAATCTTCTAAACCATATTTTTCAATATAATCGGCAAAGAAAATGAAGGCCAGATTGCCATCTGTAAAACTGTTTTTCTTTAAATTTTGAATGATTTTATCAATTAAAGCAACAGCTTCTGGAAAACTTTCAGGTATAAATTGATGCAAGACAACAGTAGTGTGTTTCATGCGGTCTTTCCATTCTTTTTGTGCAAAATCGTCTTCGTAAATGGCTTCAATGAATTTTTGTTTGTTGAAAGATGGATGTACTTCGGCGACAGCCTGACCAAATTTTTCGTAGAAAGAAACCGAATAAATATCTTTAATTAATCCCATGGTTTTATTTGAATGAACTTCAAAGATATTTAATGTTCTCTATTAGTGGCGAACAAAAAATAAAAATATTTGAACATTAAGAGATTAACTTTTATTAAAGAGAAAAGCTTAATTTTTCTTAATATCTTCATGGTAAATAAAAAGAGATAATTAAGATACTAATTGACTTTTCGTGTTAAAGGAGCTTTCAAATCCCCAAAATAAGTCCTACTTTAGCATCTTATAAAATTTAAGAAAAATGATTAGCGAAGCACAATTTCAAGCCGAATTACAATTATTGATCAGCAATGCAATTCGAGAAGATGTAGGCCCGGGAGATTATAGTTCATTGGCCTGTATTCCTGATACAGCGCACGGACAAGCTAAATTATTGGTAAAAGATCAGGGGATTATTGCCGGTGTTGCCCTGGCAAAAATGATTTTTGAATATGTTGATCCAAAATTAAAAATAAAGACTTTCATAGAAGACGGAACGAATGTAGAATATGGCGATGTGGTTTTTGAAGTTTCAGGTAGTTCACAGTCTATTTTAAAGTCGGAAAGAGTGGTTTTGAATACCATGCAGCGTATGTCTGCGATTGCTACCAAAACCAGTCAGTTAATGCAGCTTTTAGAAGGAACGGGGGCTAAAATATTAGATACACGCAAAACAACGCCAAATTTTAGAGTAGCCGAAAAATGGGCTGTAAAAATAGGAGGTGGCGAAAATCATCGTTATGCTTTATATGATATGATCATGCTGAAAGACAATCATATTGATTTCGCTGGCGGAATAACACTTGCTATAAAGAAAACAAAAGAATATTTGAAAACCAATAATCTCGATTTAAAGATCATTGTTGAAGCACGAAATTTAGATGAAATTCGTGAAATTCTTTTAAGTGATGGCGTTCACAGAATTTTGATAGACAATTTTAATTATGAAGATACTAAAAAAGCAGTGGCTTTAATTGGTAAAAAATGCCAAACAGAATCGTCTGGAAATATCAATGAAAAAACCATTCGTGAGTACGGTCTTTGCGGAGTAAATTATATTTCTTCTGGCGCATTGACGCATTCGATTTATAACATGGATTTGAGCCTGAAAGCATTTTAAGAAGTTAACATCAATTCAAAGGAAATGAAGTTTAAAGTTCTATTCTTAATTTTATTTGCACAATCTCTTTTTGCTCAAGATAAGCCCATTGTTTTTGTAAATAATTCTAAAGCTTATTATAATGCGAAAACTGATTTTGATTTTGTAAATGAACCTACTTTTAGTGAAATTACTATAAATCCAAATTCAACATTTTTTTTTTACAGTAGACCCCATGTTAGTTGTTTTACATGGAGAGAAGTTAAAGGAAAATGGAAAAAAGAAAAGAATATCTACACATTTATAAATCAATATGAAATTATTGAAAATGACATTAAATTTACTTTTAAAAGAGATCCAGCAGAAAAATATGTACTTAAGTTTAAAACAGACAGAAAATCAGAATTAAAAAACAGAATTATTAAAATTCAATATTTATATAATTTTGATGATAAAATAGATGATTTTGAAAAATTAATCAACTTAAATCAAGAGGATTTAATAATCATTCCTTTTAGCGAAATTCCCAATCTTGGAAAGCTAGCTTCAATAAGAATTGAATATCAATTAAATGGTAATGAAAAACGTTATGGGTATATTACTGAAAATAAAGTAATAAATATAAGAGAGAATAGTATCCCAAATAATATTGAAATTGAATTTATTGAATTTCCAAAAAAAGAGATTGTTTACAGAACTACAAAAGCAAATGTAAACAATGGAAATCTACAAATTATTTCATCTGAAAAAACAAAAATCAAAATGATTGATTATTCAGATGAAATTGGATTTGAAAAGAATTATAAATTGGAAAAATAAAAGTTTTAAAATCTGAAGTCTAAAATCTAAAATAAATATATGTCTCAAGAAATTGAAGATCAAATTGAAAAGGTCCCGATTGTACGTTCTGTAGCTCGTCTTTTTAAGAGTATAAAATTTCCATGGCTTGAAGGGTTTTCGTTGTACGATTTGCTTGAAATGTATGTACTCGGAATTTTGGAAGGGGCTTTCTCGTATCATGCGAGTGCTGTTTCTTTTAGCTTTTTCATGGCTTTGTTTCCTTTTGCATTATTTATTTTAAACTTAATTCCGTTTATTCCTATTGAGGGATTTCAGGATGATTTTCTTCAATTTGTACAGCAGGGAGTTCCGCCAAATACATACGATGCAATTAGCAAAATCATTAGTGATATCTTAAATAATAGTCATTCTGGATTACTTTCTTCCGGATTTTTGCTTTCTATCTTTTTGATGGCAAATGGTATTAACGGAATCTTAAGTGGGTTTGAGTCTTCTAAACATGTTTTTGATAAACGCGGATGGTTTAGTCAGTATTTAGTTGCGTTGGCGATTTCGCTCATCATGACTATTATATTATTCGTTACCGTGGCTACAATTGTCGTTTTTGAGGTGTTTATTCAAAAAACGATCATTCAGGATGTGTTGAGTGATCGTATTCCGCTCATTATTTTAGGGAGATATTTGTTCGTTATTTTAATGATTTTGATAACATCTTCAATATTATTACGTTATGGTACAAAACAGTATAACAAAGTGCCTTTTATTAGCATAGGATCTGTTTTTACAACGATCTTAATTGTTATATCTTCGTTCTTTTTTGGGATTTGGGTTATAAAATTCTCAAAATATAACGAACTTTATGGTTCAATTGGGACATTATTAATTCTAATGTTTTACATTTGGATCAACTGTATGATTCTGCTTTTAGGGTTCGAATTGAATGCTTCTATCAGAAAATTAAAACAAAAAAAAAATAAATAATATGAAAAATTGGATGTTAGCAATTGGTGTTTTTTTCTTGACATTAAGTACAATGCAAGGTCAAAGCGTTATTGGAAAATGGAAAACCATTGATGATGAAACTGGTGAAGCAAAATCAGTAGTAGAGGTTTATGAAAAATCTGGAAAAATATACGGTAAGGTCGTAGAGATACTTCGTGAAAATCATAAAAAGGATGTTTGCTCTAAATGTGAAGGTGCAGAAAAAAACAAACCAATTTTAGGTATGGTTATCATTAACGGACTTAAAAAAGATGGTTCTGAGTACAATGGAGGATCAATCTTGGATCCAACAAATGGTAAAAAATACAAGTGTTATATTGAGTTAGAATCAGCAGATAAATTAAAACTTCGTGGTTATGTTGGGATTTCTATTATGGGAAGAACGCAATACTGGACACGAGTGAAATAAAAAGAATATGCGAAAATTAGCTTCGATAATTTTATTCTTAGCAATACTATCCAATAGTTTTGGACAATCTAAGAATTCGCCATTACAAATAAGTCATCTTACAGGTGACTTTTATGTTTATAAGACATTTCATGATTACAAAGGAACTTTGATTTCTGCCAATGCATTATATCTTGTTACAGATAAAGGTGTTGTGTTGTTTGATGCGCCTTGGGATCAAACACAGTTTCAGCCTTTATTAGATACAATTAAAGTAAGACATAATAAGGATGTTATTATGTGTTTTGCGACACATTCTCATGATGATCGTGCGGGAGGTTTAGGTTTTTACAAACAAAAAGGAATTAAAACGTATACTATAAAAGCAACGGACAAAATCCTTAAAGAGAAAGATCAAAATAGGGCTGAATTTGTAATACCAAATGATACTACATTTACTGTTGGCCAACATACTTTTCAGGTTTATTATCCTGGAAAAGGACATGCGCCGGACAATATTGTAGTTTGGTTTGATAAAGAAAAAGTGCTTTACGGAGGTTGTTTTATCAAGAGTGCAGAAGCAAAAAAATTAGGATATTTAGGTGATGCTGATGTAAAAGAGTGGGAAAAATCGATAAAAAAAGTGCAGTCTAAATTTATGAATCCTAAATATATTATTACAGGTCACGATGATTGGAAAGATCTTTCCTCTTTAAAACATACTTTGAATTTGGTTCAGGAATATAATGCTGAAAAAATTTCGGCCAAAAAATAATTATCTCAATCCTATAAAAAAATCGCATGTTTTTTGTCGAAGTTATTTTACCACTTTCCTTAGTTAAGCCCCTTACTTATCGTGTTTCTGAGGCCGAGTTCCATTTTATTAAAAAAGGAATGCGGGTGGCGGTGCCTATTAAAAGTAAAATCTATACGGCACTTGTTTTGGATATTCATGAAAATGCTCCGACTTTGTATGAAGCCAAAGAAATTCATCAGATTTTAGACGAAAAACCAATCGCTACCGAAACTCAGATCAAACACTGGCTTTGGGTGGCAAACTACTATATGTGTGGTATTGGCGATGTATATCGCGGTGCTTTCCCTAGTGGATTATTGCTTGAAAGCGAAACTATTATTTCGCATAAAGTAGATGTTGTTGTGAATGAAAACGAGCTTTCTGACGATGAATTTCTGGTTTATGAAGCCTTACAACAGCAGAGTTCACTAAAGGTTCAGGAGATTATTTCGATTTTAAATAAAAAAAATATTCTTCCTGTTCTTCAAAAATTAATGGAAAAGGATATCATTGTTTTAGAAGAAGAAGTAAAAGAAAATTACAAGCCAAAACTGGTTCGATATGTAAAATTGCACTCTAAATATGAATCAGATAATGGCTTAAGTGAGTTATTAGAAGTGTTGAAAAGTGCCAATAAACAAAAAGAAATTGTTATGGCTTACTTTCAGATTAGTGCTTCAGAGAAAAAGCCTATCACAGTTAAGAAATTGACTGAAGTTTCAAATTCAACTTCGACGATTGTAAAAACATTAATTGAAAAAGAAATTTTTGAAGAATATTATCTGCAACACGATCGGGTTTCTTTTGATGGAAAAGCTTCAGAAAAACAATTGCAATTGAGTGATGCGCAGGAAACAGCTTTCAACGAAATTAAAAAGAATTTAACAGAAAAGGAAGTTTGTCTGCTTCACGGAGTTACATCAAGCGGAAAAACGGAAATATACATTAAGTTAATTGAAGAATATTTAGAAATTGGAAAACAAGTTTTGTATCTATTGCCTGAAATTGCATTGACAACTCAGTTGGTTTCTCGTCTTAGAAATCATTTTGGAGATAAGGTTGCTGTTTTTCATTCTAAATATAGTAACAATGAAAGGGTAGAGGTTTGGAAACAAACTCTTGAGGATTCTGATAAAGCTCAAATTGTAATAGGAGCAAGGTCGGCTTTGTTTTTACCTTTTAATAATCTTGGATTATTGATTGTTGACGAAGAGCATGAACAAACTTTTAAGCAAACAGATCCTGCGCCGAGATATCATGCTCGCGATTCGGCAATTGTTTTGGCTAATTTTCATAATGCCAAAGTGCTTTTGGGATCAGCAACTCCAAGTATTGAAACGTATTTTAATACACAAATTGAAAAATTTGGTTTAGTTACGATCACAGAACGTTATAATAATGTTCGAATGCCTGAAGTTGTTTTGGTTGATTTAAAAGACAAGCATTTCAGAAAAAGGATGACGGGTCATTTTAGTGATCTTTTAATAGAAGAAATTGCAGAAGCTTTGTCTTTGGGCGAACAAGTGATTTTGTTTCAAAACAGGAGAGGATATTCTCCTATAATAGAATGTATGACTTGTGGTCACGTTCCGCATTGTCAACAATGTGATGTGAGTTTGACTTTTCATAAAAATAAAAATCAATTGAGATGTCATTATTGTGGGTATTCAATTGCTAAGCCAACGCATTGCCATAGTTGTTCAAGTATTGATTTAACTACAAAAGGTTTCGGAACAGAGCAAATCGAACAGGAATTGATTTCTCTTTTCCCGAAAGCTAAAACCGGAAGAATGGATCAGGATACTACAAGAGGAAAATTTGGTTTTGAAAAGATCATTGATACTTTTAAAAATAGAGAAATTGATATTTTAGTTGGTACACAGATGCTGGCTAAAGGCTTAGATTTTGATAATGTAAGTCTGGTTGGGATTATGAATGCCGATAATATGTTGCATCATCCTGATTTCAGAGCTTTTGAACGCAGTTTTCAGATGATGACACAGGTTGCAGGAAGAGCCGGAAGATCAGAGAAACAAGGAAAAGTTGTGATTCAGACTTATAATCCAAATCATAATACAATCCAACAGGTTACAACACATAATTATGTAGGTATGTATAAGGAGCAATTATACGACCGACAAATCTATAAATACCCGCCTTATTTCAGAATTATAAAGCTCACTTTAAAGCACAAAGATTTTGAAAAATTAAAAGAAGGATCGATGTGGTTGTACCAGGTTTTGAGCCAGAATTTAAATATGCCGGTTTTAGGTCCGGAAGAACCCGCAATCAGTCGAATCAGAAATGAATATATCAGAACGATTTTGATTAAGATTCCGCAAAACCTGCATTTAGGAAACACAAAAAAAACTATTCAGAAAATGTTGAATAGTTTTGAAGCTGTTGCTCAGTACAGAGCTATAAAAGTAATTGTCAACGTCGATTTTTATTAATTACGACGAAGTTGACAATGCTTTAACTAAATCTTCTTTTTTGTTTCGGCTTAATGGAATTTTTGTGATTCCAATTTCAGCAAATTTACTGTTGAAGCGTTCTACTTTGTCTATATTAATAATATAGGACTTGTGAACACGAATAAATTTGTCTTTTGATAAATCATTTTCAAAAGATTTCATTGTCGAAAGAACTAAGTTGCTGTCGTCTTCTGTGACTACTCTTACGTAATCTCCAAAAGCTTCAATCCATTTAATTTTCGATGTGAAAATTTTAAGCTTTTTAAGATTACTTTTAATAAAGATATGTTCGCCTTCTTCTTCTTTTACTTCTTTTTTAAGCAGATGCATGTCGATTGCTCTTTTTACAGAAGCATTAAAACGGTCAACGGCAATAGGCTTCTGAAGATAATCAGTAGCATCGTAGTCGAAAGCTTTTAAGGCATACTCGGCTTTAGAAGTAATAAATATAATCTGAGGCTTAGATTTTAGTCCGTCAAGGAAATCAAAACCATTGATAACAGGCATTTCAATATCTAGAAAAATTAGATCGATATTATTTAAAGAGATACAACTTTTTGCTTCTATTGCATTAGAAAAGTCCCCGATTAAGTGCAAACCTGGGTGATTATTAACTAATTTTGCAATAATTGTCCTCTGTATAGAACTATCATCTACAACAACACAGTTTAGTTTCATAACATTTAAATTTAGAATAAATTCAGGATAGCAGTAGTAAATGTATTATTTTTCTAGAAAAAAAACTAAACTTAAGCCTTATTTTTTACATTACAACGAATAAAGATAAAAAAGTGTTGTATATATAAAAATAATGGTTACTTTTGCACCCAATTTTAACAAATAAATATTGTATTTATGAATCATTATGAAACTGTTTTCATTTTAAATCCCGTTTTATCTGAGGTTCAGGTGAAGGAAACAGTAACGAAATTTGAAGAATTTCTTACTAGTAGAGGAGCTGAAATGGTATCGAAAGAGGATTGGGGTCTGAAAAAAATGGCTTACGAAATCCAAAACAAAAAAAGTGGTTTTTACCATTTATTCGAATTCAAAGTAGCTGGAGAAGTTCTAATTGCTTTTGAAACTGAATTTAGACGTGACGAAAGAGTTATGCGTTTCTTAACTGTAAGTTTAGACAAACATGCTATTTCATGGGCGGAGAGAAGAAGAGCTAAATTAAAATCTACTAAAGCGTAATTATTATGTCTACAATCGAACAATCTGCAAAAGGAAAAAAAGACGGAGATATCAGATATTTAACGCCTTTAAACATTGAAACTAACAAAACTAAAAAGTACTGTCGTTTCAAAAAATCAGGAATCAAATATATCGATTATAAAGATGCTGATTTCTTATTGAAATTCGTTAATGAGCAAGGAAAAATTCTTCCTCGTCGTTTAACTGGAACTTCATTAAAATACCAAAGAAAAGTTTCTGTAGCTGTAAAAAGAGCTCGTCACTTAGCTTTAATGCCATACGTGGCCGATTTATTAAAATAATTAAAAACTCTAGTCGCTGGTTTCTGTTAAAGCAGAACCTAACTTCTAAAATATAAGGACAACAACATGGAACTTATTTTAAAACAAGACGTACAGAACTTAGGATTTAAAGATGATGTAGTATCTGTAAAACCTGGTTACGGTCGTAACTTTTTAATTCCTCAAGGTTTTGCTTCATTAGCAACTCCTTCTGCTAAAAAAGTTTTAGCTGAAAACCTAAAACAAAGAGCGCATAAAGAAGCTAAAGTGGTTGCTGATGCTAAAGCATTAGCTGAAACTTTAAAAGCTCTTGAGATTAAACTTACTGCAAAAGCTGGTGGAGAGAAACTTTTTGGTTCTATCACAAACATCGACATTGCTGAAGCATTAGAGAAATCAGGTAACGCTATTGATAGAAAATTCATCACTAGTGGTATCGTAAAACGTACTGGAAAATATTCTGCTAGCATCCGTTTACACAGAGATGTTATCGTTGACTTACCATACGAGATTATTGCTGAAAAATAACATTTTGTTAACTTCTTGTTAATAAAATATAAAAACCACTCTTAGGAGTGGTTTTTTTTTGCCTAATTTTGAGAATAATAACTCATTCAAAATCAGGAAAATGAAAAAAATCTTTGCATTATTGTTATGTTTGCTGGCCTTAACCGCAGCCGTAGGGCAAACAACGACGTCGAGTATTAAGGGTATTGTAAAAAGCTCCACCAATGAGCTACTACCAGGTGCTACGATCTTAGCGATTCATACTCCAACAGGAGGTAAGTATTCAGCCGTTTCCAATGAAGATGGAAGGTTTAGTATTTTAAACATGAGAATTGGAGGTCCTTACAAAATTGTAGTAAGTTTTGTAGGTTTTCAAAATCAGGAATATGATGATATTTATCTTGATTTAGGTAAACCTTTTAATATTGATGTTGTCTTAGCAGATGCGAGTCAGGCATTGGAGGAAGTTAAAATTGTAACTAAGGACAAAGTTTTTAAAAGCGGAAAAACCGGTGCTGAAACTACAATTGGCAGAAGGGAATTAACAGCTTTACCTACAATTTCAAGATCTGCTGAAGATTTTACACGTTTAGAACCAACAGCTAGTGGTGGTTCTTTTGGAGGAAGAAACGATCAGTACAATAATTACTCTTTAAATGGGGCTGTTTTTAATAATCCATTTGGATTAGATGCTGCAACTCCGGGTGGTCAAACTGGAGCTCAACCTATTTCATTAGACGCAATTGAGCAAATTCAGGTAGCGACCGCACCTTACGATGTAACATTATCAGGTTTTACAGGAGCTTCTGTAAATGCCGTGACGAAATCGGGGACGAATGAATTTCACGGTACAGCGTATGCTTTTTATAGAAATCAGGATTTAACGGGAAGTAAGATTAAAGGCGAAAAAATATTTGTGCCAACGTTAGAGCAAACTCAGGCAGGATTTAGCTTAGGGGCGCCAATCATTAAAGATAAATTATTCATTTTTGGAAATTTTGAAATTGACAAACGAAGCGATTTAGGATCAAATTTCGTTGCAAACAACAATGATGGTGTAACAGGAATTAATGAATCAAGAGTTATGGAATCTGATTTAATTGCGGTTTCAAAAGCACTATCAGATTTGGGATATGATACAGGTGCTTATCAAGGATTTTTGCATGAATCTAATTCTAATAAAGGAATTATTAAAGTAGACTGGAATATTAATGACAATCATAAACTGGCTGTTATTTATAACTTTCTGGATGCTTCAAAAGATAAACCGGCTCACCCAACAGCCTTAGGTTTTAGGGGACCAAATGCTTCAATATTACAGTTTAGAAACTCAGGTTATCAAATCAATAATAATTTAAGTTCTTTTTTAGCGGAATTAAATTCAAAATTCAGTGAAAAAGTTTCGAACAAACTACAGGCTGGATATTCTCATTTTAATGATTACAGAGTGCCATTTTCTGTTCCGGCTCCCGTAATTAATATTCAGGATGGTGCAGGTTCTAATTATATCATTGCCGGGCATGAGCCTTTTTCTATCAATAATACATTAGACCAAAAGGTATTTCAGATTACAGATAATTTGACTTATACAGTTGGAAAACATGTATTTACTTTTGGGACTTCTTTTGAAAAATTTGGATTTAAAAATTCTTTCAATTTAGCTGGATATGACAATTTTGGAAATCCAAATGGTTATGCAGGAACTTTTTTTACTCCTTATTTCACTACTCAGGATTTCTTAAATGATGCCGCTCAGCCTTATGCAACGAGTATCATTGCGCAAAACCTAAAATATGCACAAGATACATTTAATACAAAAAGTCAATTTGAAGTTGGAGCAGACGGTGGTTGGAAACTAGCCGAGCTAAACGTAGGGCAATTAGCATTTTATGCACAGGATGATATTAGTTTAAATGATGATTTTAAATTGTCTGTAGGTTTAAGAATAGATAAACCACTTTACTTTAACACCGCTGATTTGATTCAGAAATATATAGATACTGATAATGGAGGCGCCGGTAGAGACAATGGTATTGATTATTATGATCCTCAAACAGGAGAAGCTGTACCTTTAATCTCAACAGATTTGCCAAGCGATCGAATTTTATGGTCGCCAAGAATTGGATTCAATTGGGATGTTAAAGGCGATGCGACTTCTCAGCTGCGTGGAGGTTCTGGAATTTTTACAGGAAGAATTCCTTTTGTATGGTTAGGGAATCAGGTAAGTGGTGCTGATGATAGTTTCCTGCAAATTATGGATCCTGATTATAAATGGCCGCAAGTTTGGAGAACAAGTTTGGGGTTTGATCACAGATTTGAAAGTAATTATATAGTAACATTAGATTTGTCTTATAATAAAGATATCAATGCTGTACATGTTCAAAACTGGGGGTTAAAACCACCAACAGGAACTTTAGCGGGGGTAGACAACAGAGCAATTTATGTTGCGGCAGATCACGGAGAAAATGATGCTTATGTAATGACGAATTCTGATAAGGGAAGCGCTTTTAACGCAACGGTTAAATTGCAAAAAACATTTGAAAATGGTTTGTATGCCAGTGTTGCGTATAACTATTTAAAGTCTAAAGATGTAAACTCTATTGAGGCGGAAATTACAGGAGATGCTTTTGCTTTTAATCCGGCGCTTGGAAATGTAAATAATGATGTATTATCAAATTCCAAATACGGAGATAATCATAGATTTATTGGTGTAGCTTCTAAAAAATGGAAATACGGACATGACAAATGGGCTACCACAGTGTCAACATTCTTAGAATATGCTCAGGGAGGACGTTTTAATTACACCTATGGAGGTGATATTAATGGAGACGGTTCAGCTGTAAATGATTTAATATATATCCCTACAACTGCAGAAATTGGTCAGATGACTTTTAGCGGAGCGGGTCAGGCTGAGGCTTTTGATAAATTTATAGCTCAGGATAAGTATATGAGAGATAGGAGGGGACAGTATGCAGATCGTTATGGTGCAATATCTCCGTGGAGAGGAAGATGTGATTTAAAACTATTACAGGATTATAATTTTAGAGTGTCATCTGCTTCAGAAAAGAAGAATACAATTCAATTTAGTATTGATATTTTGAATTTCGGAAATTTGATAAATTCAGATTGGGGAGTTGTTCAGGTTCCAACCAGTGTGCAACCAATTGGAGTGACTGTGGCAGGAAATACACCAACTTATACTTTCAATAATGCACCAACAAAAACGTTTAGCTATGATGCCAGTTTAACATCAAGATGGCAAATGCAATTTGGTATAAGATACATTTTCTAGTAAACGAAAAAAAGTTATAAATTTGCCCTCGCATTTGCGGGGGCTTTTTTTTGAATAATTACAGCAAAAAAATAGGAAGGCTCTTTTTAGAATGTTTAAAGAAAAAAATAAATGAAATACGCAAGACTTACAAAAGAGCAATTTGATGAATTGCACGCAGAATTTGCCAGCTTTTTGGCTACACAGGCTATTGACAAAGCAGAATGGGATTCTCTTAAAATAAATAAACCTGAGGTTGCTGAACAGGAACTGGATGTTTTCTCTGATTTAATCTGGGAGGGTGTTTTATCAAGAGCGGAATTTTTGGAGCATTTCTCGAAAAATCATATCTTTTTATTTCAGTGTTTTGAAACACATGTTCAATCAATAGTGTTAAAATCACTGGTTCCGGAAACAGATTTTCTAACTAAGGAAGGTTTGCAATGGTTAAGTGATAATATGTTTACAGAAACGATTGAAATGAAAGTTGGAAAAAAAGTATTTACTGAAGACAGAAATGCGTCTATTTTTGAATTGATTCAGCAGGGTGCTTTTTTAAGTGACGGTCAATTGTTCAAACAAATTAATACTATTTTGGAATCTTAAGATTTTAGTGAGACAAAATTAAGTTGAATGAAAGGCAAACAATGAATGTTAAATTGTTTGCCTTTATTTATTTTTTTAACTTTTGTTTAAACTTTTAATTTTTTTTTGGCCCGTATTTCTACGTGTTTTTTGTAAATAAGTGCAAAAACAGCCTTGTCGCTTGATAATCATTGAAATAGCTGATAATTGTGTTTGTTTAAGCTTATTTTAACCAATCAATATGTTGATTTTGTAAGTTTTTACTTTCTTTTTTATGATATGTTAAAATTAATTATATTTTTTGTGATATTTATAACATCATTTTTCTTCTTAAAAGCGCCATTTTTTCTGGTATTTTAGATAGTATTTTAACATTTAACCTTTTTTTACATTTTAAAAAATAGGAATTTTATTCTTGTTTTATATTTTCCTTTTAATTAATTTTAGTGGAGGAAAGATTAAACAAAATGTTGATAAAAAAAACTTTTCTTTCTTAAGTGAAAAAATATAATAAAGATTTTTTATTGCATTAGAGTTTAAAGGTTTTCTTAAAATAACTTAATTAATTTGCTTATGGAATTGACAATTACTCTACTTATCAAATTTGCATTAGGTCTTCAAATTACTTTAGCTTTATTTTTTATTCTTTCAGATAGAATTAAGCTTGTGCGAAAAAAAGCAAATTTCAATCTAACTATAAACGTTTTTCAAAAAAGCCAATATTACGTCAGCTTTTTATTTAACAAGCCCAGTCTGTGGTTTTGTATATAAAAGTATTGTCGTGATTTTTTATTGATAATCCTTAGTATTAAATAATGTTTCAAATTTTAGAATTTTGTAAATTTTCTAAATAAGGATAGACTGTCTAATCAGCATTTTATCGAATTGAAACATACTCTCAATATTTAATAGAATTCCCCAAATTCTGCTAATAGACATAGATTTTCTTTCTGAAAATTAACCTTCTACAAATCACTCTATTTATTTGGAAATTGATTCATATCAGTATTCCACAAAAGTTTAAGATGTTTTTTATTCAAAAGAATAAGAAGTGGTCTTTGTATACTTCAGTATACGTGATATTTTTTAATGAAATGTGGTTTAAAGTAGTAGACAACTGTTATTTTAAATTTCATTTTAAGTAGCTGATTATTAACGTTTTTTAAAATTGCCTAAGTATACGTACTTATCGCAACAGGTATTTTATTGTCCATTTTCTAATCTTCCAAATTATGAAAAAAACTTTTACTTTTTATGATCTCATCGTAAAGAAGAGATTATTGTTTTTGGTATTTTTATTGCTTTTAAGCAGTAAAAACTTTGCACAAACCTTTTGTAGACCAATATCAAATACAAATGGTACTTCAGGTATTTGCATTGCTTCTGTAACAGATCCAACAGCTGCCTATGATAATGACGCGGGCTTAACAACATATGCAACGCTGAGTACAGTCGTCGGGGTGTTTTGTTCTGTTCAAGAAACTTTGGTTCTCAACCAAACAGCAAAGGCTGGAGATGAAATTGTTTTATATATTGGTAGTGGTGCTGGTGTGCTTAATCTATCATTATTATCTACAGGTATTATTCAGCCTAAACTTAATGGTACAAATTCAGGATCAGCAGTAGCGATAAATAATCCTTTGCTTAATTTGGCATTATTACCAGGAAACACTATTGGAGTATTAAGATATACTTTGACAGGTGATACTAATCAGGTTCAAATACAGTTAGGTGGGGCCGTAAGTGCGCTAACTGATTTAAGAATTTACGATGTTCGTTTAGAATTTGCTGCACCAACGGTAACAGGAGGTTTAAATCAAACAATTTGTTCAGGAAGTTCTACCACATTAACTGCAACTCCTGCAGCCGGAACAACTATAGCTTGGTATAGTTCACCAACCTCAACTACAGCTTTAGCTACTACAACTTCGTATACAACTCCAATTTTAACTACAAACACAACTTATTATATAGGTGTTGCAAGAGTAGCTGGTTGTGAGGGAAATGAACGTGTACCAGTTGTTATTAATGTATCAAATCCGTTAGCTCCTGTGATTAGTACAGTTGGTACAGCAGTTTGTTCTTCAGGACCAACTCAGTCCACGACATTATCAGTTTCAAATCCGGTAGCCGGAACTACCTATTCCTGGTTTAGTTTAGCAGCTGGAGGTGTTGCTCTGGCAAGTGGAAACTCTTATTCTCCAATTGTTCCAACAGGGGTTAGTAATTTTTATGTAGAAGCATCAATTGGCACATGTAAAGCACCAAGCCGAACTCCAGTTACTGTTACCTCTACACCAGTTCCTGCACTAGCATCGGTACTGACACAAAGTGTATCGATATTATCGGGTCAAAATGCGACTTTAAATGCTTC